>JAAZAA010000279.1 GCA_012514535.1 Myxococcales bacterium | reverse complement strand
CGTCGACTGGAGTCGTCGACTGGAGTCGTCGACTGGAGTCGTCGACGGGGGCGTCGACTGGAGTCGTCGACGGGGGGCGTCGAGCAGGCGTCCCCCTGCGCCCTGATCGCGCAGGCGCGTGTCTCCCCGCCTCTGTCACCGCACGGCCGCACTGGAGCGGCTCACCGCGCCGCCTCCGGGAGCCATCGCAGGTTCGTTCGGTCCCCTGGAGCGGCCCCGCAGGGCAGCGCCTCGGCGCTCAGAGGGGGGCGCGAGCGCACTCCTCGCCAGCTCACGCGGTTCCACCGGCTCGGCGACGCGGGGAGTACGAGCTGGCCGGCCGGTGTCGAATTCCGACCGTTGGGCATCCGCCTATACTGCGCAGCAGCGCTTGAACTTTTTCCCTGATCCGCACGGACAAGGCTCGTTGCGTCCGACACTCGCCGGGGAGGAAGAGACCGGCTCGGGGACGAGCCGTTGACGCGCTACCTGACGCATGCGCGCGAAGCGCTCGCGAAGCTTACCGGAGCCATGCTGCTGCAACAGCGCGGCCCAGAGGTCCCGCAGCTGGGGATCCCCGGTCCGAAACTTGTCCAGCCGGCGAATCGAGGCTCGAGCCGGCCCCAACGGCTTGGGTGATCCGGGCGACGAGAGCTCGATGAACTCGACAGTCACATCGTCGCAGGTGCAGCCGGGGCGCAGGCAATAGGAGTCCTCCGCCAGGTACATCGCACCTCGAGCCGCGCAGGTGAGATCGAACTCCCCGGGGAACACGTCGTGCAAGGGAATCAGCCACGTGAGGTCTTCGGGCAGCGTGGGGGTGCCGTAACGCGGGTCCCCCGCCTGGGCGCGCAGCCGCGTCCAGCGCTCCCGGAGCCACTCGCGGTTTCCCTCCTCGGCGAGCCGCGCAGCGAGCCACTGGGCGACGGGAGCGCCGAGCGCCTCCGCATCCAGGCTCACGTCTTCGCCACTCGAGGACGCTTCGCCTCCGCCCAGGACGCCATCGAACTCGAAGGTAGACTCACCGACTCGAGCTCCCGGGCGGACGTCGAGGTCCATCCGATCACACAAGCACTCCGGGTTTCCGCACACGGCTGCATATACGGCCAGTGCGTCGAAGGCACCCAGCCCTGGCGGCACGGGCAAGATCAAGGGTCGGCCGTCGTCGATGCGTCGCGAGCGGAGCATGCGACGGTCTACCTTCCAAACCCCCCTGCGCGTCAAGGGTGCCGCGCGCTTCTCACCTCGGGGAGCTGCGTTACCCTGGGGTTCCCGTCGAACCTATGACAGCGACCCGCGTGCGGCGGGCAACTCGGTGGGGGCGCCCCAGATCCACCCCAGGCCGCTGCTGGAGCGGCAACCCCCACCACAGATGCCAATCCAGACCAGGGAGGCTAGAATGCCCCCCATGCAGGCGGACAAGTTGCGCGCAGAACTCCTGGCTCTTCCCCCGAACGAGCGTGCGGAGCTAGCCCACGTGCTCTTGGAAAGCCTGCACGACGAGGAACCCGATCCTGACGCCGAGGCGGCTTGGCTCGCCGAGCTCGACCGACGCGCCCAAGCCGTTGCCGATGGAACGGCCGAGCTCGTCGACTGGGAAGACGCTCGAGCTCGCATCACCTCTCGCCTGAAGGCGGCTCGTGAAGGTCGAACTTCTCGCTGAAGCGGAGTGGGGGTTGCGATGCGCACCCTGGACGGGCACTTCTTCGACTTGGAGTGCCTGACGGGGCTCACCCGGATCACCCGCGCCTTCCCGGACGTGCACGCCCCCACCGTGCGAGCCGCCTTCCGCCAGCTGGGCGCCACCGTTCGCAAGGCGCTCGGGGACCAGCCCTGTCTCTATCGCCCCTGACGGAGGAGCTCCGCCGCGCCGCCCCAGACCCGGACGGGCGCGCTCCAGTGGTCGGATCCCATTCAGGGTGTCACCGCCGATCCCCGGAAGACCTTCGAGGCCCTGCGCACCCGGTACGTCGACCGCCACACGCGAGGACCCGACCTTCGCTTCAGCCGTACCGATGCGGACGTAGAGGACCGACTGCTACGTGCCTTCCGCGCGCACGGCGTGGCGCAGCGCCTCCTGCCCCACGAGCTGCGCTCCCCAGCCCACAAGACCGTCTCCCGCGAGTTTCCGTCTCCCGACCGCAAGAACCCAAGGAGCTGTTTGAGAGCATCGGCGTGCGCACCGGCCCGCAGGCCACACTGAGCACGTTCATGCAAATCGATGGTCGCGTGAGCGCTAACACGCCCTGCTCGTCTATGGCGAGCTGATTGAGCACGTGCCGCCGCCGTGGGCAACGTCATCGAGAACGTCACCTTCACCGCCGACTCACTCGCGCTCATCTACACGGACCGTGCCTCCGGCGCCTTCCTCGTGGACCCGGAGAAAGCGGAAGGAGGCGCCCGCCCCCAGCGGCTCACGCGGCTCACCGTGACCGCAGTGGCCGAGCAGAAGTGAACTGCGAACCTCTGGCCGTGGCTGG
>JAAZAA010000278.1 GCA_012514535.1 Myxococcales bacterium | reverse complement strand
CTGCGCCTCCTCGATGTACCCTCTTTCCGCGAGGATAGGCGCGATGACGCGGAGGAGCGCGGGGCTGCCGTCGACGGTGGCCAGGGCTCTCAGAGTTCCTGCGTCGAGGTGCCGGAGGAACCTGGCGAGGGCAGGGAAGTCACCGGGCGAGGGACCCGTCTCGAGGAGGCGTACTCCTTCCCGCAGGGCGGCCTCTCGTTCGTGCTGGGGAAGAGCGTCGATGAGCTCGGCGAGCACGCGCAGCCGCAGCTCGGCGTTGGGGAGGGCGTGGGTGACTTGGACGATTCTGCTCGCGAGGTGTGCCCCCGTGGTAGGGCCGAGCGATCGGGCGATTCGGTCGAGCCGCTGGATCGCCTGGTAGAACGGGCTCTCCCTCAACATCTCGGCCAGCATGTCACCGACACGCGCCAAGACGTCGACGCTGGCTGCGGTGTCTGCCCCGCCGTGATCCGCGCCCTCGCCGGCGGAGGGGGGCGCGTCGCAGAGCAGCTCCGCCGCTTGGAGGAGCTCCCGCACGCTGCCCGAGGCGCGCGCGCTCGCAACGACTCGCTCGAGCAGGTGACGGCGGCGCTCAGCCTCGCCGATGACCTTCGCCAAGTGGAGCGACACGCCCGCCGGGAGCGGCTCGGAGTCCGTCTCGAACGCCTTCACCGCCTGGCGAAGTGCACCCCCGCGCGCGAGAGGCACCGCGACCTCCGCCTCGGTCAGCGCCTCCAAGAAGGCGCTGACCCCGGCGGCGCCCTCCTTCAGCGCGACCGTGAGGGCGAGCGAGAGGATCGCATCGGCGGTGGCCGTCGTCGCGTCGCCCGTGATCGGAGGCGGCTGCGTGGCCGCGCCTGCGAGCCGGACCAGGCAGGCGATGCGAGCGAGCCGCGCCTCCGCTCGGAGCTCCTCGAGATCCTCGGCGATCTCGAGGTCCCAGAGCGCCGCCTGCGCCAGCGCCTCCCGGACGATCCATCGGCAAGCGTCGGGATCCTTGTTGCCGCCCGCGACGGAGCGAACCAGGCGCTCTTCTGCGGCAGCGCGCCCACGGTCGAGGTCCGCGAGCCGCCGATCCGTCGTCGATGGAGAGTCGGAGCGGCACCAGGCGGGGGACGCCAGGGGGACGAAGCTCTCCGCCCGGGCTCCCACCGCCTGCAGGTGCGCGCTGAAATACCTCGTCAGGTAGTCCTCCGGGATCGCAACCTCCGGAGAGGTGCGCGCGCGGGTCGCCCGCTCCGCGCCCAACTCGAGCCAGCGTCGCTCGAGCCGCGCGAGCCGTTCGGGAACCCTGTCGCGCCAGCGGGCCGCGTATTCGTCATGAGAGAATCCCCACTCGTTCCCCTCGCCCGCGACGAGGGGGCCGTTCGCTCCGGCGAAGCGCCGCACCAGCTCCGTGAGCGTCGACGTCGGGATACCCGTGAGCGGCTCCAGGTCGTCGAGGGCCAGGGGCGCGTACGCGAGCGCGAGGGCGTCGACGATGCGGGCTGCGCTTTCGTCCGCGGCGGCTCGTTCCAGCCAGGAGACGGCGGTGTTGACTTCTGCGTCGGTGTAGAAGCGCGCGGCATGCGCGGGATTCGACTCCGCGGGGAGCAGTCGTACGTCCTCGGTGTCCCACCCGAGCCGTTCACACCAGAGCTGGGCCTGCTCCAACGCGCCGGACACGGTGACCACTACGAAGCGCCCGGCGCCGACCTGCGAGAAGGTGGCGCACGTCTCCGGCCAATCCACGCAACGGTCCACTCCGTCGAGGATCAGCAGGACCTCAGCCTCGTCGCCGGAGCGATCCCTGCCGAGGGTCGAACGCAACAGCCTACGCAGGCGCGCGGTGGAGGGGAACCCGAGGTGGTCCTCATCGCCCCACAGGGCCCCGAGCAGGATCGGCAGCGCCTCCGACTCGAGACAGAGGCCGCTCGCTCGGCCCAGGGGCACGAAGCCCACCCGCCAGCCGTCGGCGCGTGCGACGTCGGCCGCGAGCTTCGCG
>JAAZAA010000277.1 GCA_012514535.1 Myxococcales bacterium | reverse complement strand
TGGGCGCAACGCCGCGCGCGACCTTTCCCCCGGTGCTCCTACCCCAGGGAGAGCGTCCCGTCGCGGAGGTGATCGAGCGAGCGCTCAGCCTCGGTCTCGTCGCCCTCGCGGCAGAAGGGTTCGACCCGCCGCTCATCCAGGAGGAAATCGTTAGCTTCCGCTTGGCGAACGCGATGACACCCCTCGAAGCCGCTTGCGCAGCGGCTGACGGGAGCGTCGACCTGTCTACTCAGGCGGAGCTCTCCTGGTACGTCGAGGGCTTCCGAGCGTTGGCGTGGGCCCTCGGCTTGGAGTTGGCACTTCCGCCCGTGGATGATGAGGAAAGTCAGGGCTTCACCGCTCTTGGACGGCTCCTTGACGAGGGCTCCGTCGAAGCGCTCGTGTCAAAGGCTGCTCCGCGGACGACGGAGGAGCTCGTCGCCGAGGCGGATCTGTATCGGTGCTACCGGGCGATCTATCAGGAGCTCATCCCACCGGATGCGCCCCGTGGAGCGGATCCGCAGGAGGGCTCCCTCGGCGCGCAGGCGGTGCGCAACCGCGCCAGGGCTTTCGATTGGCTCCTCGACCCGACCAGCGCGTGGTGAATCGCTGAGCCGACCGGGCCGGATGGCTCCAGGCGACGGGGGGGGCGCCGGGCCGGCGCCCGACTCCTTGGCCGTCACTTGCGCGTGGGGCGCGGGCCCCACCGCGGGCGCCCTCACGACTCGGAGTCCCTGGGTCGTTGCTAGGGAGCGAATGAAAGCGACACGTCATCTCCTTTGCACGAAGTCCTGGGCCGTCGGACTCTGCGTGAGCGCGCTCGCGCTGGCGGCGTGCAGCAAACAGAAGCCTCCGAGCGCGGTGAGTGACAGCGAGGCGCGGGCCCAGCGCGGCGCCTCGGCGGCGCCGGAGGAGGAGCAACCCAGCCCCCCCCGACTGACCGCGGCGCCCAAGCCCGCCACGCCATTCACCGCCCAGGCCAACGCCTCCGTCCAGAAGCAGCTCGACTTCCGTGACCAGGAGGCCTTCGCGCTCGCCCGGCGCGGGCTCCTCGCGCGGCCCTCCGATCCCAAGATCCGCGACGAGGCGGGGAACGTGATCTGGGACATGGAGCAGTACGCCTTCATCGAGGGGGATCCGCCGCCGACGGTGAACCCGAGCCTGTGGCGCCAAGCGCAGCTGAACAACCACTACGGGTTGTTCGAGGTCGTCGACGGAGTCTACCAGGTGCGCGGGTTCGATCTGTCGAACATGACGCTCGTGCGCGGGAAGACGGGCTGGATCGTCATCGACCCCCTCACCACCCGCGAGACGGCAGCGGCGGCGTGGCAGCTGGTCGAGCAGCACTTGCCCCAGCGACCCGTGAAGGCCGTGATCTACACCCACAGCCACATCGATCACTTCGGGGGCGTCAAGGGCATCGTCGACGAGCGGGACGTGGAGTCCGGCAAGGTGAAGATCTTCGCGCCCGCGGGGTTCATGGAGGCGGCCGTCAGCGAGAACGTCTACGCCGGCAACGCCATGGGGCGCCGCGCGGCGTACATGTACGGACCGCTGCTCGATCGCGACCCGCGCGGACACGTCGACGCGGGGCTCGGCAAGTCGACGGCGGCCGGGACGGCCACGCTCATCGAGCCCACGGACTACGTGACCAAGACCGGAGAGAAGCGGGACATCGACGGCCTGCAGGTGGAGTTCCTCATGGCGCCCGACTCCGAGGCGCCCGCGGAGATGCTCTTCTACTTCCCGGCTTACCGGGCGCTCTGCGCCGCGGAGGACGCCACCAACACCTTGCACAACCTGTACACGCTGCGTGGGGCGAAGGTGCGCGACGCCCACAAGTGGGCCGGGTACCTCCACGAGACGATCCGTCGCTTCGGTGACCGGACGGACGTCGTGTTCGCGAGCCACCATTGGCCCCATTGGGGGCAGGAGAAGGTCGTCGCGTTCCTCGAGAAGCAACGCGACATGTACAAGTACCTGCACGACCAGACCCTGCGCCTGGCCAACCAGGGGAGCACGATGACCGAGATCGGGGAGGCGATCGTCTTGCCGGCGAGCCTGGGGCAGGAGTTCTACAACCGCGGCTACTACGGCTCCGTGAACCACAACGTCAAATCGATCTACCAGATGTATCTCGGGTGGTTCGACGGCAACCCGGCGAACCTCCACAAGCATCCTCCCGTCGAGGCCGCCAAGCGCTATGTCGCCGCCATGGGAGGTGAGGAGCGAGTCCTCGAGCTCGGGCAGGAGGCCTTCGATCGGGGGGACTACCGGTGGGTCGCGGAGCTCGTGAACCACGTCGTCTTCGCGAACCCGGACAACCAGGCGGCGCGCTTCCTCCAGGCCGACGCGCTCGAGCAGCTCGGGTACCAGGCGGAGAACGGCACCTGGCGTGGCTTCTACCTCATGGGAGCGAAGGAGCTGCGCGAAGGCATCAGCAAGGAAGAGGCGATCTCCTCGGTGTCGCCCGACCTCGTGCGCGCCATGACGATCCCCATGTTCCTCGACTACCTGGCCGTGCGGATCGACGGCGAGAAGGCCGCCCAAACCAACCTCACGATGAACCTCGCGTTCACGGACACGAACGAGAAGTACCTCGTGGAGCTCGAGAACGGGGTGCTCCTGTACACGCCGGACGCCGAAAGCAAAGACGCCGACGCCTCCATCGCCATGAGCCGCAGGACCTGGGATCAGATCCAGCTGAAGGAGGTGAACCTCGAGGACGCCGTCCGGCAGGGCGACGTGCGGAGCCAGGGCAACGAAAACGCGCTGATCCAGCTGATGAGCGTCACCGTGGACTTCGATCCGAAGTTTCCCATCGTCACGCCCTGACGCACCGATCGGGGCGCTCTCTGCGCCCGCGCGCGGTAACGGGGATGGACTGCGGCAACGGGATGGCCCACTCCCTTGCGGAGGGCTCGGGGTTGCTGGCGCCTCGACGACCCCGAGGGCCGGCCCGGGGCCGAGAGCGTTGCCCGGACGCTCGTGGTCGTGGAGGTCACGACAATGTTGCGGGGACGTTTCGTGGGTACGCGTGTCGTCGGATCCGCGGGCGCGTGAGGGCGTGTCGCGCTCATTTTTTGGCTGTTTCTGAGGGGACCTCGTATTGCACGGGGTGGGGGGCAGTGCTCTAACTACGCCTCTTCGAGGCGTATGCGAGGTACCTCCCCGGGCGCTCCCGCGCCCCAGCCGTCGAGCGGATCGACCAGGGCCGAGTCGGCACCTGGCGCCGCTGCGGCCGCCCGGAGCAGCTCATTTCTGCTGATCTTCGTCTTGCTACGGAGCTTCGCGTCGTGGGCAGGTCACGCCTCGCGACGGGGCGAGCTGGCCCTTGGCGGAGTCCTGCGTTGGGCCTTCGCGGCCTTCGGCTGGGCCTCTGCCGCCCTCGCCTGGGCCCTCCTGATCGGCGGAGGGCTGGCCGTCCTGAGTTGGACTGCGGAGCCCGGGGCAGGGGATCCTGCGCACGCGTCGGCTGCGCGCACGGCGGACGGCGAACCCAGCGAGTCCGTGTGGGCCGGGCCCCCGCCGTGGCTGGACCTCGAGTGCGCCGTCATCGAAGCCGACAAGAAGGACGACCCGGACCCAGGGCTCGTCGGCGCCCTCGAGCAGCAGAGCGAGCTCCTCCTGGCGTGGCGTGACGTGTCGTGCCCTCGTCGGAGCGAGGCGGAGGCGATCTCCGCGCGCCTCTTCGTCGTCAGCGGCCTCGCGCGCGGCCCTCCGACGATCGCCTGACGAGGCTCAGCGCTCGCGCTGGACGCCGTCGGCGTGCCGCGCCGTGAGCCGCACCTCTCAGCCTGGGGCTCGGTCGTCGAGCGAGCCCTGCTGGGGTGAGCCTCCGTCCCCGAGCTGGGCGCCTCCGACGTCGGAGCGCTCCCAGCGATCTGCGCTCGTTCACCCGGCGTCGCCGCGCGTGAGCGCCTGAGGCCGAGTCCCGCGTGGGACCCGGAGGGGCGCGGATCTGCGCTGGCTCGCCCCGTTCGTGGCGTGCGGACGTTCGATCCGACGCGCCGAGATGTCCGTCCCCCAAGAAGAACCACAACCATGGCTGCTTCCCGGAAGTTCCTCGCTCTCTCGTTCGTGCTCTCTCTCGTCGGTTGTCGACACGAAACCCACGTGCGCGAGGACCCGGGGAGGTTCGTCGTGACCAGCCCCCTGCGTGAGTCCGTCGAGCTCACCCAGGAGTACGTGGCGCAGATCCGGGCCGTGCAGCACATCGAGCTGCGAGCCCTCGAGCGGGGCTATCTCCAAGGGATCTTCGTCGACGAGGGGCAGCGCGTGGAGAAAGGCGCCCGCATGTTCCAGATCATGCCGCTCCTCTACCAGGCCGAGGTGCAGAAGGCGCAGGCGGAGACCGACCTCACGGAGATCGAGTACGACAACACGAAGCTCCTCGCCGACCAGAAGATCGTCTCCCAGAACGAGCTCAAGCTCTCGCTGGCCAAGCTGAAGAAGGCCCGGGCGGAGCTCTCCCTGGCGGCGGCCCACAAGGGGCTCACGGAGATCCGGGCGCCCTTCAGCGGCATCATGGGGCGCTTCCAGGTGCGCCTCGGGAGCCTGGTCGACGAGGGCGACCCGCTCACGACGCTCTCGGACAACGACTCCGTGTGGGTCTACTTCAACGTCAGTGAGGCCCAGTACCTCGACTACGCTGCCTCCGGGCGCGAGGTCGGGGACATGAAGGTGCGCCTAGTCATGGCCAACGGCCAGGTCTTCGATCAGGAGGGCACCGTCGAGACCATCGAGGCGGACTTCGACAACGAGACGGGCAACATCGCCTTCCGCGCCACCTTCCCGAACCCCAAGGGGCTCTTGCGTCACGGGCAGACCGGCAAGGTGCGCATGGTCGTCCCCCTCGAGAACGCCCTCCTCGTCCCGCAGAAGGCGACCTTCGAGGTGTTGGACAAGAAGTTCGTGTTCGTCGTCGACGATGAGGGGCTCGTGCGCTCGCGCCCGATCACCGTGGCCGCGGAGCTGCCCCAGCTCTTCGTGGTCGAGAGCGGGCTCGAGGACGGCGACCGCATCCTCGTCGATGGGCTGCGCAAGGTCCGCGACGGCAGCATCGTCGTCACCGACTACAAGAAGCCGGCGGAGGTGTTCGCCAAGCTGGAGGTCCCGGCAGAATGACGAGCCGCTTCCTCCACCGGCCGGTGCTCGCCATCGTCCTGTCGCTCGTGGTCGTGTTCATCGGCCTGCTGGCGATGCGCTCGCGCCCGATCTCGCAGTTTCCCGAGATCTCTCCGCCGCGGGTGATCGTGACGATCGACTTCCCCGGGGCGAGCGCCGACGTGCTCGTGCAGTCCTCGCTCATCACCCTCGAGCGGGCGATCAACGGCGTGCCGGGCATGAGCTACATCACCTCCGACGCGACGAGCGCCGGCGAGGCCACGATCCAGGTCGTCTTCGAGCTCGGCACCGATCCTCACCAGGCGATGATCGACGTGAAGAACCGCGTCGATCAGGTGATGAGCCGCTTGCCGCCGCTGGTGCAGCTCGAGGGCGTGGTCGTCAACTACGTGCAGCCGAGCATGCTCATGTACGTCAACCTCTTCAGCACGGAGGAGACGGCCGACCAGAAGTTCCTGTACAACTTCGCGAACGTGAACCTGCTCCCCGAGCTGGGGCGCGTCAGAGGTATCGCCCAGACGCGGATCCTCGGCTCGCGGCAGTACGCGATGCGCATCTGGCTGAACCCGGAGCGCATGCGGGCCTACTCGGTGTCGACCGAGGAGGTCATGCGCGCCATCGACGAGCAGAGCGTCATCGGGCGACCCGGCCGGCTCGGGCAAGCCTCGGGCAAGCAGGCGCAGGCCCTCGAGTACGTCCTCGTGTACCAGGGGCGCTACGACCGACCCGAGCAGTACGAGGACATCATCGTGCGCGCGAGCTCGGACGGCGAGCTCTTGCGCCTGAAGGATCTCGCGACGGTCGAGCTCGGCAGCGAGTTCTTCGACATCTACTCGAACCTCGACGGCCACCCCTCGGCGGCGATCATGCTCAAGCAGACCTACGGGAGCAACGCGCGGGAGGTCATCGCCGACGTCAAGGCGAAGCTCGAGGAGCTGAAGGCGACGACGTTCCCGGCGGGGATGGACTACCAGATCAGCTACGACGTCTCGACGTTCCTCGACGCGTCCATCGAGCAGGTCGTGCGCACCTTGGGGGAGGCGTTCGTGCTCGTGGCGCTCGTCGTCTTCGTCTTTTTGGGGGACTGGCGCTCCACGCTCATCCCGACGTTGGCGGTGCCCGTGTCGTTGATCGGCTCGTTCGCCGTCATGCAGGCCTTCGGCATCACGATCAACATGATCACGCTGTTCGCGCTGGTGTTGGCCATCGGCGTCGTGGTCGACGACGCGATCGTCGTGGTCGAAGCCGTCCACGCCAAGATGGCCGAAGAGCACCTGTCCCCTTACGCGGCGGTGCAGGCGGTGATGGGGGAGATCACCGGCGCCGTGGTGGCGATCACGCTGCTCATGACGGCGGTGTTCGTGCCCGTCGCGTTCCTGAGCGGCCCCGTCGGCATCTTTTATCGCCAGTTCTCGATCACGATGGCCTCGTCCATCGTCCTGTCCGGGATCGTCGCGCTGACGCTCACGCCGGTGCTCTGCGCGATGATCTTGAAGAACGACCACGGCAAGCCGCGGCGTCGGTCCCCCGTCCGCGTGCTGCTCGACGCCTTCGACCGCGCCTTCGAGGCGGGCACCCGGCGCTACGTGCGCGTGATCCGGGCCATCGCGAATCGCCGGCTCGTCACCTTCGGCATGCTGGTGGCCTTCGGGCTCGGGGTCGTCGAGGTGAACCGCGTCCTGCCGTCGGGCTTCGTGCCGGGGGAGGACCAGGGGATGATCTACGCGATCGTCCAGACGCCGCCCGGGACGACCCTGGAGCACACCAACGCCGTCGCCCGGCGGCTCCAGATCGTCGCCAAGGAGGTGGACGGCGTCGAGTCCGTGTCCTCACTCGCCGGTTACGAGGTGCTGACGGAGGGGCGCGGATCGAACGCGGGGACGTGCATCATCAGCCTCGCGCCCTGGTCCGAGCGCGAGCACTCCGTCCACGAGATCATCGAGGAGCTGGAGGAGAAGGCGAAGGACATCGGGGCCATCGTGGAGTTCTTCGAGCCGCCGCCGGTGCCGGGCTACGGGGCGGCGAGCGGGTTTGCCCTGCGCCTCTTGGACAAGACGAACGGTACCGATTACCAGGCCTTCGATCGGATCAACCAGGAGTTCATGCGGGCGCTGGGGCAGCGCGAGGAGCTGACGGGGCTCTTCACCTTCTACGCCGCCGACTACCCGCAGTACGAGCTCGTCATCGACAACGAGCTGGCGATGCAGAAGGGCGTCTCCATCCGGAAGGCGATGGACAACCTCGACATCCTGATCGGCAGCACCTACGAGCAGGGCTTCATCCGCTTCGGCAACTTCTTCAAGGTCTACACGCAGGCGGCCCCCGAGTTTCGCCGCATGCCCTCCAACGTGCTCGACCTGTACGTCCAGAACGACCGGGGGGAGATGGTGCCCTACTCGGCCTTCATGACCCTGAAGAAGACCCAGGGACCGAACGAGATCACCCGCTACAACCTGTACAACTCGGCGGCCATCCGCGGGGGTCCCGCGCCGGGCTTCACCAGCGGTGACGCCATCGACGCCGTGCGGGAGGTCGCCGCCGCCACCCTGCCGCGGGGCTACGACATCGCCTGGGAGGGCCTGTCCTTCGACGAGGCCCGCCGGGGCAACGAGGCGCTCTACATCTTCTTGGTGGTGCTCACCTTCGTCTACCTGGTGCTCGCGGCGCAGTACGAGAGCTTCCTCCTCCCGCTGGCCGTCGTGCTGTCCTTGCCGGTGGGCGTCTTCGGATCGTTCCTGTTCCTGAAGACGTTGGGGCTCGCCAACGACATCTATGCGCAGGTCGGGCTCGTGATGCTCGTGGGTCTGCTCGGCAAGAACGCGGTGCTCATCGTCGAGTTCGCGGTGCAGAAGCGGCGGCAGGGGGCGAGCATCGTCGATGCGGCCCTGGAGGGCGCCCAGGTGCGCTTCCGGCCGATCCTCATGACGTCCTTCGCCTTCATGGCCGGGCTGATCCCCCTCGTGATGGCGACCGGACCGGGAGCGATCGGGAACCGCACCATCGGCGCCTCGGCCCTCGGCGGGATGCTGTTCGGGACGGTCTTCGGGGTGATCGTGGTCCCGGGGTTGTACTACGTGTTCGGGTCGCTCGCGGACGGCAAGACGCTCATCCGCGACGAGGACGTCGAACCCCTCACCGAGACGATGGCCCACGATGGTTGACGCGAAGGTGGCGGTCGACGCCAAGGCAGCGCGCGGGTGGGTCGCGTCGTTCGTGGTGGTCGCCGCGCTCGGGCTGGTGGGCTGTGTCCCTTCCTTGAACGGAAACGACGCCCGCGAGCCGAACGCGACGCTGCCCGAGCACGTCGGGCAGGGAGACGACGCGGCGGCGAGCGCCGCCGCGGAGAAGTGGCTCGAGTTCTTCGACGCGCCCGAGCTCCGGGCCCTCATCGAGCTGGCGCTCGAGAACAACCAGGAGCTCGACATCCAGCTCCAGGAGATCATCATCGCCAGGAGCGAGGTCGACGCGAGCGAGGGCGAGTACCTGCCCAGCGTGCGCGCGGAGGCCGGGGCGGGCGTCGAGAAGGTGGGGCATCACACCCGCAGCGGTGTCGTGGACGAGCACCTCGGGTTGCCGAAGCACCTCGGGGAGTTCTCCTTCGGGCTGGCGGCCTCCTGGGAGGTGGACGTCTGGAAGAAGCTGCGCAACGCGGCGAAGGCAGCGGACCTGCGGTACTTGGCGACCATCGAGGGGAGGAAGTTCGTCGTCACCCAGATCGTGGCGGAGATCGCGCGGTCCTACTTCGAGCTCATCGCGCTCGATCGGGAGATCGAGGTCCTCGAGCGGAACGTCGCCATCCAGGAGGACGCCCTCGAGGTCGTGCGCCTGCAGAAGGAGGCGGCGCGCGTCACGGAGCTCGCGGTGCGGCGCTTCGAGGCCGAGGTGCTGAAGAGCCGGAGCCGCCTCTACGACCTCGCGCAGCAGCGGGTGTTCGCGGAGAACCGGATCAACTTCCTCGTGGGGCGTTTCCCCCAGCGCGTGGCCCGGGATCCCAAGAAGCTCGACGAGCCGCTGCCCGTCCACCCTGGAGCGGGGCTCCCGTCGAAGCTGCTCGAGAATCGACCGGACGTCCGCCGCGCGCGGCTCGAGCTCGAAGCGACGAAGCTCGACGTCGAGGCGGCGAAGGCGGCCTTCTACCCGTCGCTCGGCATCGACGTGGGCGTCGGTTACGAGGCCTTCAACGCCGCGCACCTCATCGCCACCCCCGCGTCTCTCGCCTATGGTGTCCTGGGGCGGCTCTCGGCGCCGCTGCTCAACCGGAAGGCGATCGCGGCGCAGTATCGCACCGCGAACGCGCGGCAGGTGCAGGCGGTGCTGGAGTACGAGCGCTCGCTCTTGCAGGCGTTCACCGACGTCCACAACCAGCTGCTGGCCCTCCAGAACCTCCACGAGAGCTACGATCTCCAGGAGCGGCAGGTGCAGGCGCTGACGCACTCGGTGGAGGTGTCCAACGTCCTCTTCCAGTCCGCCCGGGCGGACTACATGGAGGTCCTGCTCACCCGGCGGGACTCCCTCGACGCGGAGTTGGAGCTGATCGAGACGAAGACGCGGCAGCTCCACGCGCTGGTGTCGCTGTACCAGGCGCTCGGCGGGGGGTGGCGCTCGACGAAGTGAGCGCCCTTCTCAGGGTAAAGAGGTTTGCCAATGGTTTCGGAGGCTTGGATCGTCCTGGAGACGCGGGGAGCGTTATGGGGGAGGGGGGCGTGCCGCTAGAAAGGAGGAGATGGCGACTCTTCCCCCCTTGGAGATCCTCGAGGCTGCCGGGTTGCGAGGGAGGGCGAGCCGCGCCGAGCGGGAGGGCGTCGTCGGTGCGCTGCAGCGCCGTGAGTCCCCGCGGGAGATCGACGCGCCGGAGCGGGCTCGGCTCCGGCTGAAGCGGCTGCGGGTCGAGGGCGCGTCCTTCGACGAGCGCGTCCTCGGCGTGGACAACCTCGTGGACGTGGCCGTGCTCGAGAGGGCGGCGACGGTCGCGCGGGCGGTGTGTCGGGTGCGGATTCGGAACGCGGCGCTCCGCCCCATCGGATCGGGGAGCGGCGTGCTGGTGTCTCCCCACGTCGTCATGACGAACAACCACGTGCTCCCCTCCGCCGGTCACGCGGCGTAGAGCCAGATCGAGTTCAACTTTCAGAATGGACTCGACGGGAAGCTGGAGGCGCCGGTCCCCTTCGGGCTCGATCCGAACACCCTGTTCCTCACGGACGCGAAGCTGGATTTCACCCTGGTCGCGGTCCGTGAGGAGCCCGGCGCCCTCGAGCCCCTGTCGTCCTTCGGGTGGTGTCCCCTGAAGCCCGAGCAAGGGAAAATCCTGAAGGGCGAGTACGTGAACATCGTGCAGCATCCGAGCGGGGGCCCGAAGAAGGTGGCCCTGCGGGACAACCGGCTGCTCGTCCTCCTGGACGACTTCCTGCACTACGAGGCGGACACGGAACCTGGCTCCTCGGGGTCGCCCGTGTTCAGTGACCAGTGGGAGATGGTGGCGCTCCACCACTCGGCCGTGCCCGCCATGGACGAGGAGGGGCGCTACCTGACGAAGGACGGGAGGGCCTGGGACGAGCTCCAGGGAGCGGAGCGGCTGCGTTGGGTGGCCAACGAGGGCGTGCGCGTCAGCCGCATCGTGCATCGCATCCAGCAAGAGCCCTTCTCGGGTGCGGCCGCAGATCTGATCGGTGAGGTGCTCCAGGGGGAGCTGGTCGTCCCGCCGCGGCGCTGCAGCGAGCCGGCGGCGGAGGCGCGCCCGCCGGCAGCCTCCGGCACTCGAGGGCCTCGAGGTGCTCGGGACGGGGTCGCCACCTGGACGATCCCCCTGACGGTGAGCGTGCAGCTCGCCTGCGCTCCGAGCGTGGGTCCTGGGGAGCCTGTCGCGCCGGGACCCACGGTGGTTTCCAAGGCAGAACCGACGCCCTGGGGGCGCGACCTCCAGGCCGAGTTGGACGACCTCTTGCGACGGCTCGAGGCGTCGCGCACGCGGGAGTACTACGACGCGGACGCGGATCGTGGAGAGCGGGCCACCTACTACGAGGGGCTCGTCGACGTCGCGCTCGAGGAGCAGGAGAGATACTGGGCCCTAAACCGTCTCCTGACTCGAACCCACCGGCAGAAGCTCAGGTATCGCCCGGCCCGCCACGTGTACCCGTGGGTGGACCTCCAACCCAACTTGAAGCTCAGGAGCATCTATTCCCGCAGGGAGTTCGACCCCGAGGAGATGATTCGGGAGGACTTCGCGATCGAGGTGGCGCGGGCCGAACGACTCCAGGAGCTGCTGCAAAGGGAGAGCGCGCTCGACGTCGACGAGGCCCTGAGCCGCCTGGAGGCGGCGCTCCCCTACAACTGCGAGCACGTGGTGCCGCAGTCGTGGTTCGGGAAGAGGGAGCCCATGCGCGGTGACGTGCACCACCTCTTCGCCTGTGAGAGCGGCTGCAACAGCTTCCGCGCGAACATCCCGTACTGGGATTTTCCGGACTTCGAGGAGGCGGAGCGGCGCGACTGCGGGAAGCGGGTCGGCAAGACGAAGTTCGAGCCTTCGTTCGGCAAGGGCGAAGCGGCCCGGGCCGTCCTCTACTTCCTGCTGAGGTACCCCGGGGAGATCGACGACCACGAGACGGAGTACGAGCGCGAGCGCCTCGCGATCCTCTTGCGGTGGCACGAGGAGCACCCGGTCACGGAGCACGAGCTGCACCGGAACGCCGCGATCTTCGCCGAGCAGGGGAACCGCAATCCGCTCATCGACTTCCCCGAGTGGGCATCGCAGATCGATTTCCGCGCGGGACTCGGCTAGGGCGCGGCCGTCTCAGGGACCCGTGCAGCGCGAGAGCCACAGCTCATCGTTCTGCGGATCGCAATCCCCGTCGAAGAGGAGCCGGGCGTGGTCGTAGACCGTGAGGGGCGCGGTGAAGGCGCCGGGCTCCAGATCCAGATCCAGCGTCAGGATCGTCGCGTCGAGGGTCGCGAGCCCGAGCCCGCCCTGGGCCCGCGCCGATCCCTGGTTCCCGATGACGACCGTCGCTGTAGCTGAGCAGCCACAGTCTTCGAGGACGACCCAGAAGAGATCGGGGCCGTCGCAGGAGCCGGCAGGGTCGACGGAGGGGAGCTCCTCCGGGCCGGAGCAGCTGGCGTCGTCGCCGCCGTCGCAGTCCGAGTCGACCCCGTCCCCCCACAGCTCGATGGCTCTCGGGAAACGGGTCGGGTCGTCGTCGTCACAGTCACGTCCCACCCACGTCAGCGACGGATCGGGGGGGACGCACCAGGGCGTGTTGGCGGCGCCGAAGCCATCCCCATCGGCGTCGGTCCATTGCCAGTAGGTCAGCTCCGGGTTCGTGTCGTCGCAGTCCACCCGATTGGACGCGGTGTAGCCGGGGTGCTCGGGGTTGCCGCACACGTCGCTGCCTTCCAGCGCGTAGCCATCGCCGTCCCCGTCGCGCCGCACCATCGTGTGGATCGACGGGTCCGTGTCATCGCAGTCCTTGTTGTTGCTGACGAAGCCTTCGGGTTTGGGATCGCCGCGACAGATGAAGACCACCCGTGGGTCGTCGTAGCGCACGGGGGCTCCGTAGCCATCGCCGTCCTCGTCGGGGAAGGCGGGGAATCCCAAGCAGGTCTCGCAGCGCGGATCCTGAGGCGGGGCTTTTTCGCCCGTCACTATCCTCTGACACATGGGTTCGTCCGGGGGCAGGTCCGCTGGACCTTCAGGAGCCCCCGACGAACCTCCCGCCCCCTCCTCGCTCCCCTCCGTGGCGTTGGCGCACGCGACCAGGACCGACGCGAGGAGCGCGGCGCCAGCGAGCACCAGGAGCCGCCCGCGGCAGAGCCGAGTCGCCTCCACTCCCGATCGTCCATGGCGCCCAGTTTATCCGTAAGGCGCAAAGGAACGCCACGGATTCCGTCAGCGCTCCCGCCGGCCCCCGAGTCGCGGAGTGGCCTGTCCGCTGGGGGGGCACGGGGGGAACGGGGGGACGGCCGCGCTCAGCGGAGGTGGGGTAAGGAAGTGTCCAGACCGCTGGAAACTAGACGCGTCTTCGGATGGTCTCCGTCAGGCGATAAACCCCGGTCGTGGGATTTCTTTGCGGTTCGGCCGCTTCGTTTGCATCTCGGTCGAGCCGCTCGGCTCGCCGCTTCGCGTCCTCATAGCGAGGCCATAGAAGCTCGATTCGGACGCGCTTGTCATACGGACCGATGTGCCTGGAGAGGAGCGCGGGGAGCTCCTTGTGCCCCCGAGGGCCGGGGCTGTCCTGGAAGTGCAGGAGAAGCCAGAGCTCGAAGCACGGATTCGAGAGCGCGACCTCGATGCCGGCAGTGCGGGCCTCGTCGAGGGCTTGATTCAGGTAGGGATGCTCATCCACGTCGAAGACGCACCAGACCTCGTCGTAGGCGTGGTTCTCGTCCCCTTCGCGCTTCGCGGCTTTTTGGGCATCCGCTCGATGCTTCTTGGCTGCCCGCACGAGGGTGAGTGGCACCCCGCGTTCTTCGGCGATCTTCACGGACACTAACGGATTGCGACACCAGCGCCGAAAGCCTTCGAGGTACTCTGGCTCGGTGCACTCGCCCTCCGACAGAACCAAAATCCTCTTGCGGGGCTCGAGGTGGGGGCCGCGCCGCGCAGGAACTCGCGCTCGATCCCGTCGCTTGCTCGCCATGGCTACCGCGACGACTCCGCGCCTGGAGGCGGAACTAGCTCGCCGAGGAAGGGGGTCGCACCATACCGACCCTGCAGGTACCCCCGCTCGAGATTTTCTTCCTTGCGCGGCTTGTAGTCCGTCAGCGGATAAACACGGGTTGCGCCCTCCTCGTCCTTCTCCGTGAGCCAGACCTGATCCCGCCGGAGGGGTGGCTCGCCGAGCGTGGTGCCGAGCAAGTTGGTGTCGTGCGTCGTGAAGATGAGCTGCGCGTTTCGAGGGTTCTTCGCGGGATCGTTGAAGTGCTGCACGAGGGCAAAGGCGAGGAGGGGGTGCAGGCTCGCTTCGAGCTCGTCGACGATCAGGAGTTGCCCTTCCCGTAGCGCCCGAAGGAGGTGAGGCGCCAGGTGGAGCAGACCGAGCGTCCCCTGGGACTCCTCTTCGAGGGGGAGCCAGGCCTCGGCACTGGCGCTGCGGTGTTTGACCAGGATGCTGCTCGTCGATCGGCTGGAGCGAAAGTGAGAGTCGAGCGTGTCGCCGTCGGTCACCTTCAAGTCCACGATTCCGACGTCGGCTGCTTGCAGGAGTTCGAGGAGCGAGTCGCGGTCGTCTCGTTCGATGAAATGCGCAACCTCGGGGTCGTTCTCGAAAAGTCGGAGCTGACGTTTGGCAGCCTCGGACCGTTGGAGGACACCGGCGAGCCACCAGCGCGTGAAGACCATCTGCTTCGGGCCCCTCCGGATGGAGCTGAAGAAGCGAAACGCCCTCTGGATTGGCATGAGCTGCTCGTGCTTCAGCTGGACCGCCGTCGACAGGAACAGGGAGTTCGTCCTCGTGACCTGCTGAACCGTCTTGTTCTCTCCCCTCAGATGCTCGCCGAAGGTGAACTCGTCGCCCTCGCGCTCGAACCAGGTCTGTTTGCGCCCCTTCGGCCACGCATAGAGCCACTCCTCGAGGAAGCGGTCGTTGTCGACCACGAAGCCGTATTGGTACCTCACGTTGTCGAGCAAGAGCGTGACCTCGAACATCGATGGCTTCACCGCGTGCTCTCCCCACGCGAAGGGGTCCCGCGGGACTCCGCCCTCCGGGTCCCAGCTCCGGTGGGAGGACAGGACCACGTCCTGCATGAAGGCGAGCGCCGCCAGCACGTTACTCTTGCCGCTCGCGTTCGGGCCGTAGAGCGCGGCCACAGGGAGCAGGCGTTCCGCGTGTCCGTCCACCTGGCGCGGGCGCGGGTCTTTGGGATCGCCCAGGGGCGCCGCCTCCATGGTGAGGACCTGCTCGTCCCGAAGGGACCGGTGGTTCTCGACCCGAAACTCGATGAGCATGGCTGCCGGAAGGCTACCAGCTGGGGCAGTTTCGTGCGAGTTTGCGCAGGAAACGTGCGAGAAAGTTCTCCGAAACCGGCTCGCGCTCGGGTTTCGGAGGCCTCAGGTCGGCTGGGGGGCGCCACCGCGTACTCGGGCACGGGACAGGTCGAACAAGATCTGAGGTGCCTAGCGCGGGGAGCTGGTGGAGATCGTCCTCGAGCGCCATGGGGAGATCCTGACGCGCGTCCTTGCCGGATGGAGGGGCCATCGCGGGCGGCGGGGAGCGGGGGAACGTCGCGGTGTTGGAGCAGGGGCGCCTGCGGGGCGCGGCGTGAGTCCGGGGACGGGCGGGGGGTAGCCGTGACCCTTGGGGTGGTCGAGAGACCGAAGCGGAATCGTCAGAGTTTGTGTAGCGCGGCGCCTCGGAGTCGCCTGCTGCGGGTGTTGAACTGAATGAAAAGCCTGAACCCCATGTAGTCGTACACGTGCGAGAAGGTCCCTTTGGGTGGAATCCGGGGGTTGATGTTCGTAGTGACGCGCGCTCCGTATCGACCCAAGTCCAGGTCCCCCTCGGAAGGCATTCGGTTCGCGTCGTACGTCCATGCCACGTGCCACGTGAGGTCTGTTTTGGAAAGCGCCAGGTGTACGTCTTCTATCGCTCCCGCCGGGCCTCCACCGTAGAACACAGCCGAAGGATTCTCCTTCTTCTTCGAGAGCGAGACACCCGTAGCCCGGCCTATGCCCTCCGGTGTCACGCTTCCGAGGGTGACGATTCGGTGGATCGTTTCGTGCAAGTCATTCATGGGCCTGCTCCAAGGTGGTCGTACCGGGAGCGATAGTAGTGGGGCGCTGCGCTCCGGTGCTCGAGTA
>JAAZAA010000276.1 GCA_012514535.1 Myxococcales bacterium | reverse complement strand
GTGATCGTCGTCGTCGTCGTGGTCGTCGTCGTCGTGGTCGTCGTCGTCGTGGTCGTCGTCGTCGGAGTCCGGAGCGGTCTCGTCGAGGAGGGCCAGGACGCCTTCTCCGACCACCGGACCGGCTTCCTGGACGAGCACGTCCTCTTCGTCTCCCTCGCCGGTCGCCGTCTTCCCGAGATCCTCTTCGAAATCCCCTGTCAGGTAGGCTTCGAAGTCATCGGGGCGGATCAGATCCTCGACATGGAGGAACGCCGCCCGCTCCATCCCCACGTCGATGAATGCTGCTTGCATGCCGGGCAGGACCCGGCTGACCTTTCCTAAGACGATGTTCCCGACGGTGCTGCGCTGGTTTGCGCGCTCGATCTGGAGCTCTGCGATGACGCCGTCCTCGATGAGGGCGACGCGCGTCTCACGCAGATCGCAGTTGATGACGAGGGTGTTACGAGCCATGAAAGTCTGCCTTCGGTCGACCTGGCCAGCAGCCAGGGACGGTGCCCACGCTCGGCAAGCGGCGACGTCCCAGGCGCTACCAAGGCTACCCGGCAATCGGCTCGGAAGAGGGGGCGTGGAGAGTGCATTGGATCCGCGAGCGCGGGACCTCGGTCACCCGTGCGACTCGCCGCCAGGACAGCCCTCGTAGGGTCTGCCGCGGGGACAGCGGATCCCAACGCTCTTCGACCAACTCCCACGGGGCGGCAAGCCTGTCAACGAAACTTGAAGGCCCCCTGGAGGTCTCCTCGGGGCCCGCCCGCGAAGCCTCGATCGGGGCCCGATCTGGGCCGGAGCGCGGGGGGCGACGGGGATCGGGGAGCCGGGTCGCGCTTGCCCCCCGGGACCGGGCGGGGGCATGCTCGCGCCCGTGGCTCGTTCGCACCTCGTGATCGACATCGAGACGGTCCTCGACCCGGAGCTGCCGATCGCCGAGTCCGCGGAGGTGGAGCGGCTGCCCTCACCACCCCACCATCGGGTGGTCGCGATCGGGGCGCTCCATTTCGGCCGGGACTATGAGTGCCGAAAGCTCGGCATCGTGGGGCGGACCTCCGAGGACGAGGCGGAAATCCTCACGGAGTTCGCGAAGATCCTCGACGAGCACCAGCCCTGTCTCGTCACCTACAACGGCCGGGGCTTCGATCTCCCGGTCATCGCCATGCGCTGCCTGCGCCATGGCATCCCGTTCCGGCACTACTACCAGAACCGCGACGTGCGCTATCGGTTCTCCGCAGAGGGCCACCTCGACCTGATGGACTTCGTGGCGGATTACGGCGCGTCGAAGCCCAGCCGCCTGGACATCATCGCGAAGCTCTGCGGCATGCCGGGCAAGGTGGGCGTCGACGGGAAGGATGTGGGCCCGCTGGTCCACGCAGGACGCATCGATGAGGTCCGGGACTACTGCCTGTGCGACGTCGTGCAGACCGCGGCGGTGTTCCTCAGGGTGCAGCTCCTGCGGGGTGAGCTCGATCGGGACGCCTACCTCGCCGCCATGGAGAATTTGCTCGCGGTGGCTCGCGCGGACGGACGAGTGGCGCCCGTGTTGGCGGGCGTGAACGAGGAGCGGCTCTTGCTCCGCTCCTCCGGTCCACGCCCCTGAGCGCGTCGCCGGCGGGCCGCGCTCCGGTCTCCGGCGCCTCAGAAGACGAACGTGGTGGCCAGGCTGCCCCCCAGCCGGAAGCGCTCCTCGAGCTGGCGCTCGCCGTCCAGGTTGCGGGTCTTCTCGAAGCGGAACACCGGGATGTCCAGCTGCGTGGTGATCAGGAGCCGCGACTGGTCGAAGCGGAACAGCTCCAGGCCGATGGTCGGCTCGACCAGCAAGCCGTTGCCCGCGAAGCCGTCGTCGTCCGTGAGCCGCCCCAACCCGAAACCCACCCCGACGAACGGGGCCACGTCGCCGTCGCCGAAGTAGCGCCAGCCGGAGACCGCGAGGGACACGTGGGAGGCGTCGCCGCCCGCCGCGCGGCCCCGAATCTGGGCCCCGTACTCCTGCCCATGGAAGCCGAACGCCATGTCCGCGCCGTAGCCGACATCCGAGCCGACCATGACGCCCACGACGCCGAACGCGAAGCGCACGTCGTTGGAGCGGACCGCGGGCTTCCGCGTCTCCCCGTCGACCAGGGAGCGCGCGGTGGCGGTCTCCTCGACGGGGCGATCCTCCGTGAGGGCGACCACCAATCGTTCGGCGGCGACGGGCACCTGCTCGAGGCCTCCGAGCTGCAGACGCCGGCTGGCGACGACGTGGCCCGCCGGCTCCTCGCGCACCAGCTCCAGATAGTAGAGGGTGCCGAGCGGGCGCAGGTTGACCCGGTAGACCGCGGGGGCGGGGACGGCCTGGTCCACCGTGACCGCCTCCACGCCGCGCTCCCGGAGCTTCTCGCAGATGAGGGCGGTGGCGGTCTCCGCGTTGGCGTCCCCCCGCCCGATGCCGACGAGACAGATGGGCTTCTTGCTCGCTGGCGCCGCGACCGGAGGCTCGGGCGCGTCCGTCGCGTCCGTCGCGGCGTCGGGGATCCCCGGAGCTGGCGCCGCCACCGGAGGCGCGTCCGCAGCCGTCGTTGGGGACGGCGCGTCGCCCCCCGGAGCCGACGGGGACGAGTCTCCTTGCCAGCCCGTCGACGTTGGCGTGTCCGCTGGGGGCGCGCTCTGGGCGTGGAGTGGGGAGCCGAGCAGAAGCAGGGTTGCGGCGAGGCCGCGCGTCAGTGAGCCTTGGATCGACATAAGAGGTTCCCTCCCGAGGAGATCGGCGGCGACGGAAGGGGCTTCCGCGCCGACCAGAAGTGCATCGACCCGAGCAAAGCAGGGTTCGTGCCAGCGCGCGTTACGTCGTTCTACGCGCCATTTTTCCGGCAAATTGGGCTCGCGGGTGGTCAGCGGGGGCGCTGTGACGCCGTCTAAGCCGCTGTGGCGCGGCGACACCGTGATCCCTGGGTCACGGTCGTCGAGCGCCGTCGCCGAGCGGTGTCGCCAGGCCCCGCGTCCTCGGGGCGGTTCGCGGTCCCCTCATGGGGAAACGAGGGCGGCGCGGTGCCCGTCCGGAGCGTGGAGAAGGCCTCTCGAGCACGAACGCTCCATCGCGGGCAGGCCGTTCCTCGGTGTCCGAGGGACCGCCCGCGGGAGCTCGGGGTCGGGGAGCCCAGTGCTTGGGTAGCTCAGTGCTTGGGTAGCTCAGTGCTTGGGTAGCCCAGTGCTCGGGTAGCCCAGTGCTTGGGGAGCCCAGTGCTCAGTCAGGGTTCGCGATAGAAGCGGGGCACGCGCCGGGAGATGTTCGTCAGCACCTCCCAGGGGATCGTGCCCGTGTGGGCGGCGATCTCGCAGGCCGTGATCTCGTCGGCGCCGAGCGGGCCCTTCTGGGCACCCAGGAACACCACTTCGTCCCGGAGCCCGACCCCGGGGAGGTCGGTGACGTCGAGCATGGTCATGTCCATGCTGACGATGCCGACGATGGGGGCTCGAGCGCCGCGGATGAGGGCGTGCCCCCGGTTCGAGAGCGCGCGGGACAGCCCGTCGGCGTATCCCATGGGCACCGTGGCGATGCGGCTCGGGCGGCGGGCGATCCAGGTGGCGCCGTACCCCACGCTCGCGCCCTCGGCGACGTCCCGCAGGGCGACGATCTGGGTGAGCACCGTCATGACGGGCCTGAGCTCGGACGCGGCTCCCTCGCCGTTCTGGGACTCGGGGGGGGTGGACTCGGGCGGTACGGAGTCGGGGGGTGCGTCCGACGAGGAGCGGACGTGATGCACGACGCGGCTCGACCCCGCTGGGTGCACCCCGAACAGGGCGATGCCAGGGCGAACCAGGTCGAAATGGCTGTCCGGGTGGAGGAGCAACCCTGCGCTGTTGGCAGCGTGTCGGCGCTGGGGACGCAGACCAGCGGCGGCGAGCACGTCGCGCGCGTCGTCGAACAGCGCGAGCTGGTGAGCCAAGGAGCCGTGATCGGCGGTATCCGCGCAGGCGAAGTGGGTCATCAGCGCGTCGACCTGGACCTCCGGGCGCGCCGTCAGCGCGCGGGCGATGCGCTCCAGCTCGGTCAGGGGAGCGCCGAGGCGCGCCATGCCCGTGTCCACCTTGAGGTGCACGGACACGGGCTGGCCCGCACCGAAGCGGATCTCCTCCGCCAGGTCCTCCACTTGCCCCTCGTCCTGGATCACCGGGGTGAGGCCGTAGTGGATGAGCTCCGGCCAGGCGCGGCCGTAGTAGCCGCCCATCACCAGGATGGGGATACGAATGCCGGCCTCACGGAGCTCGATCCCCTCCTCCACGAGGGCGACGCAGACTCCGCGCGCTCCAGCGCGCTCGAGTGTCCGCGCGACGGCCTTGGCGCCGTGGCCATAGCCGTCCGCCTTGAGCACGGCCCAGATCGGAGTCGACCCCGCCACTCGCCGCAGCGTGCGCAGATTGTGTCGCAGGTGCGCGAGGTTCACCTCGGCGCGGGTCGGGCGCATCGCGTCCGAGGGCACGGCCCGCTGGGGGCGCAGCACTCGTGGGAGGCCGTTGCCCGTGGTCGCCCAGGGGCCTGGCTGGCCCAGGCCAGACTGTTGCGGCGTCATGGCTGGTTTTCGGTACTCCGTTCAGCTCTCTGGGGGCTTCAGCTCTCAGGGGGGCTTCAGCGCTGGGGGTCAAGGATCCCGTGGCGGGGCGCAGTATAGATCCCGAGGGGCCCCGGGCCCCCGGATTCTTCTCGAAAATCACCCGCTGCGATGCGTGATCGCTCGAGGTGAGGCCCGTTCATTCGAAGCAACGCACCATGCACGCGCGGTAGTCCGCGTCGCAGGGGCACTGGGGAGCGCCCTCCGCGCAGGACGCGAGGCAGGTGGTGCGGCGCTGCCGGCAGGTGGCCGAGCAGCCGTCCCCGGGGACGCCCTCGAGGGCTTGGGTGTTGCTCACGGGGATCCCTTGGGGCGGACGCGCGACGCGCGGGGGAGGCGCATGGACGTTGATGGGCCCCCCCGGCTCCGCCAGGGCCGAGCGCTCGGCGGCGGCGCCCAGCTCGAGTCGTGGAGCGGGCCCGTTGGACTCGATCTCCTGGACGCGACGACGCGCGTACTCCAGGCGATCCCGAGGTTGCCCATAGCTATGGCGTTCGCTCCAGGCCTGCCAGCAGGCCTTCCGATGCGACGGGGCGATCTTCGGATCCAGATCGAGTCGGTAACAATGTTCGAAACGCACGGTGCCTTCGTGCAGCACCTGCATGCTCGGACCACACCCCACGGCGAGCGGGATCGAACACCCGAGGAGCGCTCCCAGCGCCAGGCGGACCGAGCTGGGCACGACCGAGAAAAACGATGCCCTGGTCAGCAGGTCCTCTCGAGGCGCCGTGGACATGAATCCTGTGTATCGATCCTCTCTCATGGGAGCGTGCCGCTCGGAGCCTCCCTCCGCAAGGGCGACCGACGACGAGCGCTGCGTGTTCAGCCCCCTCGGGGAGGCGGTCCTCGCAGGGCGCGTGGTATAGCCAGCCCATGTTCACCGGTCTCGTGGAGACAGTCGGAGTGGTGCTCCAATCCCGAAGCATCGAGGGGGGCGGGCGTCGGATCACCGTCACCTATCCGGGGCTGGAGGGGCCCTTGGCGTTGGGGGAGTCGGTGGCGGTGGACGGGGCATGTTTGACGGTCGTCGCCGCGACCGCCGCGGGAAGCGTGGGCGCTGGGGGAGGGGATCGGGCCGCCGCGAACGAGCCGGTCACCTTCGAGGCGGAGCTGTCGCCCGAGACCCTTCATCGAACCACCTTGGAGCACTTGGCCTCCGGCGCGCGGGTGAACCTCGAGCGAGCCCTGCGCGTCGGGGATCGACTCGGAGGGCACCTCGTCACCGGTCACGTCGACGGCGTCGCGGCGGTGGAGGACGTCGTCCAGAGCGGTGAGATGACCGAGGTGGTCGTCGTGGTCCCGGAAGAACTCGCCGGCTTCGTGGCGGAGAAGGGCTCCATCACCTTGGCGGGTGTGTCTCTCACCGTGAACCGGGTCACGGGAGCGCGGGTGGCGGTGCAGCTCATACCTCACACACGATCAGCGACGACCCTCGGTGAGCTGACCGCAGGCAGTCGGCTCAACGTGGAGGTCGATCTCATCGCTCGCTACGTGCAGCGCTTGCTGAGCGTGGGCGCCGTCGCGTCGGGCGACGTCCCACGTCCGCTCGACACGTGAGCTCCCCTTGAGCCTCCGCGAGTTCTGAGAGATCGTCAGCGAATGTCTCCCGAGACTCCCGCCACCGACGAGCTCCGGACCTCCACCCGCTACGGCTCCTTCGGGTGGATCGGTTGGTCCCTCTTTCTGTCTCTGGCGTTCGCCGCGGGCGCCTTCGTGTACTTCCTCTATTTGCCGTTGAGGAGTGAGGCGGCACGCCACGCCGCGGAGCGCGACGAAGCCAAGGCGCGGGCAGCGAACCTCGAGGCCAAGCTCAGCGGCGCGCAAGAGCACGTCGGCGAGCTCACCCGCAAGCAGGTGGAGGTCTCCGTGCAGCTGGCGGAGACGGTCGCGGAGAAGGAGAAGCTCGAGGCCGAGCTCAAGGCGATCCAGGCGGATCTGGCCTCGAAGCTCGAGGTCGAGATCAAGAGCGGGAACATCGAGCTCCGCCGTCGTGGAGACGAGCTCGTGGTGGACGTCGCCGACAAGGTCCTGTTCGACTCCGGGCAGGCGGACGTCACGGAGAGCGGTCGCGAGGTACTCACGCAGGTGGCCCAGAGCCTCGCGGAGCTCACGGGGCACATCATCCAGGTCGGCGGGCACACGGACAGCACCCGGGTCGTGAACAAGGAGACCCAGGCGCGCTTCCCCACGAACTGGGAGCTGTCGACGGCGCGGGCGACCAACGTCGTGCGTTTTCTCCAAGAACAGGGTAAGATACCAGGAGAGCGTCTCGTCGCGTCGGGCTTCTCCCAGTTCCGACCGGCCGCCTCCAACAAGACGGCGGCAGGTCGACAGAAGAACCGCAGAATCGAGCTGGTCTTGCTGCCGCGGAAGTAGACGCGGCGCACTCAGGGATGTTCGAAAGAGGGGACGTCCGAAAGCGTCCTCCCAGCCCGCCGCCCGTCGATGCGGGCGGCGGCTCTCGCCGTTCTGGTTTTCGCGGAGCGGCGGTTTCCTCGCTGCTTGGCTTTCCGTGGAGCAGCTGTTCCCCCGCTGCTCGGGTCCCTCCGTGCGTCGCGGGGCCAGCGGCGCTCGTCGTCCAGGGCCGCGCTCACTCGCGTGGCGACGCGGCCTGACGCGCGGCTGGCCGTCGTCATCCGTCGCCAACGGAGCGCCTGGGCAGCGCGTGGCGATGTGCTCGGGAGGCCCACAGCCCCCCGCAAGTGCCCCGAGGTCCCCCAAAGATGAAGGTGTGTCGGTCCGAACTCGTGCATCAAGCGCCCCCTCGGTCATACGTTCATGGTGTCGGAGTCCGACGATCGGGCGCCGAGCGCTTCGGCAGCGCTCGCGCTCGCTCGTGGTCTACCGCGAGGGCGCGGAGCGACGGGCGCTGGGCCGGTGAGCGGGCAGCGCGCGTGTCCTGCGCCTTCGATCCGACGGCCCCCAGGGGAGTCGAAGGCAGCGGAGCAGAAGGAAGCAGGACGGAAGGCAGCGGAGTGAACCATCAGTGAACGACGAGATGAAGGCATCCGGTGAGAACTCCGCCGCCGCGGGCGGCGCTTCGACTCCACGACGTTGGGGCAAGGTGTTGGTGTCGCTCGTCGTGCTCGGGGCCCTGGGCTCCCTGGCGGGTGGGCTCACCTGGTTGCGCGCCCGTCAAGCGGCGCGCACGAACCAGGTCGCGCTCGCCGCCGAACCGAAGAAGGTCACCGTCGTCCCCGCCCGCGGCGTCACCTATCGAACGGAGCGGCGCTACGTCGGCACCCTGCGCGCGTGGCAGCAAGCGGATCTCGGCACGCAGTTCGTGGCCGCGTACCTGCAGAGCGTCCGCGTGCGGCCGGGGGACAGGGTCAAGGCGGGTGAGGTGCTCGCGACCCTCGACTGTCGCAACGCGTCCGCCGGCAAGGAGCAGGTCGCCATGCAGGTGCAGGCCCTCGAGCAAGAGCACCGCGCCCTCGCGAGCGAGCTGGAGCGCTACCGACGGCTGGCCGCCCAGGACTTCTTGTCCGCGAACGAGCTCGAGAAAAAGGCGGCCGAGAGCGCGGCGACCGAGTCGAAGCTGCGCTCGTTGCGCGCGCAGCTCCAGGCGCGCCGGGTCGAGGCCGACGACTGTGTGCTGCGGGCTCCTTTCAGCGGTGAGGTCGCCGAGCGGCTCTTGGATCCAGGCGCGTTCGTGCGCCCCGGAGATCGGGTCCTGACGGTGGTGGACCGACAGCGCCTGCGCTTCGAGTTCGACGTGCCCGAGCGCGACTACGCGCTCCTGCCGGTGGGCACGCCCGTCGAGCTGCATCTGCTGGCCACGGGCTCCGCGTTGCCCGGTGAGATCGTCCGGCGCGCGCCCGCCGCGCGGGCCACGTCCCGATCCGTGCGCCTCGAGGTGGACGTCATGGACATGCCCGCCGAGCTCCCCGTCGGCACGACGGGCGAGGTGCGCATCGAGGTGGGCGACGCCGTCCCCGCCGTCGAGGTGCCTCTGCGCGCAGCGGTCGTGCGTGGCGACGCCGCGAGCTTGTTCGTCGACGACGCGGGCGTCGCGCGGAAGGTCCACGCCCAGGTGCTCGGCGAGGCGGGGCCCCGGCTGTTTCTGGCGCCGGAGCTCGGGGCGGGCACCCTGGTCGTCGTGGAGGGGCGCTCCTCCCTGTCCGACGGCGACCCGATCCTCGGCAAGCCCGCGCGCTTCGAGCTCGTCCCCGAGCCCGCGGCCTTCGACACCGCCGCCTCCACCGATCGGCGCGGAGAGGAGGAGGGGCGAAACGGGGAGGCGACGACCCTGTGACGCGGCTCGCTCTGCGCAACCCGCTGGCGGTGTTCATGCTCTGCGTGGTGCTGCTCGTCTTCGCCGGCAGCGTCGTCCCACGCATGCACGTGGATACGTTCCCGGAGCTCGCTCCCCCCGTCCTGGTGGTGGCCACCGTGGCGCCAGGCCTCGGCCCGAGGGACGTCGAGAAGACCATCAGCTGGCGCTTCGAGAAGTTCGTCAGCGCCGCGCCCGGCGTGGAGCACGTCACCAGCGAGTCGCGCAACGGGCTCAGCGTCCTCTGGGTCCGCCTGCGCTGGGGGACGGACCTCGACGCGGCCCAGACCGTGGTGCAGCAGCAGGTGGACTTCGCCATGTCCTCGGTGCCCCGATCCCTGGGGGTGCTGCCGCCGTTCGTGCTGCAGCACGACGTGTCGAACGCGCCGGTGGTCCAGATCGCCGTCTACGGAGGCGAGCTCAGCGAGCCGGAGCTCTACGACTTCGCCGTGAACACGGTGGAGCCGATGATCGAGGCGATCCCCGGCGTGGCCAGCGCCGCCCCGAACGGTGGGCGCGAGCGGCGCATCAACGTGCTCGTGGATCCCCTCGAGGCGAAGGCGCGCGGGGTGACGGCCAGGGACGTGGCCCAGGCCGTGGCCTCCGCCAATCAGCTCCTCCCCTCGGGGCGTCTGATGGGGGACGGCTTCGACGCGAACGTGTACACGAACGCGGTCGCCGAGGACCCGTCACAGATCGAGCAGGCGGTGGTGCGGGCACACCCGGATCCGGTGCTCGTCTCCGACGTGGCGCGGGTGGAGGACGGGGGCACGCCGCCCACGCAGGCCGTCAACATCGGCGGGCGCTCGGCGGTCTACCTCAACGTGCTCCGCGTCCCCGGCGGGAACACGATCCAGATCGTCGACGAGGTGAAGGCGCGCATCGCGGCGATGGACAACCTGTCCCCGGGCGTCACCGTGCAGCCGATCTTCGATCAGTCGGTCTTCGTGCGGAACTCCATGCGCGCGCTCACGTCGGAGATCGTCCACGCGCTCGGGCTGATCTCCCTGGTCATCCTCCTGTTTCTGCAGAGCCCGCGCTCGGTGTTGGTGGCGACGATCAGCGTGCCCCTGAGCTTCGCGGCCATCCTGCTGGCCCTCTACGCGACGGGGCAGACGCTCAACGCCTTCACCATCGGGGGGCTGACCCTGGCGATGGGACCCCTCGTCGACGTCTCCGTGGTGGTGATCGAGGCCATCCATCGCCGCCGGAAGGAGGGCGCGGACGCCGCCACGGCGGCCCTCGAGGGCGCTCGCAGCGTCGCCATCCCGATGTTGTCGGCCACCTTGTGCATGTTGGCCGTGCTGCTCCCCATCGCGTTCCTCACCGGCCTCGCGCGCAAGCTGTTCGGGCCTCTCGCCATCACCGTGGCGGTGGCGATGGTCACGGCGTACCTCGTCAGCATGCTCGTCACGCCTGTGGCGTGCCGTTACTTCCTCGGAGAGCGACCGCCGGGCAGGTTCGCGCGCTGGGTCGAGCGCCGGATCGATGGGCTGGTGGCGGCGTACACGAGGGCGCTACGAGTGGCCCTCGGGCAGCGCCCGGCGGTGATCCTCGGAGCGGGTTTGTTGGCGGCGACGAGCCTGTACGTGGCCGCGGACATGCCCAGCTCCTTCTTCCCGGAGATCGACGAGTCGATGGAGCGGGCGTCGTTCCGCGTGGCGCCCGGCACCTCCCTCGAGCAATCCAGCCGTCTCGCCAGCGCCGCGGCGGCGGCCCTGGAGGAGGAGCTGCCCCCGGGCAGCGCCACGCTGGTGCTCACGAACGTGGGTGCCCCGTCGAAGCCTCGCAGCCTGATGAACAGCCCCAACCTCGGGCCGCACATGGGGTTCATCCGGGTGGCGTTGACGCCTCCGGAGGAGCGGGACCTGTCACAGCGCGAGATCGCCGACCGGATGCGGGAGATCCTCGGGCGGCGTTTCCCTGGGGTGGAGTTCCTCCAGGCCCCCGGCGGGCTCGCGACGAGCGTGTTTTTGGATGGCTTCGCCGCCCCGCTGGTGGTGCGCCTCTACGGAGACGACCTCGAGCTCCTCGATCGCCAGAGCCGGGCCGTCGCGGAGGTCGCGCGGGAGGTGGCGGGCATCCGGGACGTGCGCACGACCCTGGAGCTCGAGTACCCGGAGGTGCGGATCGAGACGAACCGCGCCCAGGCAGGCGTGGTGGGCGTGAGCGCCGGCGAGGTGGCGCGCACCGCCCTGGAGGCGACCCTGGGCAACGTCAACGCGCCGGGCGTGTGGGTCGACGGCGGCAACGGGCAGTCCTACGACGTCATCACCTCCTACGACCGGGACCAGGTGTCCGAGGTGATGCGGCTGGCGGAGGTGCCCCTGCGCACGGCGGAGGCGGACGGCGCGGTCACTTTGGCGGCCTACGCCAATCTGTCGAGGCATGCGGGGCCCGTGGCCATCGAGCGAGCTCACATGCAGCGCGCGGCCCACGTGCTCATGCAGACCGAGGGGCGGGACCTCGGCAGCGCGGCGACGGAGCTGGAGGAGCGCCTGCAGACGGATCCCCGCACGCGGGACGTCTCCTTCGAGTTCGTCGGCCAGGTGCAGCTGATGCGGGAGACCTTCTCGGGGTTGGGGCTGGCGCTCGGGTTGGCCGTGCTCGTGGTGTTCACGGTGATGACGGCCCAGTTCCGCTCCCTGCGGCTGCCGTTGACCGTGCTCTTCACGCTCCCCGTGGCGCTCGTCGGCGTGCTGGCGGCGCTGCTCACCGCGGATCAGGGCCTCTCGATCCCCGCCCTGATGGGCGTGTTGATGGTCGTCGGCATCGCCGTCGCCAACGGCATCTTGCTCGTGGATCAGGCGAACCGCTTCTTGGCGGACGGGCTGCCCCCGCTCGAGGCCGCCGTGCAGGCGGCGGGGCGGCGCTTCGTGCCGATCGTCATGACGAGCCTCGCGACCATCGTCGGCCTGGTGCCGACGGCCATCGCCCTGGAGCAGGGCACGGAGGCCAACCAGCCTTTGGCGTTGGCCGTGGTGGGAGGCCTGTCGACGTCCATGGTGCTGTCGCTGTTCGTGGTCCCCGTGGTCTTCGTGTCCCTCGTGCGGGCCCGGGGCGCGACGCAGAGCCTCTGAGGCGACCGACCCCGAGGGGCCACCGTGGCGGGCCGGCTCTGGTCGTGGGCGGCGATGCAGGGCGGGGAACTTTCCCGGGGCGGGCCGATCGTGGCAGGAGAAGCCGTGGTCGTCCCGCCGTCTTCCGCCACCGTGGCTCCGCCGAGGGGTCCCTCGAGGGCCTCGTCGTGTCCCGCGCACGCCTCCGAGGAGCCGGAGCTCGAGCTGACGACGCGCGAGGGGAGGGGGAGCCCCTGGGAAACGTCCTGCGCCTGGCTGGCGTTCCTCGTCCCGGCGACGGCGGGCGTGTGGCTCGCGGAGGCTCAGCCCCTGTGGCGGAGCGACGCCGCGCAGCTCGACCTGTTGGGCGCGCCGCCCGCGCTCCAGGGAGTCGTCTCTTCCCTCTTGAGCCATGGAGCGCAGCTGGTCCCCTTGGGCGGGGCCCTGAGTCGCGCGGCGACGGTGGGCGGCATCGCCCTCGGCGTCGCCGGCGTGATGCTCCACCGGCTCTACCTCTCCCTGCTCCGGGCCAACGGTGCTGCCCCGCGCCTCAACCCTGCCATGGCCCTGTGCGCGGCCGTCGCGGCGGTCCTCGGGTTGCCCTGGCTCACGGAGGGCACGGTGAGCGGTGGGCAAGCGGTCGCCGGTGCCCTCGCCTTCGCCACCTTGGGGTGCGCGGTGAATCCGCTGCACGTCGGCCGAGGGCGACACGCCGCACCGCGGACGCTGCAGCGCGAGGCCCCGCGGAAGGTGCTGCTCGGGGCGCTCCTCGGCGCGACCCTCCTCGAGAATTTGGGGGCCGGCGTGGCGATCCTCGCAGCCCTCGGGGTGCTGCTCTGGCAGGCGGGGCGTGTCCCGAGCCGTCGGGAGGGACTCCTGGTCGCCCTGGGGCTCGGCGTCGTGCTGTGCGCGCGGCTCGCGCCGGTGCTCCTCGCTCCCGCCCTCGTCCCGGTGCAGGGGCTCGCCGCCGAGCGCGTGGCGAGCTTGCAGTCAGGGCTGGGGCTCGATCGATTGGGCCTCGGCGAGCTCGCGCCAGGCCTGGACCCGGAGGTCTGGCTGCAGGAGGTGGGGCTCTTGCTCTTGGCGGCGGGGCTCTTGGGAGCGCTCTGGGGCCTCGGCCAACGCCGGCTGCGCCTCCTGTTGGCTCCTCTGCTCACGCTCGTGCTCCTCGACGTGCTCGTGGGGGGCGCGGGGGGAGAGCCGGGGTCGGCGCCGACGCCAGCGGGGGTGCATCTGTTGGCGATCGGTGGGGCGCTGGGGGCTGCCGCCTTGGGGCTGCACACCGTCGCGCTCCTGGCCCTCCGCGCGCGGCTGGCGGGCGCGCGACCGGCGGTCGCGCTGCTCGTGGTCATGACGTTGGCCGTGACCTGGGCGGGCGCCGAAGACGCCCTGCGCCTGGTGGCGCGGCGCAACGTGGAGGCGACCGAGCGCTGGACCGATGAGCTGCTCATGAGTCTGCCGCCGCGCAGCCTCGTGGTCGTGCAGTCGCCGCCGCTGGTGCGGCGCTTGGGGGCGGCGGTCGCCTCCGGCGCCCGCGCGGACGTGGTGGTGGTGCCGCTGCCGCTCCTCGGGCGCGGTCAACTCGCGGCGGAGTTGCTCGAGCTCGAGCCCGCGTTGGGGCTCCTGGTGCGGGATCTCTCCACCGCGGGGCGCCCGAGCGAACGGGCGCTCACCGCCCTGGCGGACGCTCGCCCCTTGTTCGTGGAGGCGGACGCCACCTGGGACCGCCGCTTGATGGTCCACCTGATCCCCGGTCCGTTCCTCGCCCGCTTCGCCCCCCATCCTCTGGGGCGCAGCGATCGCCGGGTCGCCTTCGCATCCCAGCAGGGCACCTTCGAGCGGGTCGCCGAGGCCGCCCTCGGTCCGTTGGCGCCGGACCCCGCGACGTTGGCCGTCTTGACGCGCTCGGGTCTGCAACGCAGGGCGCTCCTCGAGGCCCTCGGCGACGAGCAGGAGGCGGCCGCCGTGGGCGAGCAAGTGGACCGTCTGCAGGGGGCGTCTCCCGCCCCGAGCCGGGTGGCGCAGCTGACGAGCACGCCCGCGCGTTAGGTCCCGCGCGCCGGTCGTGTCGTGGCGGGCGCCGGTCGTCGCTGCGTGTCGGTGACCCGCGGTCCCCAGGACGTCAGGGACGCCACTCCCGGCGTCGATCCTGTTGCACGCGCTGGGTGATGACCCGCTGCGCCTCTGGCGGCTCGATGAGCGTCCAGGTGTCGTGGCGAGAGCGCTCGGCAGCCCGCTCCAGCAGGAGCTCCGCGGCCCGCTCCGGGGCGATGGAGTCCGTCGCACGTCCCGGAAGCTGCACCACCGCGCGCCGCACCCCGAGCCCGACCACGGTGTCGAGCATGCGCTCCAGCACGACCCGGTAGACTTGCTCGTTGAAGGCCTCGACCCGCCCAATCCCGAAGCAAACGACCTTGTCGAAGCCGAGCTTCGGCCGACCCGGGAGCAAGAGGGCCTCCCCCGGGACACCTTTGGCGATCCCGCGGGCGATGAGGTCGGACAGGGCGCCGCCCCAGCGCCAATCGACCAACCCGGCCACGCTCTGGGGTGGACGCTCGTCCTGGCTCAGGGGCAGCGCGAGCAGCTCGCAGGTCGCGAGGTCGAGCTTGCGCAGCTCACCGGGCACGAACCGGAGCTCCATGTTTACCCCGCGCCGTCGCCGCCCCGATCGCTGCTCGGGGCGGCGCGCTGCTCCGCAGGGCGGCGGTCCTCGTCGCGCCGGCCCACGTCGTCGGCGATGCGGTCGAGCACCCCGTTGACGAACTTGCCGCTCTCCTCCGTGCCGTAGCGCTTCGCCAGCTCCACGGCCTCGTCGATGATGACGGCGCGGGGCACCTCCGGACACTGGGTGAGCTCGTACACCCCGACCCGCAGGATGTTGCGATCCACGCGGGCCATCCGCTCGAGGCGCCAGTGCTCGCTGGCGGCGCTGATCCGCTCGTCGATGGCGGCTTGCTGCTCGACCACCCCGCGCACGAGAGAGTCCGCGTAGGGGCGCCCTTCGGCGTCACCGGGCGTCTGGCGCCAGTAGTCCGACACGGCGCGTTCGACCCCGTGCTCGGCCGCCTCCACGGCATAGAGCATCTGCAAGGCAGCTTCGCGGGCGGTGGTACGGGCTCCCATGGCGTTCGAGCCGGGCGCTTCCCGGCGGGGGGCATCCTGGAGAAAGTGTGCCCCGCGTGCAAGGGCTCGGCTGCGCTGCTCTCCGTGGACCGGCCGAGCTGGCGTCTACAGACCGAACTCCGTGAGGCGGCGACCCAGCGTGACCATCTCCAGGGCCGCCAGGGCCGAGTCGAAGCCCTTGTTCCCTGCTTTCGTGCCCGCGCGCTCCAGCGCCTGCTCGATCGTGTCGGTGGTGAGCACGCCGAAGATCACGGGCACGCCGGTCGTGGTCGTCGCGGCGGCGACGCCGCGGGCCGCCTCGCCAGCGACGTAGTCGAAGTGGGCGGTGGCGCCGCGGATGACGGCCCCGCAGGCGATGATCGCGTCGAAGCGCCCGCTCTTCGCCAGCCGCTGGGTGGCGAGGGAGAGCTCCCAGGCGCCCGGGACCCGCACCAAGGTGATGCGCTCCGGTTCGACCCCGTGACGGAGCAAGCCCTCGCGCGCTCCCTCGGCTAGCCGATCCACCACCAGCTCGTTGAAGCGCGAAGCGACGATCGCGAAGCGCGCTCCCGGAGGCGCGACCAGGTCGCCTTCGATCACTTGGGGCAGGTTGAGATCACTCATGGTGTCGAGGCTC
>JAAZAA010000275.1 GCA_012514535.1 Myxococcales bacterium | reverse complement strand
GCCCGTCAAGCTCGGGTTTTGGCGAGGCTTTCGCGAGCACCGGAGCGGAACGTACGTGGGTACTTGAGCACCGGAGCGCAGCGGAAACGAAGCCAAAAACCGAGATCGGCGGGCGTCCTGGTCCGTTGAGATACCGGCGATGGGCCGCAGCTTGGTTCGGACCGCAGGTCGAAGGCGCAGCTCAGCCTCGGCAGGCCTCCTCGACGGCCTCGATCGTCTTGGGGGCCCCCTCCGTGATCACCTCGGGCTCCCCCGCGGTGATCACGACGTCGTCTTCGATGCGGATCCCGATCCCACGGAACTCCGGCGGCACGTTCTCGTCCCCCTCGGCGACGTAGATGCCCGGCTCGACGGTGATCACCATCCCGGGCTCCAACCGCCGCGGCTGGCGCTCGCGGTGATAGCGACCTACGTCGTGGACATCCATGCCGAGCCAGTGACTGGTCCGGTGCATGAAGAACGGCTTGAGCCCCTTCTGCTCGATCACCTCGTCCACGGTCCCCGACAGGAAGCCGAGCTCCAGCAGGCCACCGGCGATGACGCGCGCGGCCGCCTCGTGAACAGCGTCCAGAGTCTCCCCGACGCGGCAACGAGCGATGGCCGCGAGCTGGGCGTCGAGCACGATCCGGTACAGATCGCGCTGGGCGGGAGTGAACTTCCCCCCGACGGGGAAGGTGCGGGTGACGTCCGCGGCGTAGTACGCGAACTCCGCCCCCGCATCGATGAGCAGGAGCTCACCGTCCTGCATCCGGCGATCGTTCTCCCGGTAGTGCAGGATGGTGGCGTTCGGACCGCTGCCCACGATCGAGGGGTACGCGACCCGCTGGCTCCCCGCCCGCCGGAATCGATGGAGCAGCAACGCCTCGATCTCGTACTCGTACATCCCCGGCCGACACGCGGCCATGGCCGCCCGGTGGGCCTCGACGGTGATCTCCGCGGCCTCGCGCATACGCTCGATCTCGAACGGGCTCTTCAGCAGGCGCAGCTCATGCAGGATCACGCGAGGGTCCACGATCTCCGTGGGCCAGTCCGACCCCGTCCGGCCTCGCGCGCGCACGCGGTCGAGCACGTCGAGGAAGCGCGCGTCGAAGTCCTTTCGCTCCCCGATCCGGTAGTGGACCCGGGTGACGTTCTCGAGCAGGTCCACCAGCTTCTGGTCGAGCTCGTCGATGCCGAAGGCTCGATCGGCTCCGAAGATCTCCACGGCCCCTTCGAGCCCCGCGCGCCGCCCGTCCCAGATCTCACGCTCGGGATCTCGCCGTCGCACGAACAGCACGTACCCCTCGGGGCGGCCGCTCAAGACCAAAACGCAATCCGGCTCCTCGAAGCCCGTCAGGTAGAAGAAGTCCGAGCTCTGTCGGAACTCGTGGTCGACGTCGTTGTTGCGGAGCGCCACGGGCGCGGAGGGCAACACGAGCACGCCGTCGCCCAGCTGCGCACACACGGCCGCGCGCCGCGCCTCGAGTTCCCGTCGAAAGTCCTGGTTCAGCACACCGTTCTTCTAGCATTTGACTGGCCCGGGCACGCGGGCTACCCCCACGGGCCGTGAAGGACAGCGATCCCCCTGGCGCAGACCCAGTGATGCAGAGGGCGCCGCGAGATCGCAGCGAGGGCTCCTCGGCGCCGCCGGGCCCGCGCCCCACCTCCGAGGACGACGCGAAGGGCCTCCTCCCCGAGCTCGTCCGCAAGATCGTCGAAGCGGGGCTCGAACGCCTCGCGGAGAAACCCGAGGGGGTGCGCCAACGCCTCGGAGAGCTCAAGCTCCCCAAGGAGGCGCTGGCGAACCTCCTGAACCAGCTCGACGAAGGCAAGTCGGGTCTCTATCGCGTCGTCGCCAAGGAAGTACGCGACTTCCTGGAGAGCACGAACTTCACGGAGGAGTTCGTCCGCGCCCTGACGATGCTGTCCTTCGAGATCAAGACGGAGATCCGGTTGGTCCCGAACGACGCCGGCAAGGCGCGGCCCCACATCAAGCACAACGTCCGGGTTCGCCACGAGGACGGCGCGCCCCCCTCCCCCGAACCCCACCCGCCCGAAACCACGAACGACTCTGGGAAAAAGAACGCGTGAATCCGCTGACGGAAAAACCAACCCCGCGCAAAGGCCTCACCGCTGGCGGTGAGATCGACTCTTGGTGCACCCGCTGCCGCCTCGATCTCGGCCACCGCATCGTCGCCCTGGTGAGCGGTCGCCCCAAACGGGTCGTCTGCATGACCTGTGGCTCCGAGCACAACTACCGGGCTCCCAAATCAGAAGAGCGGTCGCCCGCCGTTCCACGACGCACCACCACGACCGCGAGCAGGGCCGCGGCCAAGCCCAAGGCCGCCTCGGGGGCACGGGCCGAGTGGGAGGCCCGCGTCAATGGCCAGGCGCTCAGCGCCTTCACTCGCTACTCGATGGATCAAACCTTCCGCGTGGATCAGCTGGTCACCCACAAGAAGTTCGGCGAGGGCTTCGTGTCCGGCATCCCGAGTTCCGACAAGGTCACCATCGTTTTTCGCGACGGCGAAAAGACGCTCGCCCAGAACAAGGACGCCTGAGGTCGCCCGAGGGGGGGGCGACACTCCGACGACGAGCGCCCGCTCGGGAGCGGCTCTGCGCCGTAGCTCAGCGGCGCCGTAACTCAGCGGCGCCGTAACTCAGCGGCGCCGTAACTCAGCGGCGCCGTAGCTCAGAGACTCAGCGCCGCCGCCCCGGACGCTCGTCGGCGGCGCGCGCGCCGCGCGACGTCCTTCCCTCGCGACGCGGTCCCTCGCCGGACCGGACGTCGCGCTTTCCGGCGGATGCGCCTCCGCCCTTTTTCCTGCTCCCCCGGGCGGCGCGGTCGCTCGCGGCCCCTCCGCGCGCGGCGTCGCGGGTCGACCCGGATGCGACGGCGCCACGAGCGCCTTGGCCCGCCGCCTCCCCGAGCTGCTCTCCCGAACCACGCTTCGCGTGTGCCCTCATCGGGCGCCGCTCCGATCGCCGGGGAGGCCCCCCTGCGGGGGTCCGCGCGGTGCTCGCAGGACGCTGCTTGCCCTGGGCGACGCCCGGCGCGCGCACCCGCTGTGGGACACCGTACGCGCGCCGGAGCGCAGTCAGCTCATCCACGGTGAGCCAGCGCCACTGTCCAGGGCGGAGTCCGTCGCTGGTGATCCCCGCCTGGGAGATGCGGGCCAACCGCATGACGGGAGTCCGCGCGTGCTCTCCGAGCCGGCGCACCTGACGGTTGCGCCCCTCGCGCAGGGTCACCTCGATCCAGGTCTTGTCCCCTTCGTCGCGCAGCACGCGCACGTCCGCAGGTCGCGTCGTGCGCCCCTCGATCTCGATGCTCTCACACCAGCGCGCGAGGTGCCGCTCGTCCAGGGAGCCCTTCACCTTCGCCACGTAGACCTTCGGGGCCTTCGTGCTCGGGTGGGCGAGCTTTGCGGCGAACTCGCCGTCGTTGGTGAAGAGCAGGGTGCCGCTCGTGTGGAAATCGAGGCGCCCCACGGGGACGACGCGGGCGCCCACGCGGCTCAACAGCTGCCGCACGGTCGGCCGGCCCTCGGGATCCGAGAGCGTACTGACCATGCCGCGAGGCTTGTGGAGCACGCCGTAGACCAGCGGCTCCGCGACGAGTCGCTTCCCGTCGAGCTCGATCTTCGACGACCGGGGATCCGCCTTGGTGCCGAGCTCGGTGACGACTTGACCGTCTACCCGTACCCGACCCGCCAGGATCAACTCCTCGGCCTTGCGCCGTGAGGTGACGCCCGCCCTTGCCAGAATCTTCTGCAGCCGCTCCGCGGTCATGGACGCCGGACCGTAGCGGAGGCCACGACGCCGACCAAGCGCGGCGCGCAACGAGGGGTGGTGTCAGTCGCTCCCCGAGGTGGCTCGCTGATCTCCGCCGCCACGCTCCGTCTCCTTTTCGCGGGTCTCCTCTTCGCGGGCCTCCTCCTCGCGGACGCGCGCCTCGTCCCGATCCCAGCGGTCGACGCTGCCGTCGTGGTTCACGTCCACCCCGATGCGCTCGAGGCGACCGGCGCTGTACACCTCGAACACGTCCGGACGACCGTCCCCGTTGGTGTCCCGCTGCACCCGCGAGAGACGCCCGCCGACGTAGTGACGCACCTCGTCGGCCTTGCCGTCCCCATCGCGATCGAACTCCGCCTTGTGCACTCGCCCTGCGGCGAAGGTGATCCAGGTGTCCACGCGACCGTCGTAGTCGGAGTCGGCCACCTCACTCAGCTTCTCGCCGTCCTCCGTGTAGGTCCGGACGACGTCCTTCACCCCGTCCAGGTTCGTGTCGACCTCCCGACACAAGAGCACCCTGCGGCGCTCCTCGCCCGTCCCCACGAAGCCGTAGACGCGGCGCACGTTGGACACCACCGAGTTCGGTGCGGACGTCTCCCGCACGTCCCGATCCTCCCGCCCCTGGAACTCACACCGCGAGCGGTCGTCGACGGCGAGCCCCTCCAGGGTCCGAGCGTCGGAGGCCTCCTTCGGCGTCTGTTGACCACCACCGCAGCCCAGCGCGACCGTCGTGGCCAACGCCACCGTCACGCCCTGCACCACCGTCATGCCCTGGACAGCCACCCCGCCGAGCCGCTCGGAGCGTGACGCCGCGCGACGCCCCATCACTGGTCACCTCCAGCTTCCTCTGCGGGCGACTCCTCCCCCGTCGCTTCCGCCGGCGGCCCCTCCACTTCCGTGACGGTCTCGAGGGGTTGGTCGAAGCGCCGCAGCTCCGCCTGCTGCTCGGCGGGGAGGGGCGGCGCAGAGCCGGTCTCCTTGCAGTAGTCGATCGTCGCGCCGGGATCGGGGCGGCCATCGTTGTTCACGTCCGAGTGGATCAGCGGGCACTCCGGGGAGCGATACTCCCACCACTGGTCCACCACGCCGTCCCCGTTGGAATCGCGCTCGGTCCGCACCAGCTTGCCCTGGTCATAGAAATGCCAGGTGTCGAGCTGGTGGTGCAGCGTGGTGGCGGCGTGCCGCTCGATCACGACGCCCCCCCGGAAAATCGCGATCTCGTCGATGCGACCGTCCCGATCGTAGTCGCTCTCCTGACGGCGCACCGCGCCCCCCTCGTCCAGGTAGGTCCAGCGGTCGAAGGTGCCGTCCAGGTTCAGATCCACCGCGCGGCACACCTCGCGCCCCCCGTCTCGCACGATCACGATGTCCGGCCGCCCGTCGCCGTTCGCGTCCACCCGCTCCGCGCCTTCTCCGTCGACGTCGCAGGGTTCGTGCTCGACCGCCGTGTCGCGACGCTGCGCCCCCTCGGACAGACCCGGGCGCGCCTGGGCGCCCCCGCACCCGGACAGCCCCACGACCACGAGGCCCGCGGTGAGGATCCATCGCACCAGCGGCACCCAACGGCTCCCACCCGAGCCGAGACACGTTCTGGGGATCATGCTCGGGACATCCTACAGGAGGACCCCGGCGAGGGAACCGCGCCAGTCGCGCTCGTCGGCTCCCGCCAGGGACGCATGTCGAGGGACCGCCGACCGGCCCATCGGCCGTCACCCGAGAGGGTCGGCGGTCGCTTCGGCGTGCGGGAAGGCCGCAGCGCGGGGCGCCCGGACAGGCGGGGCGTGCCGGCGGCAGGGCAGCTGGCAAGGCCCACGGCGGCTCCGGAAGGGGCCCTGAGAGTCACTCGGAGCTCGCCTCGGGGCTCCAGGATCCGCGAGACATTCCGGGAGCTCGGACCCTGGGTGGCGCCGGAGAGCCAGGAGCGCTAGAGCGCCCCGCGGCGGGGGCCGCCCCCCTCCGACCTCCCCTCCAGGGGTGCCACAGAGGCCCCCCTGTGGCGCCACAACGGACACAAGTCACCGGAATCACTGGATTTCCGCAAGACGCACCGCAACTTTCCGGGTTTGACGCCACACGTATTGGAACCTATTGTAACGGCTGGTCATTCGCGACTGCTTCGATGGCACGCAAGAAGATTTCCACAACGGTCTACATCACGCCCGAGCAGAACGAGGCGCTGCACCTGCTCCATGAGCGCACCAAGGTGCCCGTCGCCGTGTTCATCAGGGAGGGGATCGACCTCGTGCTCGAGCGCTACGCGGATCAGCTCCCTGGACAGCTCAGCCTGGTGGAGCCCACGACGCCCGTGAAGAAGTGACGACGAGCGGCTGGATTCGGCGGTGTCCGCTCTCGGCTCCCGTGCCCGCGTGCTCCTTGGGGTAATGCGGCGGTTGCCAGGAGCCGGTGGAGCCGAGTAAGAGCGCCCGCCTGGCCCTCTCTCTAGAGCACCGATCGGTTCGCCATCGGGAGAGCTCGCCCAAGCCTCAGTCTTGCTCGCGGCTCGGTGCTCTAGTCTCCTTCTGGTCGCTCTAGCCCCCTGACTCGATCATGTCCGTCGACCCGTCCCGGATCCGCAACTTCTCGATCATCGCCCACGTCGACCACGGCAAGAGCACGCTGGCGGACCGCATCATGGACGTGACCGGCGCCCTCTCCGCCCGGGAGCGCATGGAGCAGTTCCTCGACAAGCTGGAGCTCGAGCGGGAGCGCGGCATCACCATCAAGGCGCAGTCGGTGCGCCTGAGGTACAAGGCCCAGGATGGGCTGGAGTACCAGCTGCAGCTGATCGACACGCCCGGACACGTGGATTTCAGCTACGAGGTGTCCTCGAGCCTCCGCGCTTGCGAAGGGGCCCTGCTCGTCGTCGATGCCACCCAGAGCGTTCAGGCGCAGACGGTCGCCAACACGTACCTGGCGCTGAAGAACGACCTCGAGATCATCCCCGTCCTCAACAAGGTCGACCTCCCCTCCGCCGACGTGGATCGAGCGGCCCGGGACATCGAAGAGGTCATCGGCCTCGACTGCAGCGGCGCCATCTTCACGAGCGGCAAGACCGGCATCGGGGTGCCCGAGCTCCTCGAGGCGGTCGTACAGCGCGTCCCCCCGCCACAAGGTTCGCCCGACGCGCCGCTGCGGGCTCTGCTGTTCGACTGCTGGTACGACAGCTATCGCGGGGCGGTGATCATGCTCAAGGTGGTCGAGGGGTTGCTCCGTAAGGGGGACAAGATCAAGCTCATGGCCACGGGGCGCACCTACGAGGTCACGGAGCTCGGTTGTTTCAGCCCCCACCCGGTCGCCCTGACGGAGCTGGGCCCCGGCGAGGTGGGGTTCGCGGCGGCCCACATCAAGAGCGTCGGCGACACCAAGATCGGCGACACGGTGACCCACGCCACGAACGGCGCCACCGAGCCCCTCCCCGGCTTCGAGGAGGTCAAGCCGATGGTCTACGCGGGCCTCTTCCCGACGGACTCCGCGGACTACGAGGACCTCCGGGACGCCCTGTCGAAGCTCCACCTCAACGACTCCTCCTTCCAGTACGAGCCGGATACCTCGGAGGCCCTCGGCTTCGGCTTCCGCTGCGGCTTCCTCGGGCTGCTGCACATGGAGATCATCCAGGAGCGCCTCGAGCGGGAGTACGGCCTGGACCTGATCACCACCGCGCCGAGCGTGGTGTACCGGGCCAAGAAAAAGACCGGTGAGGTCATCGAGGTGGACAACCCCTCGAAGATGCCGAGCCCCGGCGACCTCGAGCTCATCGAGGAGCCCATCGTCAAGGTCGCGATCCACGTCCCCTCGGACTACGTCGGCGCCGTCGTGAAGCTCTGTGAAGAGCGCCGGGGAGTGCAGCTGAACCTCCACTACGCCACGCCCGAGCACGTCGTCATCACCTACGAGCTCCCCCTGGCCGAGGTCATCATCGACCTGCACGATCGGCTCAAGAGCGTCTCCCGCGGGTTCGCCAGCATGGAGTACGAGCTGGCCGGGTATCGACCGGACGACCTCATCAAGCTGGACCTGCTGGTGAACGGCGAACCCCTCGACGCCCTGAGCGTGATTCTGCACCGGGACAGCGCCTTCTTCCGCGGGCGCGCCCTCACGGCGAAGCTCAAGGAGCTCGTCCCGCAGCAGCAGTACGAGGTCGCGATCCAGGCAGCGATCGGCAGCAAGGTGATCGCCCGCACCACGGTGCGGGCCCTGCGCAAGGACGTCACCGCCAAGTGCTACGGCGGTGACATCAGCCGCAAGCGCAAGCTGCTCGAGAAGCAGAAGGAGGGCAAACGCCGCATGAAGGCCGTGGGCAACGTGGAGGTGCCCCAGGAGGCGTTCCTCGCGATCCTCAAGCTCGACGACACCAAGTAGGTGTCCTATGGGGAGAGTGATGGCGGTTCCGACTCCCTCCGGGGCGTCCGGTCGCGCGCGGCGACTGGAGAAGATCAACGCGAAGGCCCCGCGCTTCGGTCGTGTCAGCCACTTGGAGACCATCCCCTTCGGCCGCGCGCTCACCGTCGAGCGCTTTCGCCTGGACAACGGCCTGGGGGTGCTGCTGCTCCAGGACAAGAGCGCGCCCGTCGTCGCCTATCACACCTGGTTCCGCGTCGGCTCGCGCCATGAAAAGCCCGGCAAGACGGGGCTGGCCCACCTGTTCGAGCACCTGATGTTCAACGAGGTGGAGGGCCTCCCCGCGGGTGAGTTCGATCGCAAGCTCGAGGAGGCCGGCGCGGAGAACAACGCGTCCACCTGGCTCGACTTCACCCAGTACAACGAGTCCCTCCCGAAGAACCAGATCGGGCTCGTGGTGAAGCTCGAGGCGGCCCGGATGTCGAAGCTCGTGCTCCGAGATCCTCAGGTGACGAGCGAGAAGGAGGTCGTGGCGAACGAGCGCCGCTACCGGGTCGACGACGATGTGGAGGGCGCCGTGGACGAGCTGCTCTGGAAGACCGCCTTCCAGGTGCACCCCTATCGTTGGCCGACGATCGGCTGGATGGAGGACATCCAGAACTTCACGACCGAGGACTGCGCCGCCTTCTACTCGACGTACTACGCGCCCAACAACGCGACGGTCGTGGTGGTCGGCGATTTCTCCGAAGCCAGCCTCCTCGAGAAAATCAGCCAGAGCTACGGGGATCTGGCGCCGGCGGAGCTCCCCATCGAGGATCTGGAGCCGGAGCCTCCGCAGCAGGAGGAGCGTCGCCTCGAGGTCGTCAAGCCGACCCCCACCGAGAAGCTCGCCGTCGGCTACAAGGGCCCGGCCCTCGGGGACGCGGATCACATCGCGGTGTCTCTGCTCTTGGAGGTGCTGTTCGGAGGTCGCGCGAGCCGACTCCAGAAGCTCTTGATCCGCGAGCTCGAGCTCGCCACGGATCTCCGAGCGAGCGTGGGGCCGCACCGCGATCCCGCCCTCATCGAGGTCTTCGTCTCCGCCCGGGAGGGGCGGCGCGCCGAGGAGGTCCTCGAGGTGATCGATCGGGAGCTCGACCGCGTCCGTCGGGAGCCCGTGACCAACGCGGAGATCGAGCGAGCACGCGCTCGGGCGGAGCTCGGCCTCGTCGGCGGGCTCGAGACGGCTGACGGCAAGGCCTCGACCCTCGGCTTCTATGAGACCGTGCTCGGAGAACCGGCCGCCGCCTTCTCCCGCCTGCGCGCCATGCAGCGCGTCGACGCGGGCGATTTGCTCCGCATGGCGCGACGGTACCTGGTCCCCCGCGCGCGCACCGTCATCTTCGTTCGCTCGGGAGGAACCTCGTGAGCCCTCGCCCCTCCGCTCCCGCGGCCCCCACCGAGGACACCGCCGCACGCCTCGGCGTCCCGGCGCTGTTCGTCGAACCCAGCCCTGCGTTGCCCATGGTGGGCGTCTCCTTCGCGTTGACTCGCGGCGCCGCCCTCGACCCTCCCGGCAAGGAAGGGGCGACCCGCCTGATGGCGCGGCTCCTGCGGCGCACTGGCGGCAACCGCACTGCCACCGAGTCGGACGAGCTCATCGACTCTTTGGGCGGCTCTCTGGCCGTCGAGGCCACCAGCTCGACCGTCGGCGTGCACGGCCACGTCATCACCCGCTCCCTGGAGCGCTTCACGCGGGTCATCGAGGAGGTCGTCCAGGCGCCGACGTTCCGCGAGGACGAGTTTCGCTTGCTCTTGCGAGAGACCGAGGGCGAGCTGATCGAGGCGCTCGACGACGACCGCACCCTGGCGCGACGTTGGTTCCGACGTCGCCTCTTCGCGGGGCACCCCTACGGGCGACCGACCAGCGGCACCCCCGAGAGCCTCCGGCGCATCGCTCTGGACGACCTGGAGGCCCTGTATCGGCGCCTGTTCGTCAAGGCTCACGTCGTCCTGGCCTTCGCCGGCGACCTCACGCCGGAGGCTGCCCTCGAGTTCGGCAGGCAGCTCACCGCGTCTCTCCCCGATGGTCCCGCGGTGCCCGACGAAGTGGGCGAGCCGAAGGGGATCGAGGGGCGGCGCCTGGTGATCGTGGACAAACCGGAGCGCACCCAGACGCAGATTTTCATCGGCGGGCTCGGTTCACACCCTCGCGACGAAGATCACACGGCCCTCTACGTCGCCAACACCATCTTCGGCGGCACGTTCACGGCGCGCCTGACCCAGGAGGTGCGCGCCAAGCGCGGCTGGTCCTATGGGGCGTACAGTAGCCTGCCCTTCGACCGGCAGCGCCAGGCCTTCAGCATGTGGACGTTCCCCAAGGCCGAGGACGCGGGTCCCTGCATCGCCCTGCAGCTCGCGATGCTGCGGGACCTCCGGGAGCGGGGCGTGACGAAGAGCGAGCTCGCCCGCGCGAAGAAATACCTGTGCCGCTCCCACGCCTTCTCCGTGGATACGCCGAGCAAGCGGGCGGGCCTCCGAGTCGACAGCGTGATCTACGATCTGCCCGCGCGCTACTTCGAGGAGTACACCGATCGCGTGCAAGCCGTGACCCTCGAGCAGGTCAACGCCGCCATTCGCAACCGTCTCCCCGAGCGGGACCTCCTCGTCACGGTCCTCGGCACGGAAGCCCACATCGGCGGGGCGCTCCGCGAGGCCATCCCGGACCTCGCCGACGTCGAGGTGATCCCCTTCGACCGCAACGACTGAGCGGTCGCCGAGCGCCCGTTGGGGCGGTCGCTCAGCGGATACTGAGCGCGCTCAGAGGCCCTGCTCGCCCGCTCGTGACACGCCCCCGCGGCGCCTGCTGGCGACGCGGGGCGTCTTCGTCAACGCACGATCGTGCGCCGCAGGCAGCCGAACTCCACCTGGATGGTGGCGTACGGATCCTGTTGGATCCGCTCGCACGTGGTGGGGCAGAGCTCGATGACGTCGGTCCCGCTCCCCTCGTAGCGCCAGGCGTCGTCCGCTTCGCACTCCGGATCGAAGCCGAGCGGGACGCTGTCGTCGCCGCTGTCGTAGCGCACGTTCACTCGATCGGGATCGAAGGTCTCTCCTGGGGGCGGCGGCGGTCGATCGAGCTTGCAGGAGACCGCCTCGGCCCGGATCCGGTCGATGGCGAGGCGGAGCGCGGCCTTGGTCCCCGAGGGGTTGCCCGTGTCGATCAGGATCGCCTCGCCCGTTCCCCCCGCCACGGCGATCTGACCGAGGTTGTCCAGCGCGTCCGGGTTGGTGGGCCGCGGGGTGTCGACGTCCGAGTATCCGCTTTCCCACGCCGGGCCGCCGCAGGCCCAGACCCGCTGGCCCTCCTCCTCCCAGGGCGCCACGTCCGGAGGCGTGGCCGGGTCCTTCACGCCGATGACGTAGGTGGGGATGTCGTCTTCTTCGAGGGCGGCGCTGACCGCGTCCACCACGTCGGGGATCGTATTGCCGGTGCAGCCCTGGGGCACCCCGTCGGTGACCAGCACGAGCGCCACCTTCGCGTCCGGGTGCTCGTCGCGCAGCGGGCGCAGGGTCTCGAGGACGCCACCGACGACCGCTCGCGTCGGTGTGCCCCCGCGCCAGGGCCCCCCGCCGTCGATCGGCACGGGATCCGTGTAGTCGCTCAGGCCCACCTCGTCCTCGTAGGCCGCCAGCACCGCCGCGAACTCAGCCGACGGCAGCGCCTGCATCGCCACGTCGGGGTCCGCGTAGGTGGCGGGATCGCATTTCACCGAGTTGTCGCCCAGAGAAGGGAACAACGTCATCGAGGCGTTGATGTTCACGGAGGACGCGTCCCCGAAGAACTCCGTGGTCGCCTCCACGACGGGCGTCCACTTCACGACGGGATCGTGGTTCCAGAAGGGGCAGTCGAGGTGCCCCATGCTCCCGGACACGTCGAAGGCGAACGCCAGGTAGATGGGGGCGAGCTCCGCCTGGCTCTCACTGCTCTCGCAGGCCTGCCCCGCGCCCCCCTCACCGTTTTGCGCCCCGCTGCCCAGCCCGCCTTCTCCGATCTGGAGGCCGCCGCTGCCGTTCCCGTTGCCCGCGCCGCCGCCCGAGGTCGCTCCGTTTCCGGCGTCCGCCCCGGAACCGCCCCCCTCGACCTTGGCCTGCTCGCTGCTGCAGGCAGCCACATACGAACCGAACACGAGCGACGCGAGGGAGAGCAGCCCCGCCGGCCCGAAGCATCTCCGAAGGTGCAATGACATGTCTCATCACACCCTAACGCGGGGGCGCCTCCAGAAGGCACCCATTCGGCCTCGAGCGGTCGGAAAGGTGGGACTCAGGGCGTGCGGGTAGGTCCCCCTGCGGCGCTCGCCGGCTGCGCCTTCGGGGGCGCCGCGCCGTGTGCGCCGACGGCGCCGCCCCCCTGCGGCGTGGGCGCGCCGTCCTTCTTTCCGATGCCCTCCTGCGGCACGCTCGGAGGCATGCGTGTCCACCAGGACACCGCCGCAGGGGTCCAGAGGTTCTCGTCGATCCGCGTGAAGTTCACGACGAAGACGTCGCTGTCGCCGTAGTGGATACAAACGTCGCTGTCGCCGCAGCGCTCGTACGTCGGCTCTGCGATGGCGAAGAAGCCGTAGAGCTCCCCCGCGGTCGACACCGGCATCTCCGCCTGGGCCGAGGCGAGCGGCGCGAAGGCCGCGTCGAACGCGCTGCTGGCGAGCTCCCGGATATCCGGGGAGAACACGAGGTGGAACTGAGCGAGCTGCCGCTGCTCGTCGGCGTCCTCCGGGATGGCCGCGTCGACGGTGCCCACCAGGCGCGCGTTCGTGGGCCCGGGAGGAGCGCCATTGGGGAGCTCTCCCAGGCTGGCATCGAACGCCTGGTGCAGGCGTTGCTGATGATCTCGATAGAACCCGTCCGCCACCGTGACCAGCGCCTGTCCCACCGAGGGCGCCGCCGTGCGGCTCAGCAGCGTTCCGCGATCGGCGATGCTCTCGCGAAAATCGCGGACCTCGGTGAGCGCGGTGGCACCGGACGGATCCGTCGGCTTCGCCGCCTCCCGTGTCTCCGCCTCTGCGGCTCGCCCTCCCTGTGGCGTGTCGGGCTCCACCCGATCTCCCGCGCAGCTCAACGAGACAGCCGCCACCAGTCCGACCAGCCCACTCCAACGCGTCGCCATCACGCTCCGTTACGGACCGATCCCGACGGTCTTGCCTCCCCGCGTCAGCCGGGTCCGCGAAGGTTGATCAGCTGGGCAAGCCCAGCGCGGCGCAGAGCTCCGCCCCGATCCGAGCGCCTCGCCCTTCGAGGCTCGCCCGGAGGGCCGGCAGCCCCCTCTCGTCGTCCGCGACCGACGCCCCGAGGTGCCCCCGCAGGTGGATGTACAGCTTCAACTTGGGCTCGGTCCCGCTCGGGCGCACCAGGATCCGTCCGCCGAGCACCGCGCCAGGCTCCGGCCCGTCGACGTCCGACGCGATCTCGTTCGCTGCCCCCAGCTCGAGCTGCAGCAGATCCTGGGTGCCGAGGTACGTCGGGCGCCGCTCGGCGCCGGTCGCGTAGTCGACGAAGTCCACGATCGGAACGCCCCCGAGCGCCGGCGGACGAGCCCTCCGCAGCTGCTCCAGCGCCCCGCGCATCTGCCGTGGGCCCTCCGCGCCCGTCAAGCGAACGCTCATCGGGCAGCTCACCCACAGACCGAAGCGCTCGAACAAGGACACGAGACGCTGCGCGATCGTGAGGCCCTGCGCCCGCAGCGAGCGGGCCAGATCCACGAAGCGAACGGCCGCGCCGATCCCGTCCTTGTCTCGCACGCGCTCGTCCGCGGCGTAGCCCAGGGCCTCTTCGTACCCGAACACGAACCGCTCCCCCTCCCCGAGGGACTCCGGAACGCGGCACAACCACTTGAACCCGGTGAGGGATCGCGCCACGCGCGCTCCATGGCTCGCCGCCACCTCGTCGAGCCACGGCGACGACACGATGGAAGAGCTCACCACGGGGGCCTGCACCCCGGCCCTCGCCGCCGCCGTCAGCAGGTGGTCCGCCAACAGGATGCCTACCTCGTCGCCGCTGAGCCGCCGCCACACGCCTCCCTCGGGAATGCACACGGCGAGGCGATCCGCGTCCGGATCGTTGGCGAGGGCTAGCTCACAGCCCGCGCGAGACGCCAAGGCGAGGAGCGCATCCAGGGTGCCCGGCTCCTCGGGGTTGGGGAAGCGCACCGTCGGAAAGAAGCCATCGGGCTCTGCCTGCTCGGCGACGACGACGAGCTCCGCCCGCCCGGTGGCCTCGAGGGCGCGCCGGATGGAGCGGAGCCCCACTCCATGCAGCGGCGTGTACGCCACCCGTAACGGAGCGCCCTCCGTCGGCACGGCGCTCCACGGGGCGAAATAGGCGTCGATCAGCTCCTGTCCAATGGGGCGTGCGCGTTCCGGGGCGAGCGCCATGGCGTTCGGCGCGGGAGCCTGGTCCATGAGCGCGCGGATGCGCACGTCCCAGGGGGCGACGATCTGCACCCCACGATCGTCGTAGACCTTGTAGCCGTTGTCCTCCGCGGGATTGTGGCTCGCCGTGACCACCACGCCCGCCGCCGCGCCGAGGGCGCGGCACGCGTAGGCTACCCACGGCGTCGGGCAGGGCTCCTCGAAGTACTGCACGGTCAGCCCTTGTCCCGAGAGGACCGCCGCCGTGTCCTGCGCAAACCCGTGGCTCGTCGGGCGCGCGTCGAACCCCACGATCACCGGGCGCCCTGCGAGGCCCTCCTCCTTCAAGAACGCGCCGAGGGCCCAGGCCGCCTGGCGCACCACGGCCCGGTTCATGCGAGCGGGCCCCGCGCCGACAGGGCCCCGCAGCCCGGCAGTCCCGAACTCGAGGGGGGCCTCGAAGCGGGCCCGCAGCGCCCCCTCGTCCCCAGCGTCGAGCAGCTGCTGCAGCTCCGCTCGGGTCACCGGATCGGGATCCGTCTCGAGCCAGTGCCGCGCCAGCCCCTCGATGGTCACGTCGCTCGATCCTTACGGAGGAGCGCTCGCTCCGGAACCGTCTGCTCGGCGCTCCGCATGGCGAGCTGCCCACAAGCGGCGGACACGTCGTCGCCGCGGCGCGTGCGGACGAAGCAGCTGTAGCCCGCGTCCGCCAGCCGCTCTCGGAACGCCGCCACCTGCTCGGGGTGGGGCGCGCGGAGGTCCGAGGCGTCGATCGGGTTCATCGGGATCAGGTTCACCTTCACCCGCAACGGTCGCAGCAGCCGCGCCAAGGAATCCGCGTGCTCGAGGGAGTCGTTCACGCCCCCGATCAGGGTGTACTCGATGGTGATGCGGCGACGAGGCGGCAGCGGATACTCTCGAAGCGCCCGCATGAGTTCGGCGATGGGGTAGCGCCGGTTCATGGGCAAAATGCGGCTGCGGATCTCGTCGTCGGGGGCGTGCAAGGAGATGGCGAGCCCGATCTTGCCGTCGAACTCCTCGCCCAGCCGGCGGATCCCCGGCACGAGCCCGACCGTGCTCACCGTGATGCGCCGAGGGCTCATCCCGCCCCCATCCGGGTGGGTCAACAGCCGGATCGCGCGGGCGGTCTCGTCGTAGTGGTGCAGCGGCTCGCCCATGCCCATGAAGACGAGATTCTTCAGCTCCTCGCGCGGGCCGAGGTAACGACGTGCCACCAGCACCTGGTAGACCACCTCGGCGGCCCCGAGCCCGCGGAACAACCCCGCCTGCCCGCTCGCGCAGAAGACGCACCCCATGGCGCAACCGAACTGGGTCGAGATGCAGAGGGTGACGCGATCCTTGCCGGCAGGGGCGGCCGTGGCCGCGAGCTCCTCACGGTCCCCTTCGTCGCCCCCATCTCCGTCGTCGGCCCCATCACCTTCGTCAGCGAGCGCGCCAGCGTCCGCGTCGAGGTGTGCCTGGGGCGTCATCGGGATGATGACGCACTCGACGCGCGCGCCGTGCGCGAGATCGAGCACGAGCTTCCGTGTCCCGTCTCGCGACTCGTGCACCTGCTCCACTCGGCCGGGCTCCGCGAGCCCGTCTTGGCGCAGGCTCTCCCGGAGCGGCTTGGAGAGATCCGTCATCCCGTCGGGATCGATGACCCCACGACCGTGGATCCAGCGAAACAGCTGCTTGGCTCGGAACGGTCGCTCGCCGCGTTCCGCGAGGCAGGCGTGCCACTCTTCCGGCAACCGCGCCACCGGATGAATTTGGGCGGGTTCCCTGCCGCGCGTCACGGTGACGTCCGGCAGAGGGTGTTCCGAAACTTCGCTCACAGCCCGTTCCTCTTGGCGTCCTGCCAGTAGCCTTCCAGCTCCTCCAGGGGGACGCCCGTCGTGGGCTTGCCTTCCCTGCGGGGCCAATCGCCGTGGGCTACGCGGACCTTGCGCTCCACGTGGTCGAAGCGCCGACGAAAGCGATCGTTGCTCTTGCGCAAGGCCTGCTCCGCGTCCAGGCCGTGATGCCGGGCGAAGTTCACCAGGGCGAAGAAGAGGTCGCCGAGTTCGTGCTCGATCGCCGCCCGATCGCCGGCGGCGACGGCCTCGTCGAGCTCTTCCAGCTCCTCGCTCACCTTGCCACGGGAGCCTGCCACGTCCGGCCAGTCGAAGCCCACCCGGGCGACGCGGTCGCTCATCTTCTGGGCTCCCAACAGCGCCGGGAGCGAGCGCGGGATGTTGTCGAGCAACGGACGCGCCCGCTTCTCGCGCGCCTTGATCGCCTCCCAGCTCCGCAAGACCTCCACGGAGTCGTCCGCCGTGCCGTCACCGAAGACGTGCGGGTGGCGCCGCACGAGCTTCTCGACGACCTCCCGAATCACGTCGTCGAGCCCGAAGGTCCCCTCACGCCGAGCCAGCTCGGACAGGAACACGACCTGCAACGCCAGATCACCGAGCTCCTCCCGCAGAGCCGCTCGATCGTCCTCGTCGATGGCGTCGATCACCTCGCAGGCCTCCTCCAGCACGTACTGGCGGAGGGAGGCGAAATCCTGCTCCCGGTCCCACGGGCACCCGTCGGGGGCGAGCAAGCGGCGCATCAGCGCGACCAGCGCGGGGAAGGTCTGTCCACCCTGCGCGTCGAGGGGCAGGGCGTCGGGGATGTCGAAAGGGTCTCCCATGAAAGGCTCGGAACTCAGAACAGGTAGCGCTCCCCCGAGTCGCACAGGATCGTCACGACGTTGCCGCCGTCGAGCTGGGCGGCCACCTCACAGGCGGCGTGCACGTTCGCCCCCGAGGACGGGCCCACCAAGAGCCCCGCCTCCCGCGCCAGGCGCCGCGCCATCTTCTCGGCCGCGACGTCGCTCACCTCGACGATGGAATCGATCACATCGCGGTCGACGTTCTCGGGGATGAACCCCGCGCCGAGCCCCTGGATGCCATGGGACCCCGGGCTCTTCCCGGCGAGGACGGCGCTGTTGGCCGGCTCCACGGCCACGACCCGCACGGTGTCGAGCCGCTGCTTGAGCACACGCCCCACGCCGGTGACCGTCCCGCCGGTGCCCACCCCGGCGACGAAGGCGTCCACCGCGCCCTCCAGCTGCTCGAGGATCTCGAGGGCCGTGCCCTGCTCGTGGCTCGCGGGGTTCGCCGGGTTGTCGAACTGACTCGGCATGAAGGCGCCCGCCGTCTGACGCAGCAGCGCCTCCGCCTTCTCGACCGCCCCCGACATGCCCAGGTGGGCCGGCGTGAGGACGATCTCCGCCCCGTAGGCCCGCAGGATGTAGCGGCGCTCCAGGCTCATGTCCTCGGGCATGACCAGCACGCAGCGGTACCCGCGCACCGAGGCGATCATCGCCAGGCTGATGCCCGTGTTGCCGCTGGTCGCCTCGACGATGGTGCTCCCCGGGGCGATCTGCCCGGACTGCTCCGCGTCGAGGATCATGGCGAGCGCCGGACGATCCTTGACGCTGCCGGCGGGGTTCATGAACTCACACTTCCCCCAGACCGTCGCGCCCCCCGCGGGGCTGAGGCGGCCGAGGCGGACCAGCGGGGTGCCCGCGACGAGCCCGAGGGCGTCCTCCGCGACCCGGTACCCCGAGCTCGTGCGCCGAAAACCGCTGCCCGCACCCACTCCGCCTAGGCGACTGCTCTCCTGCGTCATCGAGAGCACGGTAGCATCACCCGAGGCGACGAGGGAACGAGGCCGACGCTCATTGGCTCTCCGAGAGCTCGAGGGCGCGCACGGTGGCCATCGTGCTCCCGACGCCGACGCGAGTCCCGGGCTCGGTCGCTGGCGCCTTCAGGGACGCCAGGGCGAACCCGCCCGCTCGGCTCGTCACGCGCCCGCACGCTTGCCCCGGGGACCCTTCGGTCACCTCCGCGTCCGCCTCGACGTCGGCCACCTCCGGGTCGTCCAGCTCGAGACGCATGAGCGTCCGCTTCACCTTGCCCCGCATGTCCTGCATGCACACCACCTCCTGGCCGAGGTAGCAGCCCTTGCTCCAGCTCACGGTGCGCCGCTCGAGGCCCGCCGCGTGCGGGTTGTCCTGCCCCCCATAGTCCACCCCGTAGCGGGGCAGCCCGAGGCGGATCCGCTCTGCCTCCCACGCCGCCGGCTCCAGGACGCGCACCCCCGCCCGCTCCAGGGCTGCCTCGATGGTGGCAAGCCCCTCGGCGGGCCCCACCAGGGCGGCGCCGCCCAGCGCGGTCCAGCTCATCGCGCCCGCCGCGAAGACGGCGCCGTCGCTGCTCGTCTCCTCCTTCACCTCGTGGGCCGTCGTCGCCGCGCCCGCGCCGTGGAGCTCCCACCAAGCGCACCCCGGCACCACCTCGATCTCCGCGTCCTCCATCACGAGGTAGCGATCGAGGGTCGCGGCCACCTCGTCGGCCTTCCCCGGGGGCACCGCGATGAACAGGGCGTCCCCAGATTCGACGATCTGCAGCTCCGCCTCGATCTTGCCCTGCTTCGAGAGGAGCAACCCCCACGCGCCCTGGTCCTGCGTCGCCGCGCTCACGTCGCAGGTGACGATCCCGTTCAGCCAGGTGGCGCGATCGGGCCCCGTGACGCGCAGGGTGCCCCACTCGGGGCGGCGCAGGGCCACGGTGAAGCCTGCCGCTTCGGGGCGCCCGCTCCTGGTCCCCTGCTCTTTCCCACGATCGACCGTCATCATTGCTCCAAACTCAAAGGCTCGTGTACCAGGGGGTACATCGCCTCCTCCTTCAGGGTGACGCTCTGCCGCTTCCCGTCGGGGAAGAGCAGATCCATCTCCAGCCCCGTGCGTGAGTTCGCGTTGACGAGGCTCTTGATGTCGAGGGCGTCGAGCTCCTGCACCGAGCGCCCCTGCAGCGTCAAAATCCGTGTCCCCGCCCCGATCCCCGCTCGGCTGGCGGGCGACTCCTCGACGACCCGGGTCACGCGCACGCCCCCCGATCCCTGGAGCTCGTAGTACATCCCCAGGCCGAGCAGCGGTCGCCCCGGCGCGATGTTCACCAGCACGCGCGCGCCCGTCTCCTCGCAGACGAACTCCACGGGCGCCGGAGACACCTCGTCGTGGAGGCTCCCCAACTGCTTGAGGCAAATGGGGCGGTTCTTGATGGTCCTCGCGTCCCAGAGCTCGATGCGCACGTCCGCCCCGCGGCGGATCCGATAGTTCGCGCGCCGCTGCTCGGGCCACGTCGGCTGAAAGCTCCCCGAGTTGACCGGAGTCACCAAGATCTCACGACCGTCCACCACGATCTTTCCAAAGGACGCGGGCCCACGCGTGCCCCACTCGCGACCGTCGCGGGTGCGCTTGGGGATGTAAGCCTCGACGAACTCCAGATACACCACCTCCTCTGGAGGGGGCGGTTCGGGGGTCCAGGCCGAGGGAAATGGGCGCACGGGCGCGCGCACCTCGGGATACATCGCGCCACACCCCAGGGCGACGACGAGCGACCAACACATCACCCACACGGGCCATCCCACCCCCACGGGCCATCGGCGCGCGCTCACGACCTCCAGCCTCCCCAGAGAGCCCGCCGAGGTCCTCCCCACTGTCGTCCGTTCAGGCGAGAAACGTCCATGTAGGCGCTTGATAGCGCGCCTGTGGGCGGAACGCACCCACACCCGCCACTCCCGAAAGAGGGGGCTCTCCCCCGCTCCGCCCCCGCTCTGCAGTGGGGTGCCGTGCCGCAGGGGAGGCCACCACCAGGCACCATCGGCACGGCGCTCGACGCCCCTTCGCTAGGGGGTTGGCCGCCGCAGACCGCAGGCCTCGGCGACGTCGTCGCGGTAGGTCTGCCAGTGTCGAGCGACCTCTTCCATGGCGCGGACCACGACCGCCCGCTCTTCGGCCGGGGTGTGGTCCAGCACGACGCGCCAGGCCGCCTGCCTGTGGTCCCCCTCCACTTGGCGGTGCGCTTTGACGAGGGCAAGGGCCTCGAGGGAGCAGCCGTAGTGCCGGACGAGGGGGTGGTCTTCGAGAGGTGGCTGAGGTCGTTTGGGAGCAGATGGATCGAGTTCGCCGCGCTCGTACGGGGTACCCTCCAAGAAGAGGGTCGTCACCGCCGCGGCGGGCGCCCACCCGCGCGAGGTGGTCGCGTCGTCGAGCACGGCGCGGTAGCGGCGCGCCCCCGGGAGGAGCTCGACCGCCTCGAAGCGTCGCAAGTCCATGCCGAGGGCCGCCGGGTACCGAAGAAAGAGCTCCGGGTGGGGTTCTCCTGCGACCAACGCGCCCGTCTCCTCCTCGTACATGTTCTCGATGAGCTCGCGACGCACCACCGGAATGGGACACTGCACGTAGGCGCGCCCGACGAGCACCGGGAAGTCCCGCACGTACACCGCGTACTCCTGCTCCAGGTGGATGTGCAGGAGGTCCTTGGGCACCTCGCCTCGCTCGAAGGCAGGCCACGCCCAGTGTCGCTTCCCCTCCATGACGGACAACAAGGCCTCTCGAAAATCGTCGCGCTCCACCTTCACCCTCCTCGGACCTCGAACCCCCTTGGATACCTCGAGCGCTGCTCGAGATGCTCCAGCCGAGGTTCCGCCATTGTCGGCTGCACCGGACCTGCTTCAATTGTATCGTTACGATGCCACCGCTGGTACCGGTGCGACATCCTCCGGAGGCTCAGGACGAAACGATGGCTAGGATCTTCGCATTCATCGGCAACCGACCCGATCTCGGGGCGCAGCTGCTCACCGCCCACCCGGAGGTGGTGCGAGTGAAGAGGGCCGATCATGCGCTCGGCTGGGGCGTGGGGTTCTTCCAGTCGGGTGAGACCCTCTTGCGCCGGCGGCCCACCGACGATCGAGACGTGGTGGACCTGAGCGAGACCGTCCTCGCGATCCGCACCACCGCGCTGCTCGGCCATGTGCGCACCCCGACCACGGGGGAGCTGCGCACGGAGAACACCCAACCCTTCCGCTACGGTGGCTGGCTGTTCGGCAGCAGCGGCACTCTGCCCGACTACGAGCACCTCCGGCCGCGCTTGCTCGAGGCGCTGCCGACGTTCCTGCGCCAGAACGTGCGCGGCGAGACGGACTCCGAGCTCGTGTTCTACACGTTCCTCTCCTTCCTGCACGACGCGAACGTGCTCCGGGAGAACGGCGTGCGCCCCGCGCAGATTCGTGACGCCCTGCGCTCCGCGATCGCGCTCATCGATCGCATGTCCGCCGAGCAAGGTCAGGAGAAGGGCGACGGTGACTGGTTCGTGAGCAACGGCGAGCACCTGGTGGTGGCGCACCGCTCCGGCGCCCTGGCGATGCGCGTGTTCCGCGGGCGCGCGGACATCGAGGCGGTGCTGGGCCCCGAGGGGGCGAACGTGCCCACCGTCGAGAGCAGCCGCTTCACGTTGCTCGTCTCCGGGCTCGAGTCCACTCCTCCGGGGTGGGAGCGGCTCCCCGACGGGATCTGCGTGAGCGCCGAGCCGACGGGAGCTCCGGAGACCGAACCCCTGTGAGGCCCCTCCCCGGCCTCTCCCTCCCCGATACGTCCAGGCGGAGTAGGGGTGCGGCCGGCCGCTGGGCGCAGGGAGTGCGCTCCGACGCTTGCGCCCTGGGCCGGCTCCTTGCCATGACCAGGCCGTGACCCGACGTCGACGCGCTCGCCGGCTCCTCCAGAGCGCCTCCGCCGCAGGGAGCTGGCGCTGGGCGCTCGGCGTGAGCTGCGCCCTGGGCCCCCTGGGCTGCGCGAGCTCTCCCCCCGATTACCCGACTCGCCTCGAGCCGCCGGGCGGACCCCGTCGCGCGCCCGGGGTGTCCATCGAGCCGCGCTTCGCCGCGCCGACCCCCGCCTCCCACGACGAGCGGACGCGGGTGTTGGCCCCGCCCCTCGACGCCAGCCAGGCGCTGGAGCTCGTGGAGGCGTTCCTCCGCGCCGTCCAGCGCGAAGACGCCACGGCCCTCGACGCGCTGCTGAGCCCGGGGGCGGTCCAGCAGCTCACCTCGGGGCGAGACTTTCGCAGCGCCCGCGAGTACTGGCGACGACGGCTGACACGTTTAAACTACGACGCGCTCCCCGCCACGTCCCTGTTCCGCCCGGGAGACGTCCAGATCCGCCGCGCGGACGACGCTCCCTCGTTCGTCGGCTCGGCGAGCGACAGCGGCTATCGCCCGCGCGCGGAGGGCGAGATCGCCCTGACCGTCCGCCCGTCGACGACCCACGCGGGCAACGTCCGCCTCTTCGGGCCGGAGCTCACCTTCGTGATCGTCGACGACGGTGAGCGGCTCGTGATCGCCCGCATCCTCGAGGACTTTCAGCTGCTCTGATCGGGCGGTCCTGCCGTCTCCGCTGCTTCCCCCGTGCCGTGGGCGGGCAGCACCGGCGCCGCGCGCGTCGCGGTCGGCTCGTTCTCGGCGTGCGCCCGACCCTCGGTCTGCGCCCGGCGGGCGCTCACATGCCGCGGAGGATCGTGAAGGTGTCCCCTTGGGGGAGCAGCTCCAGGCGGTTGTCCGCCACCTGCCGCCGCCACACCTCTCCGTCTTCGGTGGGCAGCTTGTAGCTCGCGCTGTAGGTGTAATCGACGAACACGACGTCGTCGGGCCCCTGGGAGACGTCCCGATAACGGATCTCGTAGCGGATCGCGCGCGCCTCGGCGAAGCGCGTCTGCAGGTACTCCCGCAGCCCCGCGTAGTCGATGTCGTCCGTGGCGTCGATGTTCCCGCCGTCCTCGTAGTAGTTCGGGTCGGCGAACTTCAGGAGCAAAGCGACGTTGCGCCGCTCCACGGCCCGCCGGTATTCCTCACAGAACTCGACCACCCGGCGGTTGAACTCCGTGTCGCGCACGTCGGTGTTGGGGATCACCCGGGGTCGACACCCGGAGAGTCCCACCACAGCCATGCACACCAGTAAGGCGATTTTCCAGACCGTCGACGAACAGCGCATGAATCGTGACTCCAGCCAGGCCTCAAACGCTCGAACCGGCGCGGCCATTCCAGCCGCGCGCACCCTGCCAAAGCGAGGGGCCGCGAGCAAGGGGCCACCGGCGCGGAATCCGGCCCGATTGGCTCAGCGGGGCCGAGCCCGCGCGACGAGCTCACCCACGATGTCCGCGTCGCTCACCCCGTCGGCGTCCGCCCGGTAGCTGAGCACCAGCCGGTGCCTCAAGGCGGGGAGCGCCAGGGCGAGGACGTCGTCGACGTCCGCCGCGGCCTCACCACGGACCGCCGCCCGCGCCTTGGCCGCCAGCACCAACGCGCGGCTCCCGCGGGGCCCGGCTCCGAACCGCACGTACTTGCGGACCAGCTCCGGCGCGTTGGGCTCGTCGGGGCGCGACGAGCGGGCCAAGCGGACCGCCAAGGCCACCGCTTCCTCCGTCACGGGGATGCGCGGCACGAGATCGCCCAGCTCGCGGACCTCGTCGGCGCCCACCACGGGCTCGAGCTGGGGCGGCTCCCCCGAGGTCGTCCGCCGGGCGATCTCCAGCTCTTCGTCGGCGCTGGGGTAGCCCACGTGGACCTCCAGGAGGAATCGGTCGAGCTGCGCCTCGGGCAGGGGATAGGTCCCCTCCTGCTCGATGGGGTTCCGCGTGGCGAACACCTGGAAGGGGTTCGGGAGCGGGTGCGTCGTGCCTCCTACGGTGACGTGCTGTTCCTGCATCGCCTGGAGCAGCGCTGCCTGGGTCTTCGGCGGTGTGCGGTTGATCTCGTCCGCCAACACGAGGTTGCGGAAGATCGGCCCTGGCATGAACTGCACCTCGCGCCGCACCCCCCGCTCGTGCTCCATCTCGTGCAAGACGTCGGTGCCGGTGATGTCCGCGGGCAGCAGATCGGGCGTGAACTGGACGCGCCCGAAGGACAAATCGAGGGCCTGGGCGACGCTGGACACCAGGAGAGTCTTCGCCAGGCCCGGGACACCGACGAGCAGGGCGTGCCCACGGGCGAGCAGGGCCGTGAGCATCAGGTGCACCACCTCGGTCTGCCCGACCACGATGCGCGCGAGCTGCTGCTCCAACCGGGTACACGCGTCGTGGCAACGCCGGAGGAGCTCGACGTCGCCGCCCGTCACTGTAGGTTCCGACACCTCGACGACCCTAATCAAAGGCCCACCAGACGGCCAGCGACCACCTCGAAAAAGCCCATGGTTCCCGCCCTCTCGCGGCTCCGAGGGCCCGGACCGGGCGTCGGCGCGCCTCGGCTCGATCCCCGGCCCGATCCGCCCGTCCCTCCCTGCCGGCGACCCGATCGCACGCCGCCCCTTGCCCTTCCGAGGAGAGGGAGTATGCGCCCCAGGGATGTCGTTCGCTGGGCTCCCCGCGTGGCTCTGGTCTCGGGTCGGCGTCGCCGGGGCCCTCTGGGGGCCCGTCGACGCGACGGAGGGGCGCCCTCCGCCGGGCCTCGCTCGGGGGCTCGTGTCCGTGCCGGCGTGGGTCGTCCTCGCGGTTGCGGGTCTCCTCGTGCTCGGGACGCTCGCCCACCTCACCCTCCGACGTCGAGGAGAGCGCTAGATGCAGCCGTTCCTCCGCAGGCTCGTCCTCGCGCTGCTGCTCGGCGTCGCCGTGTACGGGGCCTTCGTGCTCTACACGGGCTATCAGAAGCTCGGCGCGGCCCTCACGAGCTACTCCTGGTGGACGTTCGTCGGCGCGCTCGGCCTGGCCAGCTTCAACTACGGCCTCCGCTTCTTGAAGTGGCAGTACTATCTGGCCCGCCTGGAGATCCGCGGCGTCCGCGCCGTGGACAGCCTGTTGATCTTCCTCTCGGGGTTCGTGCTCACCGTGACGCCGGGCAAGCTCGGTGAGGTGTTCAAGAGCGCCGTCCTTCAGCAGACCCATGGCGTCAGCGCTGCCCGGACGGCTCCCATCGTGGTGGCGGAGCGCCTCACGGACGTGGTCGCGATCGTCGTGCTCGTCTTGTTGGGCAGCCTCGGCTTCGCCGGCGGCCTCCCCTGGGCCGCCGCAGGCGCCGCGGCCGTCACCTGCGGGCTGATCCTGATCCTCTGGCGCGCGCCCCTCGAGATCGCGATCGCCTGGATGGAGCGACGCGCGGGCGTCTGGCAGCGGCTCGCGCCCCGGCTTCGCGAGGCGGGAGAGAGCCTCCGCCTGCTGGCCAGCCCCGCGACGTTGATCTGGCCCACGCTCCTGTCCCTCGTCGGGTGGGGCGCCGAGGGGGTCGCCCTGTGGTGGATCCTGCTCGGGTTCGGCGCCGAGGTGAGCCTCCCCCTCGCGGTGTTCTTCTATGCCACCGCGACCCTGGCGGGGGCGCTGATCCCTGTCCCGGGGGGCCTGGGGGTCGCGGAAGGACTCCTCCAGTCCCAGTTCGTCCAGCTCGGCGGCGTCGCGCCCGGACCCGCCACCGCCTCGATGCTCCTCATCCGCCTGGCCACCCTGTGGTGGGCGGTCGTCGTCGGCTTCGTCGCGCTCGGGATCCTGCGTGGGCGGTACCCGGGCCTGCTCGGAGGCGCTCAGCCCCGTCTGGCGCAGCCGGAGCTCTGACCGCTCACCGCCGCAGCCCCTTCCACGGAGCAGCTTCGTCCGGAGCACGACAGAGCGGCGCACCCGGACGAGCGGGCAGCGACTGGCTCAGCCGAGTCGTCGCAGATTCTCCAGAGCGGCCTGCATGTCGCTGGGGAGAGGCGTCTCGAAGCGCAGGGACTGGCCCGTCACCGGGTGCGTGAAGCCCAGCACCGCGGCGTGGAGAGCGTGCCTGCCGAGCTCCTCACCGATCGCTACCACCTCGGGAGCGCCGCGCTTGCCTCCGTAGAGGGCGTCCGCGAGGATCGGGGTCCCCGCGCGCTCGCTGAGGTGCACACGGATTTGATGCGTGCGCCCCGTCTCCAGCCGACACTCGACCAGCGCCGCCCGCCCCGCGGCGAGCACCTCCAGCGGCGCGACGTGGGTGACCGCCCTCCGCCCGCGGAGGACCCGTGAGGTGAACCGGAGCCGCGAGCTCGGATCGCGACCGTGCAGGGTCTCGATCGTCCCGGCGACGGGCACCCCGACGGTGAGGGCGCGGTACACCCGCTCGACCGTGTGCTCGCTCAGCTGCGCCTTCAGCCCCTCGCGAGCCTCCGCGCTCTTGGCGACGACCAGCACCCCCGACGTGTCCTTGTCGATGCGGTGGACGATGCCCGGGCGCAGCGCCCCCGCAGGATCCCGCGGATCGGCGGGAGCCTGTGAGAAGCCAGGGCGCGCGAGCAGCCCGTTGACGAGGGTGCCCGACATGTGGCCGCGCCCCGGGTGGACGACGAGCCCCGCCTGCTTCTCGATGACGAGCAAGTGAGGATCCTCGTGGAGCACGTTCAGCTCCACGCTGGCGTCGGGCTCCGCCCGGCTCGGCGGCGGCGGGCCGGGCTCCACCTCGATCACGCTCCCCACGTCGACCCGATCCCGAGCGCGGCAGGGGCGCCCGTCGATGCGTACCCGCCCCTCCTCGATCCAACGCTGGACCGTGGCGCGGGTGACCCCAGGCAGCTCGTCCGCGAGGACCTTGTCGATCCGCCCCTTGGGGCTCGATGGGCCCCACACCAGTCGCGTGATCATCGATCGCCTCGGCGCCGCGGCCTCTCGGGCACCAGGACCACTCGAGGAGTACCCGGCGCCACTCGAGCAGTACCGAGTTCGAGAGGGACGCAGCACGGAACGCGCGAGCTCGTCACTCGCCGAGCGCTCCGCGGCGTGGCCTCACCAGATCTCGCTTTTGACGTGACCCTTGGAGCGCACGAGGATGTCCACGAGCGCGCGATCGTAGAAGTTGCGCTGATAGAGCTCCGGGGAGACACGGCTCTTGTACAGGGCGCGGCCCTCCTCGATCTCGTCTTCGAGCTCCTCGAACAAGCGATCCTCCTCGATCCCGCGCACGATCTTGTCCTCATTGTAGAGGGAGAGGTCGCTGGCGATGGCGCGAGCGAGACGACGGGCGGCTTCTTCCGTATCGATCAAGGGCATCGGCGCAACTCCTGACGGGAGTATCACCCGGTTCGAATGGGGGTGTCAAAGAGAGCCGCCGGCTCGGGTCCTCGATCGGCGGCCCGACGCGCCCGAGGCCACGCGGCCGCCGCGGCTCCGGCGAGGAGCGGCTCGAGCACCATCGAGTAGCGCCCCGCGCCGAAGAAGACGGCGTGCACCAGCAGGGTGATGGCGACCGCCGCGGCCGCGGCGAGGAACACGGGCCGGCGGAGCGACCCCTGCACCGTCGCCCCGAGCCAGACGAAGGCGATGTGGGCGAACCAGGAGACGGCTCCCAAGAGACTCATCACCCCGCCGACGAGGAGCGCACCCCGCCCGAGATGTCGGACTCGCTCCCACGCACCCCCCGGCGCCGGCCGACTCCTGCCCGCCCTCCACGCGGCGAAGAGCGCCAGCGCCACGAGCAGACGACGCGCCCCGATCTCCACCGTGCTCACGTTCCGCTCCACCGCCTCGGGCCAGGGCAGCTTCGCCGCGGACAGGTAGGAGCTCGCGCTCGCCGTGAAGTCGAAGGTCATCCGCCACTTCGCGGGCACCAAGCTCAGCCAGCCCACCGGATCCCCGGCGATGCGCTCGCGCCCCGCGGCCCCGAAACACGCGTCCTTCTCCGCCTCCCCGAACACCTCGCGGCACGCCTCCGGGACGCGGTGCTCCACGATGGGGACGAAGGCTCCTTCCCCCTCCGGGAAGGTCCCGATGAGGAGGTTCCAGCCCCCGTTGGCGCTCACGAACGCGCACCGGTCCATGCGTGAGCAGTTGCGGATGGTCCAGGGCGCGCAGACGACGAGACAGAGCACGGTGACGGCCACGGCGCCCGCCCCACGTCTCCACAGCGCCGTAGCGCCGCGCAGGGGGCTCGCCGCCGCCAGAGCCCCGAGCACGGGGGCCATGAGCAGGCTCTGCGGGCGCACGAGCGTCGTCAGCCCCAGGGTGAGCCCGATCAGGATCACCTCCCGCGTCGGGAGAGATCCCCGAGCGGCCTGCTCCGCGCAGCGTACCGTGAACCATGTCCCGAGGACGAGGCCGGCCGCGACGGCGCCCTCCGTCATGATCGCCAAGGTGTAGCCCATGAGGGTCGGCGAGAGGGCCACGAAGGCCGCGGCACAGAGCGCCCCAGCTCGACCCGTGACCCTCGTGGCCAGCCGATGCGTCGCGAACACCGCCGCCGCACCGAGGACCGCGTTCACCCCGAGGGCGACGACTGGATGTGCTCCGAGCACGGCGTAGGCCGCGCCGAGCAGGGCGGCGTAGCCCACCGGATAGTGGGCGGCGAAGGTGACGACGCCGTCCGGCCACAACCACGTGTATCCCTCCCCTCGCGCGATGCGCTCTGCCACCACGTGATAGAACGCGCCGTCGTCCGTGGGCGGGACGTCATGCCCGTAGGCGAGCACGAGCGCCATCCGCAGGAGGAACGCAGCCGCCGTCAGCGCGACGCCGTCACGGAGCAGCACCTCACGCTCGGGCATCTCGCTGAGTGCGTTCGTCGCTTGGCACGGGACCACACCCGCGCGCGGGCTCTGTCCGCCCGCCGCGCTCGTCATCGAGCGCCGTGCTCCGACACACTCGCCCCCGCGGACGACTCGTCCCCGGACGGCTCACCAACGGGCGGCTCGCTCGGGGACGCCCCGCGCAGAGACGAGCCGTTCGGGGAAGGGCTGCTCGGGAAGGCTCCCAGCAAGCCCAGGCGCTGCAGGTCCACCACGACCTCGCACGCGGGCAGGCCCACCACGTTCGTGTAGGAGCCGTCGATGCGCTCCACCAGGAACGCGCCGATTCCCTGGACGGCGTAGGCGCCGGCCTTGTCCAACCCCTCCCCCGTGCGGGCGTAGCGCTCGAGCTCCTCGAGGCTGGCGCCCCGCATGAACACGCGAGACTCGACGGTGCGGAGCGCCGCGACCCTCCCCGGCGCGTCTGGTGTCCCGATCGCGTAGCAGGTGAGCACCTGGTGGGCGCGCCCGGCGATGCGCCCGAGCAGACGCACGGCGTCCGCCACGTCCATGGGCTTGCCGAGGACGTCGCCGTCCACCACGACGGTCGTGTCGGCGGTCAGCACACCTCCAATGTCACCCTCGCGCTCCACCGCCAGCTCCCGCCCCACCGCCTCGAGCTTGGCGGTCGTCACGCGCTCCACGTAGCGAACCGCGCTCTCCCCTTCCCTGCGCGTCTCGTCCACGTCGGCGGGACGAACGCGGAGGGGGATGCCGAGCCCGCTCAGGATGTCGAAGCGTCGCGGAGATTGAGAACCGAGCACGAGCGGTCGATGGGCGCCGATCATGGGGCCCGAATACCACAGGCCGCCGCTGCTGAGGCATTGTGGTTGGGTGCCGCGGCTGTTAGTGCCCAGCGGAGGCTTGCAATGCTACTGCGACGCTTGTCTGCTCTCCTCCTCGGCTCGCTGTCGCTGACGGGCCTTCTCGGCGTCGGAGAGGCCCGAGCACAGGAGTGCTCGAGCGCCCTGTCCCCGTGCTTCGACGCGAACGACCTCGATCTGCCCGTAGCGCCGACGCGCTTCGCCGCGGTGGAGGACGCAAGCGCTCAGCTCGCCCCGGGGCGGCTCTCCTTCGGCCTGGGCTTCAGCTACCTGCGTGAGCCCGTCGTGGTGACCGCCCCGAGCCCGGACCCCGAGGGGCGGCGTGTGCCGCTCGTCTCCGATCTTTGGCAAGCGGACCTGCTGATCGCCGTTGGCCTGCTCGAGGAGCTCCACCTCGGCATCGGTTTGCCCTTGCGCCCCGCCCAGGAGGGCGGCGGCGCCGACGCGGTCACCTCGCGCGTCGGGGGGACGCTGCGGGGCTCTGCCGTCGCGGATCCCCGCGTCATCTTGGGTTGGCGCGTCCTCCCGCGGGGACCCGTAGTGGGGCGCCTCCAGCTGAAGGTGAAGCTCCCCCTCGGAGACGAAGGGGCCTTCGCCGGCACCTCGGGGCTCACCGCGGCCCCGTCCTTCGTGGCGACCTCGAACGAGTGGGGCCCTTGGCACGTCGCCGCCGAGCTCGGCGCGACCTTTCGCTCCACCACCCGCTTCGGTGACGTCCGCCTGGGCAACCAGCTGCGCTTCGCCCTGGGCGTGCGTTACTCGCTCTTCCGCTTGCTGAGCGTCGGCGTCGAGGGCTGGCTCGCGCCCACCTTGCTCGAGCAGCCGCTCACACCCTGGGGCCGCGCACGTCACGTCCCCGCCGAATGGCACGCGAGCGTCGGCTCCCCTCTGACGGAGCGCCTCTGGGTCCAGCTCGGCGCCGGGACGGGGCTCCCCCTCTCGAGCCAAGGCGCGATCGACGACGACGGTCGGGAGCACTTCGTCGGCGTCGGCACGCCCGCGTGGCGAGCCCTCGCCCTCATCCGCGTCACCGAATGACTCGAGGCGAGTGACGGGAGCGCACGGTCAGAAGATCCGCTCGCGGACGTACACGCTGTCGCCCGCCTGGAGCGGGATGTCAGGCGCCCGCCCCTCGTAGATCTCCTCCACGTTGACGACCACGGTCCTCGTGCCGTTCTTGGTCTTGCGCGTCAGGTTCACCCGCGACGCCTGGGCGATGCTCGTCATGCCCCCCGCGAGGGAGATGGCCTGCAGAAGCGTCATGTCCGGAGCCAAGGGGAAGCTCCCCGGTTTCTGCACCTGACCGAGCAGCGTCACGCGCTTGCTGCGGTACTCCTTCACCGTGACCACGACGCTCGGGTCCGTGAGGATCTTGCGCTCCATCAAGCGCTTGCGCACGAGCGCCGCGACTTCCTGGGGCTCCAAGCCCGCCACCTCGAGCTCGTGGATGTAGGGCACGGTGACCGTCCCGTCACTCGCCACCTGGTACTCCGTGGGCAGGTCCTTTTCGCCCACGATCTCCAGGTTGAAGATGTCGCCGGGGCCGAGGGTCGTGTGCTCCGTCGGAGGTTCGAGGTCCACCCGCGTGTTCCGATTCGAGCCCCCGCACGCGACCAACAGCGCTCCACCGAGCAACCCCGCGCACAGACGGCGGCGCGTCAGGCACCTCGCCGGAAGATCGGGCATCGCGGGACCTCGCATCGCCGGGACTATGACCAGAACCGCCACCGATGGCCAAGACCCAGGAGTGCGGCCGTCGGCACCTGGCGCCGCGCCCCCCAGAGCCGCGCCCCCAGAGCCGCGCGGAGTCGCTCGCCCGGCCGCGTCGCTCGGATCGGTTCGCCCCACGCGCGATCGCGGATCGGGCCTTGCCCCCGTCAGGGAGGCTCACGAGGGTCAGCCGTCCTGCTCCCCGGTCGACTCTCGTCCACCGGGGCGGCGACGAACGGGCTCTGGCGCGATGACGGACGGGCTGCTTCCCGAGCTCGGGCGCCCACCGTCGTCACATGAACCAGCGCGCGCCCAGGAACACCGACCAGCGCTGGAACGACAGATCGTCGCCGATGTCCGGATCGGTCTCGCTGAAGGGCACGACCTGGGAGAAGTTCCGATCATAACGAACGGTGGTGTTGATCCCCACCGTGGGCGCCGGGCGGTACTCACCAAAGAACATGGCGTCGATCCGGTTCTCCGAGAACCCGGGGCGAGTGAACCGTGGCTCGTTCGGGAGGGGCGCCAGGGAAAAGTCCGGGTAGCTGATGTGTGACAGACCACCCGAGAGCGCGCTGACGAAGCGGCCAGCGAAGGAGTAGGTCACCGCCGCGTAGCCGCGGTCGCGCTGGTAGAAGTTCCCCAAATACCCGTTGAGGAAGTTTCGATCGTAGCCCACCGCGATCGACGAGAGCCCGACGGACGCAAACCCCGGCTGTAGCCGCGGCTGCGCATTCAAGAACCACGTCAGCTCCGCGTGCGCGATGAAGTCGTCGAAGTTGAGCGAGGGCTGGATGCGCTGATCGTAGAAGCTCGCCGCCCAACCGCCGAGGGCCGTCACGCCGAGGCGCGGGGTGAGCAGGCCGCTGTACCCCGCGCGGGCGCGGATGATGTCCCCGTTGTTCTGATCCGTGAGGCGGTTGCGAGGCCCCGCTGGCGGGGTGCCGAGCGCGTCGCCCGTGTACCGGATCAGCTGGTAGTGCGCGTCGTACACGAGCGCCGAGCGCGGCAAGAATTTCCAGCGTCCGCGCGTCTCGAAGCGATGATCGAGGTTGTTGAAGGAGTCGAAGCCCGTGTCCTCGAAGAACGTCGCGCGCAGATCGTATCCGACGAAGCGCCACTCGAAGAGGCCACCCCCCGGGCGCCACGTGAGCCCTGCCCCAGCGCCGAGCGTATGGCGATCGAAGTCGCCCGCCAGGGAGCCGAGGTTCGAGGGCTCGACGGTGCGCCGGTAGGCCACGCGGGTGTCCACGCTCCAGGGACGCTCCGGCAGCAGGACCAGGTCCGCCCCGGCGCCTCCCGAGAGGCGCCGCTGTCGATTCAGCATGGAGGTGTAGCGTGAATCGAGGGCGAAGAACTCGTTGTAGGCGGCGTCCGCAGCCAGCTGGAACTTGATCTTCGGGGGCGCGCCGCGCTCGCCGGGGGCCAAGGACGCGCGGCGGTCCAGGTTGCGCAGCGTCAGGCTGGGGGTGATGCGTAGGCGCAGCGTATCGATGACGGGCCCCATCGTGTCCCGCTCGATCTCCGAGTCCGCCCGCTGAAAGAAGTTCGAGTCGTAGCCGAACTCCGCCGCGAGCCCCGGATGGAGCTCGAAGTCGCCCACGCGGATCCCCGGCCCCTCCCCGAGCGCTCGATCCGAGATCCACGGTTGCCCGTTCGTGGCGTCCGGCGCCTGGGCTCGAGCCATGCCCGACCAGGTGATGGCGCCCAGGAGCACCGCGAGCTTCGACCACGACTTCATGAGGGACTCAGATGGGGGAACGATCAGACCAGCGCTTTCTCACCCGAAAGCGGTCTGGCGCCAAGGGCTACGGAGCGGACACCACGCGACCCCGCCATTGGGGAGCGAGGCACCACTCTCGTGCGCCCAGCAAAGAAAGCGAGAGGAAAGCGCGCTGGGCAGGCCAGGGGGACAACGCCTGAGCATCGCGGCGGTTCACAGCGTGGGGCTGGCGAGCACCGGCGGCGCGCTGACGAGGGGATCCAGAGGGATGGTCGGCTCCATCGCCGCGATCTCGGCGTCGACCGTGACCGACAAGGTCGCGTCGCCGATGGCTCCGGTCTCCTCCCCGATGCACTGGCTGGCCTCCGCGGTCAGCGCCTCCATGCGCTCCTGCAGCGCGGTGATGACGGCGAACTCATGGCGAGCCCGCTCGGCGTTCCCGCTGCTCACGGCGGACTCGAGGCCGCTGACCCGATCGCCCGCGGAGCGGCGCGCCACGTCCATCTGGCTGAGCTTGTCGTCGAGACACAAAGACTTCACGACGTCGCGGGCCTCGCGGGCCTCGGCGAGCTGCCGTCGGATCGAGTCCGCGCTCATTTGCATCCGCTCGAGGGTGTTGCGCGACTGCTCCAGCATCTGTCCGGGCGTCAGCGAGGACGGAGCCGGGGCCGCGGGGACGGCCGGCTCGGCGTCGGCGTCACTCTGCTGGGCCCCCGCCACGCCGACCGCCAACAGGACCAGACCGAGCAGCAAGCCTCCGAGTATCTTCGGGTCTCTCCGGTGCCTGCTTCGCTGCTCGTGCTGCCCCATATATCCTCCACGAACCGTTTCGATCAGTATAAAAAGGCCGCTGCGGGCATGTCAAACCAGACCCGGCGCCGACGTGCCGCCCGGGCGGCGCTCTCCGGGACCGGCTCGCAGGCCGGCGCTCCAGGAGGAGGGCTCCACGATCAGGACGGCTTCTTTGGAGAAGCTCCCCTCGGGAAGGGCATCTGCCGCGAAGAACGGCTCATTGCTTCACGAACGTGACCGGCGCTTGCACGACGGCGCTCCCGCCGTCCGGAGGCGCGAACTGCCCGGCGCGGGCCCGCGCTTCGACACAGGCCACCACCGACGGCGGCAGGTTGCCCGAGGGGGTGGCGCTCACCCCAGAGACCTCACCGCCCGGCCCCACGCGAATCGTGAGCTTGATCGATCCCTGGATGTCGGGGTTCTGGTTGAGGGCCTGCTGGTAGCAACGCCGGAAGCCCGCTCGCATGCCGGCGATGACCGACTGGGCGTTGCTCACGGTGCCCACCGTGACGGAGGACGAGACCTGAGCGTTGCCCGTCGGCCCCTTCACCTCCTGGACGGTGCCCGTGCCGCCCTCGGTCCCCTTGCCCGTGGTGCCGATGCTCCCCAAGCCGGTGCCCTGCCCCGGGCGAATGGCGCCTCCCCCCGAGCCGAGCTTCAACCCTCCCCCGACCCCGACCCCCGCGTTGCTCGCGGCGGCCGCGTCGAGGGCGCCCGTCGGGACGTCGCCGCCCTGGAGCACCCCCGCCGTCGCGGGCCCCGTCGAGGCGAGCGCGCCGAGGGTGAGCATCGAGAGCTGATCCAGCTCGTTGCTGAGGGCGGCGACCTCCGCCGAGCTCATCGAGCCGCCGCTGCTCCCCTTGTCCGGCGCGGTCTTGCCCTTCGAGGGCGTGGGGCGCGGGGTGGTCGGAGCCTCTTCCTTCGCTTCGGTGGCGGTCTCCGTGACCTCCTCCACCTTTTCCTCGATGGGCGGCGGCGGGGGCAGTTTGTCGAAGGTGTCGACCAGCCCCGCGAGGCTCAGCTCCTCGTCGACGATCGGGTCGAGCCAATCGGAGTACATGGCCCCGATGGCCAGGAAGTGCGCCAAGAAGGCGAACGCAGCGATGATCGTCGTGCGCCAGTCGATCCCCGTGGCGCCGCGCAGGACGGCGACCGGGAGCTGCGGCTTCGGCTGCACGGGCGGGGGCGCGACGAACTGGAAGAGGAACGTCGTGTCCCCCACGACGATCTTGCCCCGAGAATCCTCGGTGAGCCGCAGCTGGTACGCCCCCTCGTCGGTCCGCCGAGCCTGCCCCTTGAGCACCTGCAGCTCGGAGATGCCCGTCGGCAACGCGACGCGACCGCTCATCTCTTCGAGGAAATTGAGCACGTACTCGCCCTGCACGAGCTCAAAGAGCTTGAAGCCCGACGGCAGGCTGCGGTCCGCGAGCACGAACATGCTCTTCTCGCTCGGGCCGATGGTCACGTCGGTCCGCTGCTTGATGACGCGCTCCTCGAGCACACGTCCGCCGCGCACCAGACCGATGCGGAGCACTTTCGGACCGGTCGACGCGACGGCCCGCATCACCGCCGTCATCTGTCCGGGACGGGACTGCGGTTGGACTTGCTGCTGAGGTTGCGTCATGACGAGAACCAGCTCCGGAGGTTATCGAGTTGTCTTGCGCGGGTCCACCGCTTCCACCGCATTCCCGTCACCAGCTCGCTCCCCTGGGGCCCTCCATTTGGGTCTCGTCTCGGTCCACTCCCGAGGCGGCTTCGACGCGCCGGTGGCGTCGTTCCTGGCGGTCGTTTCTGAAACGGTGCTCTGGCTCCGCTGACGGCCGGCCTACCTCCCACTACCGGGACGTACGCTTCGGCCCCGGAGGCATCACGGACACTTCGACGGACCAAGACCGCTCTGCCCGCAGTCCGCCGCGCTCCTTCATTCCGTTGCTCGGGATTCCTTCGGAACGCCAGCGTTTGCGTTTGCAACGCTCGAGACCCCGGTCCTCGAGGACGGCGCATCCTGGGCGTACGCTTCGGCTGCGCCGGGCCTCCCTCACGTCGAGGGCAAGCGTCGTTCGAGGAGTCGGATCAGCTCACGGGTCTGCTCACGACGCCGTTCGGCCGCACGACGTGCGAGACGCCCATAGACCCCACACACACCGGCACCCGCGACCGCGAGCAGCAGGCACGCGCCGCCCCACATCGCCGCCGTCGCGCCCTGCTCGTTGCGGAGCGCGGTGGCCATCGCGGTCAAGCCGAGGGCGGTGCCACCCAGCAACGCGACACGCCCGACGGCGGGCGGGAGCGTCCGGGCGTCCTGCAGGGCGATGCTCACCTCCGTGGTGAGCTCGTTCAACGCCAGCACCGCCAGAGGACGGTTGCGAGCGCCGAGCACCTCGGAGATCACCTTCTCCTCCAGGGGTCGCTCCGATCCGCGCCCGCCGGACCCCGCGGACCCGGGGCTTTCCTGCGGTTTCTCGGACGCGGCTCCCTCGCCGGACGTCGCCGCGCGACGCAAGCGCTGCATGGTTCCATCGCTCGGGAGCGCCGCCCGGTGTCGAGCGTACACCCGCGCGCAGACCCGCGCGCAGCCCCCCACGAGGACCAGCGTCAGGATGAGCAGAAAGGGCTGGAGCGTGGACACGAGCCGACTCCCCCGTGGAACGGCTCAGAATGGAGCGCGATACAACGCCTTCTCGATTCGGTTCGCGAAGGGTTGATCGAGCTCCGCCAAGGTGAGACGCGGCTGGATGCGGCTCACATCCACCGCGGCGATCGGCTTCTGCACGCGACCTACGATGGTCACCTCGCTGATCGTCACCACCCGCCCCTTGCTCTGGGTGTCCTGGGCCCAGCCGCTCCCGGCCAACAGAAAAACGGCGAGCCCCAGGGCGCCGCGTCCCGACCTCCGACGCCCGCGTGGCAGTGGTTTCGAGAACGTCATGGCGCCTCCTCCGTGGGCGGCTCCGCCGCCGTGTCTCGAGCACCCTTCGCCTCCTGCGCTTCCGCCTCGAGCAACGCCTTGCGCGTCTTGGCGCGGGTGATCAGCTCCTCGGTGTCGTCCGGTCCGCCCCGGACGCCGCGCTCCCGGTAGGCTTCGAGGTGCTCGATCGCCTTGTTCGTGGCCTGGATCGGGGTCATGCCGGGGATGGATTTGCTGAGCAGGAACAACAAACCGAGATTGTAGTGCACTTCGACCCGCTCGGGGGCGGCCTTCGCCACCCACTCGAGCTCCCGTCGTGCGTCCGCGGGGCGTTCCGCCAGTCGATAGGCGTCGCCCAGGTTGAGGCGGGCCAGCACGTTCTTGTGGTCGTAGCGGACGGCGGCCTCGAGGTGGGGCAGCGCCCCCTGGGCATTGCCCGCCTCGAGCATGTAGGTGGCGAGCTGCAGCCGCGCCTCCACCAGATCGGGGCGGAGCTCCACGGCCCGGGTCAGCTCGTCGATGGCCAAGCCCCGTTGGTTTCGTTCTCGATAGATGAGCCCGCGCAGGAGCCTCGCCTCCGCGTTGTTCTTGTCCCGCGGTGGGTTCTCGGGCCCGTAGCCGTCGAGGATCCCCTGGAGCGTGTAGAGGGCGAGATCGAGGCGACGACGCCGGTAATGATCGCGCGCGAGGGTCACCATCGCCGGACGATAATCGGGGTTCTTCTTCAGGGCCTCCTGGGCGAGACGCTGCGCCTCGCCGGACTCGCCCTGCATCGATCTCACCTCCGCGAGCGCGCCCGTGAGGATCGCGCTCTTGGGGAGGCGCGACAGGCGCGCCCTCAGGTCCCGCGCGGCGCTCTCGTGATCGCCTCGCTTCGCCATCAAGAGCGCCTGAGCCGCGGCCGCCTGCTCGTAGTCGGGAACGACGTCGAGGGCCTTCCGGTACGCCGCAGCGGCGGCCGCCGGCGACCCGAGTCGCTCCTCCACCACCCCCAGGGAGTAGTGGGCCTGGTAGGCCTTCCCGTCCGCGGCGATGGCCGCCAGAAACTGCGTCCGCGCGCCGTTCAAGTCCCCCACGGAGAAGGCGCGCAAGCCGGCCTGGTAGGCCTCCTTGGCCCGGGCGGACATCTCCGGGCGCGGCCCCGTCCCCTCCGCGGCGCTCTCGTCCACGGCGAACTGGTACCCGGCGTCTCCTGTCCCTTGTCCCGCCGTCCCCGCGGGCACCTCATGATCGATCGCGGACGGGCCCGTGGGCCCCGAGGTCGACCCACCTTTGGAGCACCCGCTCACGGCGAGCATCACCCCGAGCCCGAGCGCCCCCCAAGACGCCCAAGTCGGACCCAGCGGAGACGAGGCACGTCTGTTCATCGCACGCTCACGGGCAAAGGTTCGGGCAGGCCATTGGGCTCGGGCGCCGTCACCACACCAGGTCTCATGCGCTGGAACATCCCCGGGGTGTACTCCAGCTCGGGCTTGCCCGCCGTGAACTGCGCCATCTTCGCCTCCCCCACGACGTCCGTGAGGAACGCGAGGCGCCGAATCGCGCGGGTGACGGCGGCGTTCGACAGATTGTAACGCCGCGCGAGGATCACGGCGGTCGCGTAGCGATCCACCGCCACCTGGTCGGCGCTGTCGAGCTCCTGATCCCGCTTGTCCCGCCACGCGGTCTGCACGGACAAGCGGATCTCGTCGGCCTTGTCCTGGAGATCGAGGTTGTCGCTCTCCTCCGCGGCCCGCAGCGCCCGCTCCTGCGCGTCCGTGAACATCTTCAGCTCCGGGGGGCGCGTGTTGTACAGGCCCGTGCGAAGCGAGTCATACACCGACCCCTGCCGCGCGATGGCGACGGTGGCCCACTCCTGGGAGAGGTAGGCGTCCACCACGTGCTGGAGCCGGTCGTACCAGCGCTTCGCTTCGATCGCGTCGTTCTGGTATTCCTTCACCACCTCGACGACGGTGCCCTTGTAGCGGTGGAAGCCGCTCTCGTAGTCGAACTTCGCCTTCAGCTCCGCGTCGAGCATCGTGTAGTCGGCCTCCGCCGCCATGCTCGCCTCCGGTGAGCCCAGGGCCGCGCTGCGACCGTCCTGGCGCGGCGCCACCTGGCGGTAGCGCTCGAAGCTCTCGATGGTCCGCTTCCACCACGTGTTCGTGGTCGGCGATCGAACGGCGCGCTTGGCCCGCGCCATGTGGTAGGCCGCGCGCACCACGAACTTGGCGGCGGCTGGCTGCGTCCGGTGACGCTCGTAGTAGCCCTCCATGGCTGCCTCCGCCGCAAGCCGTGCCTGGCGGTTCGCTCCCTCCTGGGGGCTACGCTCGTCCCACTTCCCGAGGGGCGCGCTCGCGATGATGAAGTCCGCCTCCGCCAGCTCCTCGGCGGTGGCGCCGAGGGTCGGCAGACGCTTCCGCACCCGCTGCATCCCCGAGGTGTCATCGAGGTTCGCGTAGAGCCCGAGGGCCTGCAGCGCCGCGGACTTGCGGTTCTCCGCCGGGAAATGATCGTTGCCGCTGATGTGATCGAAGGTCTCGGCGGCCTTGGGGTAGTCGAAGAACAAGACGTACGCTCCGGCCAACGCCTCGTAGGCGCCGCTCAGGAACCCGACGCGCTCCTCGTACTTCGCCGGGTCCGCCGCCTGGGGCGGCTGCGCCTTGGGGTCTCCGCTCCGCAACCTACGCAGCGTCGCATCGTCGCCGTACCGCTCGATGAAGAGCCGATACATGGCGATCGCCCGATCGTACTCTCCCACCTGCTTGTAGGCGTACGCGCCGTTCATGGCCGCTTCGGGGGCCTCGTCGCGATCCGGCGCCGCGTCGAGGGCGACCTTGTAGGCCGCCGCTGCCGCCCGCCACTTCCCATCGCGCTCGGGGCCGTCGGGCATTTGCTCCGCCTCCTCGTACAGGCGCCGCGCGTCCAGGTACGCGACGCCCTGCTTGACGGGCTTCCGGATCGACTCCTCCGCGCGCCGAGACTCCTCGTCGTAGGCGCAGCTCCTCCCTTCGGCGAGCCGGCGGCTCTCGTCCGCTCGGCCCTCGAAGTTGCTCATGCTGATGAGCTTCTCCCAGGCGCGGTAGCCCCACTCGTTCTTGCCGCAGTGCTCCTCGTAGATGGGTCGAAAGCGCCGCGCCGCCTCTTCGAACTGCCCGTACAGGAAGAAGTAGTCCGCCGCCTGGAAGGCATAGAGCAGGCCGTTCTTCTCCGGATCTTCCGCGAGAGGGATGCGCGCGTTGTATTCGTCGCGGGCACAGACGGCCAGCTGCACCTGGGGTTCGAGCTCCTGCCGTAGCACCCTGCGCTCCGCTCCGTCGCCTTCGAAGCTCACCTCGGAGCGCTGACGGATCCCCTGCGCGCCGCCGGTCTCTTCGTACTTGCGGTACTCGTCCTCGAGGATCTTCTCGGCCAGGGTGACGACGTAGTACGCCGCCGGCTGCCGGTACTTGTCGTCCTCGTTCGAGTCGCGCACGGCCACCGCCGCGTCCCGGGCGAGCTTGGCCTCCTCCGCGGTTGGCGAGCGCCCCAACGGCACCTGCAGCACCGTGGACCAGAAGCGCGCGTCCGCCAGCCAGAAGCGGCTCTCGTACGCGTCGCTCGCGGTGGAGTCCTGATCCAAGTACGCCTGCCAGCCGCGCGCGGCCAGGCGGTATTCCTCGATCGCCTTGTCGAGCAGACGCGTCTGCTCCTGCGGGTCGCTCAGCTGAAGGGCCCGATCCTTGTACGCCCGCGCGTAGTTCGTGTGATCCGCAGCGGCGCGCCGGAGCCCCACCCGGACGAGCTCTTCGGCTGCGCCCAGCGCCTCGGGGTCGTCGCGGTTCGCCTCCGTCCAGACCGTCTCCCCGACGTAGTTGGCGAGCTGCATCCGCGCAGACAGGGCGCGCCCGGCGTACTCGGCGCGCGCCGGAGAGCCGTCGGGGGCGTAGCGCGAGAGCTGATCGTAGAGTTCCGCGATACGATTGACGATCGCCGGGGCGTCGCGATCCAGTGGGAACTTGTTCGCCGTGATCTCCAGGGCGCGGATCGCGTTGCGATGTTGGCTGATCTCGATGAACTCCTGGGCCAGCGCCTTGTAGATCGCGGACGTCCACTTCTGATCTTGAGGGATCAGCGCGGGATCCTGGACGCGATCGATGGCCACGCTCATTCGCTCTTCGGCGATGAGGGGATCGAGCTCGACGTCGAGCACGTCGCTGCGCGGGATGTTGGGGTCGTCGGCAGGGGGGCCGTCGAAGTCGACGTACGTGAGGGAGCCGGCGATGTAGGTGTACGCCTCGGAGCGGAAATCGGCGCCCGCGTCGCCGGTCTTCTTCTCCTGCTCGTCCGCGTACCGCAGCAGCTCGACGAACGCCTGGACGGCGGTCTTGTAGCGCTGCTGCTTGAAGTAGGCCCACGCCTGCTTGTAAAGCGCGACGCCGTACAATGGCGGCTTGCGGAACTGGAGCGCGTGGTCATAGGCGCTGACCGCGCGATTCAGGGCGTAAGGCCCCCCGTGGCCCAGGGCGTCGAAGTGGAAGTTGCCGATCTGCCACCAGATCTCGGCGAGGTAGCGGGGCTCGTCGCCCGGCGCGAGATCCTGGGGCAGCGGTTCGCAGCCCGCGTAAGGATCGACGAAGGTCAGCTCCTCCTCCTTCACGCCGAGCTGGCTCGAGCTCGCCCGCGGTCCCCCCAGCTGATCGAGGGGCACGGGGTTCTTGTTGTACCACTCGTTCCAGAACCGCCGGTCGTGGTCCTGGGGGAGGCGCTGCACGAGCACGGTCCCCTGCGCGTCACCTCCTTGGCCGCCCGAGGCGGGCGCGGACGTGACCTGGTAGCGGTTGGCGCACACCAGGGACCGCCAGGCTTGTTGCCCTTCCTCGAGTCGTCCCGCGTCGGTGAGCGCGTGACCCAGGTAGTAGTGCACGGCGGCGCTCTCCTGGTAGGCGGGATACTGCTCGACGATGCTCCGGTAGATGTCGATCGCGGGGCGCAAGCCCTCCGTGAGGTCCGCGTCGTAGTCGTCACGGGCGCGCTCCTCGTAGAGCGCCGCGAGCCGGAACATGGCGTCCGGGGTCGCCTGGGGATCGGCGTTCGCGCCGCTGTAGCGCGCCACGAAGTCCTCGAGCCGGCGGATCGCCTCCGCGCGCGCCTCCAGCAGCTCCTTGCGCTCCATGTCGATCTCTCGATCGAGGGTCGACAGCACGCGGCGGCGCCGTTCTTCGTAGTGGTGGCGCACGATCGTCGTGAGGGTGCCCTGGAACCGCTTGGCATCGGCGAGGTACCCCTCCGCTTCCTCCTCGAGCAGGCGGAGCGCACGCACCTGCTCCGGCGTCGGAGGCGGCAAGCGGGGCGCGTCGACCACCCGCAGGGCCGCCGCGCCGCCACACTGGAGGGGATACACCGGTGGCGTGCTGGTCTTCGAGGCGGCTTCGCTCTCGGCCACCGCGCCGCCCGCCGCACTCTCCGCCGCGCCGGCCACCTGAGCCGAGGCGGTCACCCCGGCGCACAGGCCCGCGATGAGCCACCCGCGCCAGTCCCACGCACGGCCGCGCAGACCGCCGCCGCGCTGACCACCCGCGCCACGGCTCGTCCCCCGACGCGACGACCTCTCCGAGGCCTGCGCCGGCGTGTCTCGACGAAGCGCGCTCATGGCAGCTCCTCCGCGTCGTCGAGTACCTCGCGGAGCTCGTCGTTGAGGAAGCTCTCCTCCCGCGCGCGCTCCCGCTGGAGCTGGCGCAGTCGGTGCATCTGATCTTCGCGCAGCTCCCAGGCGTGCTGCACGATCCCCACGTCCGCGCGCTGCACCACGTTCTTCAGCCGCTTGCGGACGAGCTCGAGGTTCTCCATGGCCATCTCGCCGAGCAGCACCCGCGCGCTCCGATCCAGCTCGTCGAGGTGCGACACATACCCCTCCATCAACTCGCGCTCCTGGGCGACCGTGGCGGCTACGTCCCGACTGCGCGCTTCCCCCGCGGCCTCGAGGGCGGCCCGAGCCCGCTCGATTCGGTCCTCGACGGCGTCCGCTCTCTGGAGCAGCGGTTGGATCCCCCGGGCGTAGTCGGCGGCGTCGCGATCCGCTCCGCTCGCCGCGAGCGCCACCTCACGCGCGAACAGCTCGCGGAAGCGGCGGCGTACGGTGTCGTCCTCCGAGAAGCGCTCGTCGCCCAGCCCGATCTGCACCCGTCCGATCTCGACGTGTTGGCGGAGCTCGTCGATGCGGCGGCGGTGGGCCGCGAGCTCCTCCTCACCCACCCGGAGCTCCTCCTCGAAGCGCGCCCGCGACGCCGAGGAGCTCGTCGCCTGAGCGCCGTCGACCAGGACCCGCCGCAGGCCGTTCACCATCGCTTGCAGGTAGTCGGCCCGGAGCGTCAGCCGCTGCAGCTCCTGGGACACCGCGTTGAACCCGCTCTCGGCTTCGCTCTGACGTCGGTTGAAGTCGGCGGGATAGGCCGGCACCTCACCGAGACGCGCCATCAAGCGACGACGCTCGGCCCGCACCTGCGCGAGCTCTCCCTGCCCCTCGTTCCCTGCCTCGTCATCCATGCCGAGGGCGAGCTGCCGTCGCGCCAGCGCAACCTGATTCAGGAGCCCGAGGGCCTTCTCGAGCTCCCCGTAGAGCTCCGGGAACATCTTCGCCCGAGAGCTCGACGCCAGCGTGGCCTCCAGCTGCTGGATGAGCTGACGCGATCGCTTCACGAGGCGCCTCGAACGCGCGACGTCGTCGGTGACCGCGAACATCCGGTCCTCCGCCGCTTCTTCCCGCGCCCACTCCACGGCCACGGTGGGCAGCTCCCCGCCGAGCTCCAAGCCGTCCGCGGTGAGCACGTCGTAGTAGTCCGCGGGATCCGTGTGTGCGCTCAAGAAGGCGGCGACCTGCTTTTGAAGCGGATCGTACTCGTCGCGCGCCTGGTGGTAGGCCGCGAGCGCCTGCTCGAACCGCCCGGAGCGCAGGAGGAGATCCGCCCGCAGCAACGCTCCGTCTGCGGCGTCCACGCGGCCCGGGTCGAGCACGCTCAGTAGCTCGAGGGCCCGTTGCCCGCGATCGTAGTCCCCGAGCCGAACATAGGCCCAGCCCAGTTCGTACAGGGCCGTCGTGAACTCCGGCGAGGTGCGCGGCACCTTCGCGTAGGCCTCGGTAGCCTCCAGGTAGGCCCCCTCCTCGTAGAGCAAGCGCCCGATGGCCATCCAGGAGAGGTGCACGACGTGCTCTTGTTCCGGATCCTTCGTCGGCAGCTCCGCCGCGCGGCGAAACGCCGCGATGGCTTGCTGGAGCGCCGGTGAGGGTCCCGCCGCCTCCCCCGACGTCGAGGCCGTGGCGCCGGGCTTGCCCCCCGGCTGCGTCCCGCGCGGAGTGCCCTGCATCAGCCCCGCCTCCTTGGCCAGGGTCACGCCAACCAGATAGGCCGATCGGTGGATGTACTCGGACCCTTCGGGCACGGCGCTGGCGGCGCTGCGCGCACCGTTCAGGTCGTTCTTGGCGAAGAGGAGCTTGGCCCGCGCGTACTGCAAGGAGCCCGTGGGATCGGTCGGGGCGAGGCGTTCGACCTGCGCGAGGATCCCGTCGAGACCCTCGGTGCGGCGCGTTCGCAGGGCGACGTCCACCAGGCGGCTCGCGGCGCGCCCCGCGAACCCGCGGTAGGCCGTTTGCTCCGCCCGCTCCGCGATGCGCTCGTAGTAGCGCCGCGCCGAGTACAGCTGCCCGTCGGCGAAGTACGCCTCCGCCAGGAGGAAGGTCGCGTCCGCGGCGACCGCCTCGGGGACGCGCCCCTGCTGATCGAGCTCGATCACCTTGTTCAGCTGATCGATGGCCCGCTCGTAGTCCTTCGTCCGAAGGTGGAGCTCCCCCGCAGTGACGAGCCGGCTGGGATCGAGGCGGCGGGTCTCCGCGGTCACTCGCCGCAGGGAGCTCGCCTGCGCCTCGACCGCGGTGATCGCCTTCGTCGCGTTGGCGCGAGCCTCGTCCGCGGACACCGCCCCCGCGGGCGTGGGGAAGACCCCAAAGGCCAGCGCCAAGAGCGCGTAGCGCACTGCGGAGCTCGAGCGAACTGCGGTGCTCGAGCGGCCCCCCGGCGGAGGCGCGAGGCGCCCATCCACCGTCAGTTTCCTCCGCCCACGGACACGCTGCCGCCGACCCGTCCCGACCCGGACCCCTTCGAACTCCCGGCGCCCCCCTTCGCGGGCGTGGCGGGAACGTCCCCCAGGCTCCGCAGGTTGCTCGTGTAGCGCATGGCGGGACGCTCCTCGAGGGGCGTGGTAGCTCCTCCGCGCTCCCAGGCGGTCGCCTTGACCTCGATGAGCTTGCCGTCCGTCACCGTGAACGAGTGCGCGTCACGCAGCTCGACCTCGTAGCCCCGCAGATACGAGAAGACGCCATAACCGTGACCGCGAAGCTTGATGAGGACCTGGAGGGTGTGGTCCCCCGAGGGGATCGAACCGCTGAAGATCGGGATCGTCTCCTGGGCCGCGAGGGTCCCCGTCTCGTCCTGCTTGCGGTACTGCACCGCCCCGTCGAGGACGAACACCGCCTCCGTCAGCCGGAAAGCGCTGCTGAGCTCGTTCTGGAAGACGATCTCCGCGCGCGCTCCGCCGACCCCGGCCGCCAGGATCGTGTCGCTCAGGAGGCTGAGCCGGGTGTGGCTTCGGCGGATCTGCTCCTTGAGCTCGTCCACGCGCTGCTCGAGGTCGCGCAGGCGGATCTGATACGTCGCTCCGTCCAGCTCCCGGGATGCGGGCGCCTCTGGTCTCGCCGGGCTCGCCTCGCCCTGGGTCGGCGACGCATCTTCCTCCGTCGGCGCCTGCGCGACGGCCTCCGCCCGCTCCCCCGCCTCCGGGACCTCGGAGTCGGAGGTCCATCCCGAGTCCTGCGCAGCCGTGGCAGCGCCAGAGCCCGTCTGCGAAGCCCCCTCTCCTGCCGCCCCTTGGGCGAGCCCCAGAGCGGGCCAGCCGACCACGGCCAGCGCCACTGCGATCATTCGAGTCGAGCTACTGAATCGAGACATCGTTCCTCTCCCGAGCTGCCCGCGGCGGCGCCGGGGGCGGGCTGCTCCCCCGCATCTTAGGGGGCCAAGCCGGGGTGTCGGCAAGCACGGATGATCCTTCCGCATTCCACCGCTGCCAAGCCCCCGATTTCCCAGGCGCGGCCGCCACCCATTCCACCAGCCGGGTGAGGATGGCCGAAGAGGCCCACCTCCGCTCCACGGGCGACACCCTCGGAACGGAGCCCGCATCGGGCAGCCCCGACGGTCCCAAAGCGCCCGGGATCTGGGGCGATTTTCCCGGGCCGGGTGCGCTTGCACGGGGCCCGGACAAAGGACTAGCGTCGGCGTACTCTGACCGGATCCAGGGTGGGCCGCTGGGAGAGCGTACCGTTCTTCGCACCGGCCCTTGCTCCCCTCCCTCCAGATCGAACCACGTGCTGGAACGTCGAACCCATAGCCACCCCTTCGGGAGGCGTGCGTCGGCCAGGTGCCGACGCCGGGGCCTGTTCGCCGCCGGGCCCCGCCCTACCATCCTTCCATCGGGAGCGAAGCCATGACCGCGGCGCACGGGGAGACGAGCGATGAGGTGCTCATGGTCCGCTATCAGAGGGGTGACCGCGAGGCGTTCGCCGAGCTCCTGCGCCGCTATGAGCGGCCCGTCTACAACTTCGCGCTGCGCTATCTGCGCCACGCGTCATGGGCCGAAGACGTGACCCAGGAGGCCTTCTTGCGGCTGGTCCAGCGCGCGGGCGAGTTCAAGCACGAGTCCCGCTTCTCGACGTGGCTGTACACGATCACCCGGAACCTCTGCGTCGACCACCTCCGCCGACAGAAGCACCGCCGCCATGCGTCCCTCGACGGCGGCTCCGACGACGGCGAAGGCCGCTCGACGCTCGGCGACCGGTTCGCCGATCCGCACCCTGCGGCGAGCACCGAGAGGGTCGTCGTTGCCAGCGAGATCCGCGAGCGCGTCGCCCTGGCGGTCGAGGAGCTCCCCGAGGAGCAAAAGGAGGTGTTTTTGCTGCGGCACATCGGAGATGTGCCCTTTCAGGAGATCGCCGTCATCACTGGAGTCGGAGAAAACACGGTCAAGAGCCGCATGCGCTACGCGCTGGAACGCCTCCAGAAGGCATTGTGCGAGTTCGAGGAGTATGCCCGCGCGCTGCGCTGAGCCGCGCGCCGCGCTGCCTCCCGTCGAACCTCCGACGGCAGCGGCCGAGCGGAGCGCATCAGGCAGGGAGCAATGAACCGAGACGCCGAGCTCATGGATTGCGAACGGTACGACAAGATCGCGCTGAACCTCCTCTACGGTGAGCTGGACGAGCTCACTGCGGCCGCGGCGAAGCGCCACTTGCACCACTGCACTCGCTGCAAGGGCATCAGCTCCGGGATGCAGGCGACCAAGGAGCTGGCCAGCGTGCCGCTGTTGGATCCTCCGGTGGGCTTGCACGCGCGCATCCTCCAGGCAGAGCGCCTCGCTCACAAAGAGCTCTCCCTGCGGGAGAGGATCGGTCGCACGGTGTCGGTGCTGGCGGGCTACGCGATGCGCCCGCAGCTCGCCATGGCCGCGCTGCTCTTGCTGATGGTGTCCACCAGCCTCGTCTTCCTGCGGGCGCGCCCCACCGAGCACGATCAGGTGAGCGTCACGGAGCGTGGCGTCCCTGGCCTCGAAGCGGAGGCGATGCCGCGCCACTCCATCGTGACCGAGGCGTTACCACCGGAGGCTCCGGCGCAGGAAGAGCGGTCCATCCCCCGCCCCGCGATACCGTCCGCCCCTGCCCGCTCCGAGAGCCGCGCCCTCCGCGCCGAGACGTCCAGCCCCGCGCGGACGAAGCGCGCCGCGGAGCCGGAGGCCGCCGCCGAAGGAGCCGCGCAAGACGCGCCGCCGCCCACCTTCGAGCGAGCTCTCGAGGCCTACCACGCTGGTCGCTACGCCGAGGCGGAGCGGCAGTTCCGTCGCGTGGCCGCGGCCGGAGGTCCCCAGGCGCCGCGGGCGGCGCTCCACGAAGCCCACGCTGCGCGGAACGGATCCGGTTGTCAGCAAGCGGCGGATCTCTACGACACCGTCGCCGCTCGCTACGCCGGCACTCCGATCGCCGACGAAGCCTCGTGGCACGCTGCCTCCTGCTACCGCGCCGTCGGACAGCAGGAGCGAGCGGCCGCCCACTATCGACGCCTCGCGTCTCAGCCCGGCTACGCCGAGCGCGCCAGTCAGGCCCTCGCCGCCCTCGAGGCGGACGCGCCCTCCAGCGCGGACGCCATCGCCGCCCGCAAGGAGAGCAAGCCGACCAAGCCGGGGGCTGCGACGACGGGGAGCGTCGCCGGGCCAGCGCCGGCAGCCCCGGCCCCCGCGGCGCCGCGGCCCCAAGACACGGCGAAGGGGGCAGACAGCGCTCCGCCGGCTTCGAACGACTGAGCCTTCGGCGCTTCTCAGTTCGAGCGTTCGCGGACGTAGGCGATCGTGCGGATCGTCTCGACGAGCCGCAGGCGCTCCTCCCGACGGAGCTCTACGAAGCGGATCCCCATACCGGGGTTCTTGTTCGCCCCGAGCAGCCGCACCGGGTTGACCCACGTCACCTCACCCCGCAGCACGAAGGGCTCCTGACCACCGGGCGGCGAGAAGCGCAGGGTCATGCTCGTGCCCGGCGGGAGGGGCTCCAGGGAGCGCACGAAAATCCCGAGCGCGCTGATGTTCGTGATGTTCGCGAAGAGGAAGGTGTCTTCCGTCTCGCAGTCCACCGCCCACTCGACTTCGACTCGCTCCGCCTCGCGACGCTCTGCCCCCTCGTCGGGGGGAGGCGCAAATGGAGGAGGCGGTCCACCGGCAGCCATTCTTGCGCCATAGCCGCATTTGGCCTCCGTGTCACCGAGGTTCCCAGCGCCCGCGGGTTCCCGGGTCACGGAGGGGTCACCCCCGCAGAGCGGGCCCGGCCCCCCCCCGACATGCTCGCGGGCGCTCGACTCGGGACCCGCCGTGCGTGCCGCCGCGCCAACCTGCAGGGGGCCAAGGCGGAAGGCGCGGGGGCTCGCCGCGCGGGGCGAGGGCTCCGATCGCCTGGATTCGTGGGCGGCGCCGAGCACCGGCGCGACCGCCTCCGATGGGTCAAAGTGGGGCCCACGGACCTTCGAATTGCCAGGGGAGGCCGCCTCTGGCAGGAAGAGCCCCCTTCGCATGCGATTCGGAACCGTCGCCCTCGTGGGCCGCACCAATGTCGGCAAGTCCACGCTGCTCAACGCAGCGCTCGGGGAGCCGTTGGCCATCACCTCTCCACTCCCCCAGACGACGCGGGACGCCCTCCTGGGCGTCGTGCGCCGCGGCGCCGCCCAGATCGCCTTCCTGGACACACCGGGCCTACATCGTCCCCGGACCGAGCTCGGGCGCCGGATGAACGCCGCCGCCTACGAGTCGGCCCGCTCCGCGGACCTGGTCGTGATGATGACCGACGTCTGGACCAAGCCCCCGAAGGAGCAGCGTGCGCTTCCCGGGGGTGGGCCTCTGGACAACCCCTGGCTCCGCCCGGGGGATCGGGAGGTGCTGGAGACGCTCGCGGGCTTCGCGCCCGGACCGCGCATCTTGCTCGTCAACAAGGTCGACCTGCTCCGCGACAAGACGCAGCTGTTGCCGCAGCTCGACGCCTACGCGAAAGCCCAGGAGTTCGAGGCCTTCATCCCGGTGAGCGTACGGCGCAACGACGGGGTGGACGCCGCGCTCGACGAGATCGCGCGCCTGCTCCCGGAGGGGCCCGCGGGGTTCGACGAGGACACCCTCACCAACCGCCCCGTGTTGTTCTTCGTCCGGGAGTACGTCCGGGAGGCCATCCTCAACCAGTTCGAGCGCGAGGTGCCCCACGCCGTCGCCGTCTCGATCGACGCGGCGGAGGAGTCGGCCCAGCTGTTGTCCCTGGCCGCGACGATCCACGTCGAGAAGGTCGGGCAACGGAAGATCCTGGTGGGGCACGGAGGCGAGCAGATCAAGGCCATCGGCATCGCCGCGCGCCAGCGCATCGAGTCGTTGGTGGACAAGCAGGTGCACCTCAAGCTCTTCGTCCGCGTGACCCCTCACTGGAAGGACATGCCCAGGCAGCTCTCGGAGATGGGCTACGATCCCGCCCAGGGCATCGTCGCGCCCGAGGTCCTGCGAGGCGAAGAGCCCGACGCCCCCGAGACGGATCCGTCATGACGACACCCATCGTTGCAATCGTCGGGCGCCCCAACGTCGGCAAGAGCACGCTCTTCAATCGTCTGGTGGGCGAGAAGCTCGCCATCGTGCACGACGCGCCAGGCGTCACGCGGGATCGACACTACGCGGACACTCACATCCAGGGACGTGACGTCACCTTCGTCGACACGGGCGGCTTCGACCCGACCACGGACGATCCGATGGGTCAGGGGATCGCCCGTCACGTGCACGCCGCCATCGCCGAAGCGGACGTGGTCCTGTGCGTCCTCGACGGCAGCGCTCCTCCGACAGGGCCCGATCGCGACGCCGTCGAACTCCTCCGGCGGAGCTCCAAGCCGGTCGTCTACGCCGCGAACAAGGCGGACGGCCCCGGTCGCGAGGCCCTCGCCACGGACCTCTACTCCCTCGGCATCGATCACCTGATCCCGATCTCCGCCTTGCACGGCCGCAACGTCGGCAAGCTCGAGGCCGCCATCGTGGAGCAGCTGCCCCCGCGCGCGCCCGGTGCGAAGCCCTCGCTGGCGCTGGACGAACTCGAGGACGAAGCGCAGCTCGACGAGGGAGCGCAGCTCGACGAGGGAGCGCAGCTCGACGAGGCCGCCGCAGACGCATCCCGCTCCGCAGCGCCCGAGGAGCCGATCCGCATCGCCCTCATCGGGCGCCCCAACGCCGGCAAGTCGTCCCTCTTCAATCGCCTGGCGGGCACGGAGCGCTCTCTCGTCGACGATCGGCCGGGCACCACGCGGGATCCCGTCGACAGCCTCGTCGAAGTCGGAAAGCGGCGCTTCCTCGTCGTCGACACGGCGGGGATCCGGCGCAAGTCTCGCGTCAGCGCGGGGGTGGAGGCGGAGAGCGTCATGCGCTCGCTCCGCGCCGTGGCGCGCGCCCAGGTGATCGTGCTGATGTGTGACGCCACCGAAGGCGTGGCGGAGCAGGACGCGCGCCTCCTCGGGCTCTGCGCCGAGCGCGGACGCGCCATCGTGGTGGGGCTCAACAAGGCGGACCTGCTGTCCCCCCGGGAGCTCGGAGAGCGCATCGAGGACGCGCGCCATGCCCTCGATTTCGCCCGCTGGGCCCCCATCGTCGGCCTCAGCGCGAAGACGGGCCACGGCGTCCGCAAGCTGATGGACCAGGTCCAGGCGGCCGGCGAAGAGATGGGCCGGCGCGTGGGCACCTCGGAGCTGAACCGATTCTTCGAGCAGGTGCTCAGCAAGCGGCCACCTCCGACCAAGGGCGGCCGCTCGCCGCGCATCTACTACATCACTCAAGCGGGCGTGTACCCGCCGACCTTCGTGGCCTGGAGCAACGCCCCCGAGAACATCGTCGAGAGCTACCGGCGCTTCGTCACGAACCAGATCCGACAGCAGTTCGGCTTCCAAGCCGTGCCGCTCCGGGTCTTCTACCGCAAGCGTGGTCGCAAGGAGGAGTGAGCTGGTCCTCGGCGCGCCTCAAGCGCCGCACAGGAACCCCGCCACCTCACGGAGGCGCTCCGGGTGGTGGACGTCCACGGCGAAGGCCGGGACCGTCACCTGGATCGGGGCACCCCAGGCACGCAGCCGCTCTTGGAGTTGCTCGAGCTCCTGCTTCTGACGCTCCGCCAGCGCCGACTCCTCCCTGGCGGCCTGGAGCACCCGCTCCGGCCCGCTCGCCCCGAGCTCGATGCCGCGCGCGCTCAAGAGGGACGCGACGTCCCCGAGCTCCGGGAGCCGCCCGCGCGCCGGGTGCACGCGGTTGATGACCAGAGCGTCCGTGCGCAGCCCGCGCTCGCGCATGCGATCCGTGAGCACGTCGACCTCGCTCCACCGGAGGGACGCAGGGGTGCTCACCGCGATGTATCCGAAGCGTGAGCTCCGCATCTGCTCGAGCACGCGCCCCGCCCGCTCCTGAAAGCCACCGAAGAGCTCGTTCATGGCGCTCACCAGGCCCGCCATCTCCTCGAGCAGGGGCCCGCCGGTGATCCGCCCGATCGTGCGCAAGACCGCCCCGATGCTGCGAGCGACGACGTTCAGACTGAACCGCCCGGAGGTCTGCATCGCCTGCACCAGACCGCGCAGCGCTGGGCTGTCGATGACCTCCACCATGCGCTCGGGCGCCTCGAAGAAGTCGAGGGCGTGATGCATCGGAGGTGTGTCGAGGACGATGGTGTCGTAAGAGTCATCTTCCTCCACCATGAGCACCTTCTCCATCGCCATGTAGGACTGGGTGCCCGCGAGGTGGGTCGAGATGTACTGGTACAGGTGGTTGTTCAGGATGCGATCCCGCGACTCCGCGCTGCTCGCCTTGCTCCGCACGAGCTCGTCGAAGGTGTGCTTGGTGTCGAGCATCATCACCGTGAGGCTCCCGCGCCCCAGCTCGACACCGTGCTCACGCAGCCATTCGGGCGCGATGGTCACCTGCTCCGGCGGCATGCTGTCCAGCCCGAGACTGTTGGCGAGCCGCCGCGCGGGATCGATGGTCAAGCAAAGGGTACGACGCCCGCGCTGGGCGGCCGCCAGCGCCAGAGCGGCGGCTACGGTCGTCTTGCCCACGCCCCCCGAGCCAACGCAGACGAGCATGCGGTGTCGGTCGAGCAGCGGAACGAGACCTCGGTTCTCGGGCATCACGCTGATGGAGCTAGCATAGCCGCGATGCCAGGCATGATCGACCTGCACTGCCATTGGGTGCCCGGTATCGACGATGGTGCTCGCACGCCGGGAGAGGGCGCGGACATTTTGAGACGCCTGCGTCGGCTCGGCTTCGACCACGTCGTGGCGACCCCGCACATGCGCCCTGGCTTGTTCGACAACTCGGCTGCGGAGCTGCGCGACGCCTTCGAGCGTGCGCGGACGCAAATGTCATCGCCCGAGCTCGGCGACGTCACCCGACCGGCGGGCGCCGCAGGTCCCCTGCCGGAGGTGAGCCTGAGCTGTGAGCACTACTTCGACGAGGTCGTGCTCCAGCGCATCCTGCGCGGCGACGCGTTGCCCTATCCAGGGGGGAGCGCGATCCTGCTCGAGTTCTATGAGGTCGCTTTCTCGCCCGCGGTCGAGCAGTCCCTCTTCCGGATCCAGCGTCAAGGACTCACCCCGGTGATCGCCCATCCAGAGCGCTACCGGCCCCTGTGGAACCAACCGGATCGCTTGAGTCGGCTCGTCGAGCTCGGTTGCGTGCCGCTGCTCGACGCTTGCGCCCTGGTGGGGAAGTACGGGGAGCAGGTGCGAGCCTGCGCCACCGCGCTACTCGAACGGGAACTCTACGGGGCCGCCTGCAGCGACGCTCATCGCCCCAGCGACGTGGATGAGCTCGAGCGCGCGTTCCACTGGATCGAGGCGCGGTACGGCGCGGACGAGCTTACGTATCTGTTTCGGGAAGGCCCCCTCCAGCTCCTCGGCGGGGGCGCACCGACGAGCCTCTGAGCCTGGTCGCTCCGCGCTGCTCGGTGGGGACGTGCAGACGAGCTCCGAGCGGAGCTGCCTTGGCGCGGCTCGACGAGCGCCGCTCCGCTGAGCGACTGCACAAGGAAGCCGGTGGGCTCGCGCGGACCGGGACACCACAGGGTCCACGAAGCCCCCACGAACTTGGCCCTCTGCGGGAGTCTCCCCCCTAATCCGCCTGGCATGCTCGACGCCACCTCCCTGCGACGCCTCACCGCGGCCCTCGCCCTCCTGGCCACCGTCGCCCTCACGGAGGCCCCGGCGTTCGCCAAGGTCACCACCGAGTCTCCTTATAGCAAGACGCTGACCTACAACGGCGCGCTGCGCTTCATCCGTGTCGATCAGGGCTTCGAGCTGATCGAGCAGGACCAGGAGAACGGATACCTGCTCTTCAAGTACCGTTCCGACGGTGACACCTCCACGGGGAGCATCGAAGTGGTGGAGGTCCAGGAGCGCGTGAAGTACATCGTGCAGCTCCCCCGCATGCCCCAGTACCACGAGCAGGTGCTCAGTGACGGCCTGCATCGGAAGCTGCGGGAGGAGTACGGGGAGCCGCCCCGACGCGAGCGGAAAGAGAAGGACGACGTGATCCGCCGTCCGGACGACCGCTCTCCGGACGGCGGCGAAGGGAACGACGGGGGCGGCGAGAAGGGCGACGCGCCTCGACGCGATGGTGAGACCGGGGAGAAGAGCACCTCCCACTCCCCCGCCCCGGTATCTGGCCCCGTCCTGAGCTCCGAACAGTACGACTGCGGCGCAATCGAACCGTAACACCGCACCACCTCGGGGTTCGGGCGTCGCGCAGACTGGCCTGGTCGGACTGCGCGCGATATGAGCCCAGCGATGCCGGAAAGCGCCCTCGCCGAGCCATCGCTTCCGCCGGATGAAGGTCCCTCCTCCACGCCGGCGCGGATCGGCCGCTACGAGGTGATCCGATCGATCGGACGCGGGGCGACGGGACAGGTGCTGCTCGCGCGGGATCCGGTGCTCGATCGTGAGGTCGCCCTGAAGTACCTGCGCCCGGACCTGCGGCTCGGGGCAGAGGAGAGGGAGAGCCTCTCACGGCGCATGCGCCAAGAAGCCAAGGCGTCCGCGCGGGTCAGCCACCCGCACATCGTGGGGCTCTTCGACATGAGCGAGGACCCGAAGCTCGGCGTCGTGCTCGTCTTCGAGCACGCCGAGGGCACGACGCTCAAGGCCCGCCTCACCCGTGGCCCCCTGTCGCCCACCTCCGCGGCGAACCTCGCCCTCGAGCTCGGCGACGCCCTCACCACCGCGCACCGGGCGGGGGTGCTGCACCGGGACGTGAAACCCGAGAACATCATCCTCACCAAGACCGGCGCCAAGATCGCCGACTTCGGTGTGGCGCGGGTGCCCGAGTCGACCCTCACCAAAGGCGGCGGGCTCCTGGGAACGCCCGCCTACAGCGCCCCCGAGTCCGTCACCCACGGCGAGCATTCGGCGGCGAGCGATCAGTTCTCCCTCGCGGCCACCCTCTACGAGGCCATCAGCGGGCACCGCGCCTTCCCCGGAGACGACGCGGTCGGCGTGGCGACCCGGATCCAGACGGAGGAGCCGCTCCCGATCGCCGCCAGCCTCGGGCTGGACCCTGCGGTAGACGCCGCCCTATCACGCGCTCTCCACAAGTCGGCCGCGCGTCGCTTCTCCAGCTGCGCGGAGATGGGGCACGCCCTCGCGGAGGCCCTCTCTCCGGGGGACCGCCCCAGCCGAGCGCCGCTGGCCACCGTCCCCGACTCACGCCGACGTCGCCCGAGCGAGGGAGACTTCGGGAGCACCCGCCCCGTGCGCATCGCCCTGGGCGGCGCAGTGGTCGGCGTGCTCGTCACCCTGCTCGCCCTGCGCATCGCCTCCGAGCTCACGGAGACGACCGCAACGCCACGTCCCACCACGAGCCCGCGCGGAGCGTGGCTGAGCCCTGCGCCGAGCGACGCCACCGCGGCGCCCACCGACATCGCGGCGCCCACGAACACCGCCCCACCCTCCGCGCCCGCGCGCGGCGCCGCGCGACGCAGCCAGGCTGCTCCGTGAAGCGCCCGCTGGCCGCGCTGTTGGTCGCCGGCAGCCTCCTCGGCGCGCTCCTCGACGAGGACGCCGCGGCGGCCGGATCCACGAAGGTCCTGGTGCCACCGCCGCCGGCGATGGTGCGCCTCCCTCGCGCCACGATCCAGCTCGGCTCGAGCAGGGACGAGGTGCTCGACGCGGCCGCTCACTGTAACCGCGATGCCAAAACGACCGCCTGCGGTCCCGAAACCTTCGCGAACGAGCTCGGGGGGCCACGCGTGGAGGTGCCCGCCTTCTGGATCGATCGGCGCGAGGTGAGCTTCGGAGAGTATCAGCACTGCGTGCGCCAAGGACGCTGTCGTCCCCTCCCCTACGCGCGCGGGGCGGAGCGGCTGGCGCGCTCGGAGCTGCCCGCCGTCTTCGTCACCTGGGACGACGCGCGGCGCTACTGCGCGTTTCGAGGCGCGCGGCTCCCCACCGAACCGGAGTTCGAGCGCGCTGCCCGCGGCACGCAGGGGCGCCGTTATCCTTGGGGTGAGCTCTTCCACGGCGCCCTCGCCAATCATGGCCGCTGGGGCGTCTCGCGCACCGAGGGACGCGACGGCTTCGACGAGCTCGCGCCGACGACGAGCTTCGAAGCGGGCGCCACACCCGAAGGGATCCTCCAGCTCGCCGGAAACGTCGCCGAGTGGACGAGCACGCCCTACGCTCCCTACGACGAGACCGACCCTCCCGGGACGAACGTCGATCGCGTCGTGCGGGGTGGCCATTATCTCGCGCCTCCCGCTTGGCTTCGGGGAGCAGCCCGTCTACACGAACCCCCCAGCACACGAGCTGCCTACCTCGGCTTCCGCTGCGCTCGCTCCGATCCTTGAGCGAACCTGTGCGAGGTCCCGAACGCCCCCATGCTCGAGCTCCCCATCCATCGCTGCACGAAGTTCGTCCTCGTCGCTCCCCACTATCCGGAGAACGTGGGCGCGAGCGCGCGAGCCCTGAAGACCATGGGATTCACGCGCCTCGGCATCGTCCGACCGAGCCGCCTCGCCTTCCCGAGCCATCCCATGGCGCAGAAAATGGCGGTGAAGTCCTGGGACGTCCTCGACGGGGCGGAGCTCTACGACAACGTCGACGAGGCGATCGTCGGTTGTGACGTGGTCGTGGCCACCAGCGCTCGGCGCGGCCTGTCGGGGGTCAAGACACCGCGCGATCTCGCCCCGCGCCTCGTCGCCCACGCGGCACAGGGCCAGCGCATCGTCGTGCTCTGGGGCAACGAGAAGAGCGGTCTCACGAACCTCGAGCTCGCCCGCGCCGATCTGCTCTTGCGAGTGCCCATCGCCGCGGACCAACCCTCGCTCAACCTCGCCCAGGCGGTGCAGTTGGTGAGCTACGAGCTGTTCGTGGCGGGGCTCATCGACCGGGCGGCCCGGCTCGACCGCGGGTCGTCCGCCTGACGGCGGCGCTCCGGCGCGGGCTCACTGCCTGACGGCTCGAACCCGCGCGCCGCGCCGCGCTCACTCAGTCGTCGACGAAGTCGTCTTCGGGCTCGAACTCGGCGTCCTCGTCGTCCGTATCGTCGAGGTCGTCCTCGTCGTCGTCGATCTCGTCCTCGTCGTCACTCTTCACGTCGGTCTTGAGATCGATCCCGACCTCACCGAGCTGGCTCTCGAGCAGCTCGAGCAGCTCGTCGACGTCGTCTCCACCCCACTCGTCGATCACGTCCGTGAGGAACTCGAACATGTCGCCGTGGTCGAGCCGTCGCTCGATTTCTTCGATTTGGTCTTCCGAAAATGCCTCGAGGATGTCCTCCCGAAGCGACTCGGTGTCGTCCTCCTCGATTGCTTCCTGCGCAGAGACCCGAATCTGACGAATCGCACGCCTGTCGAGATGCATTTCCATGGAAGTTGCTCGGCTGGTTCAGCTCTAGCTCGTTGGGGCCCGCAGCAGCGGGCGCGGGGCGCGGGCTCGTCTCCCAGCGCTTGGCTCGCCTTTAAGCCAAGGCTTGCAGTGACGTCAAGGCCGCTTGACACTGCGGACGTTGACGGCAGCGAGCTCACCCATTTCAGCGTCATGTCCGCGGGGAGATACGACCGCTCCGCCCTGGCTCATAGGCTGCTTCCTCTTGGTCCTGCTCCACACCGAGGGGGCCGCGGCCCAGGGCAACGTGGGCCCGTCGCCCGCGAGCTTCGACTACTTTCAGTATGGGGGTGCCCTCACCGCGGAGACCGTACCGTCTGCGGGGCACATCTGCCCGAGCGACGCGGTCCAGCCCTGCATCCTCCAGGGCGGCGGCGGCCTGGTGATCCGCGCGGGCTACCGCTCGCGCTCCCCGTGGTACCTCGGAGGGGCCTACGAATTTTCGAGGCACGACTCCTCGAACCTGCTGGTCCTCCCCATCCTCCAGCAGATCCGCGCGGAGGGGCGTTACTATTGGGATCAGGGGCAGCGCCTGCAGCCCTACCTGCTCGGTGGACTGGGCTTCGCCCTCTACGGTGACGAGTGGGCCGCGGAGACCGCCGGAGCGGTCGGAGCCCTGGGGCTCGGGCTCGAGTTTCAGGTCTCCCCTGAGCTCGTGGTCGGGGGCGCCCTGGCCTATCGGCCGTTGCTCCTGCGCCAGTGGACGGACAGCGCCGGCCAGCTCCGGGCGGACGCCCTGGCGGGCTTCGGGCTCGCCCACCTCATCTCCATCGAGCTCGGCGTGGAGCTCCGGGACCCCCTCCCCCGCTGGTGAGGTCTCCTGGCAGGCCGGCGCGCGGTTCCCTCTCCTGTCACCCCGGAGGTC
>JAAZAA010000044.1 GCA_012514535.1 Myxococcales bacterium | reverse complement strand
CGCACGTTCCATGACCCTGCCCACCTACGACCAGTTCATCGCGCCCCTCCTCTCGCTTCTCGCTGCGCACCCCGAGGGGCTCACGACCACCGCGGCGCAAACAGCCGTCGCCGACGCCTTGGGACTCACCGAAGAGCAGCGCGCGGTGCGGCTGCCGAGCGGCGTCCAGGCCGTCTATCGCAACCGCATTGGTTGGGCCCACGATCGCCTGAAGCGCGCGGGCTACTCCCATTCGCCGAAGCGCGGCTACTGGAAGCTCACCGAGGAGGGCCGCAGGTTTTCCGCCGTGCACCCGTCCCTCACCGACGAACAGGTGCAGGCGCTCGCCCTCGTGAAAGGCTCCCCGAAACACGGCCGGACGGCGTCGGGCGACGGCGCGAAGGCCAAAGCCTCGGCGATGGAAGTCGCCCCGGCACGGACCACCGAGAGCCCCGAAGATCGCCTCGAGAGCGCCGTCGAGGAGCTGGGCGAGTCGGTGCAGAACGAGCTCCTCGAGAACATCGGGCTGAACTCCCCCGCGTTCTTCGAACAGCTCGTCCTCGATCTGCTCCACAAGATGGGATACGGCATCAGCCGCAAGGACATCGAGCGCGTCGGCAAGTCGCACGACGGGGGCATCGACGGCGTCATCTCACTGGATCGCCTTGGCCTGGAGAAAGTCTACGTACAGGCCAAGCGCTGGAAGGCCACGGTCGGCCGCGCCGAAATCCAGGCCTTCTACGGAGCTCTCGCGGGCCAGCGCGCCCGCAAGGGTGTCTTCATCACCACCTCGGACTTCAGTCAGCAAGCCGTCGAGTTCGCGCGCTCCGTCGAAGGGGTGATCCTCATCAACGGAGAGCGCCTCACCCAGCTCATGATCGACTTCGAGGTGGGCGTGACCCCGCGCATCGTCAAAGTGCCGCGCGTGGACCTCGACTACTTCGAGGAGTGATGTCGTAGCCGCCCAGCCAGATGCACTTGGCGCGGCATCCGTCACCGGCCAAGGAAAACCGACGACGCTGGTGCGGACGAGTTGCGCCTGGGACGTGACGTAGCCCCGGCGCCCTCGAACGGGACCGCACGGCGTCGGCGGGGGGGGCATCTCCGGGGATTGGCACGGAACGTGCTCCGGATGGCGCTGTGACGGAGCCTCTGGCATGACGAGGTGTGGTGTTTCGATGGGCAACGACTTTTCGGAAACTTCGGGGGGACGGCTCCCCCACGGGCAGCGCGATCACACCTGGCACAGAGTCCAGCGCGAGACGTGGCACAGGCGGCGTGGGAACGTCGTGAACGCCATCCCCGGGCTGCGCGTCGCCCCTTTGTGTGGGCTCGTCACCGCGCTCCTGATGGCCCCGGATGCGGCAGCGCTCAGCTGCGCGGCTCCCGAGTTCTCTGCTCCCGGGCCTGGTGCGACGGCGGTCCCTACCAACACCCTGGTTTGGTGTGGGGGGCAGTCCTGGGCCTCCGACGCGGTGCCCTTGTGGTTGAAAGATGCCTCGGGCGCAGAGGTGGCGGGGACCAGCCACGTTCTGGAGACGACGGACTACGACGTCACGGTCTTCGTCCCCGACGAGCCGCTCTCACCGAATACCACCTACTCGTACGGTTGCATGAGTGAGGGCAGGGAGGTCGCCTTCACGACCGGCGCTGGTCCCAGCGAGGAGGACCCGCCAGCGTTGCCCGATCCATCGACGCACAGGGCGAGGACGACGATGATTTCTCATTGGGGCGACTCCGTCGGGGTGATCTTCGAGAACGTCGCTCCCGCAGGCACGCTGGTCGTCGTCGACGTGAACGCGGGGGCGAACCTACGCGCGGAGGATCCCTCCGGGGCCGTCGCAGAGATCCTCTTGCTCGATGACGCCGGGAGCGTCTTCGTTCGTAACGGTCCCTGCGGAGGTGCTTGGCCCGACGCCGCGCTCGGAGACACGGCGTCCATCGCCTTCGGCGCGTTCGACCTGACGGGCAGGTTCTCGGGGTGGAGCGAGGCCGTCGAGGTGACGCTGCCGGAGACCTACACCGATCCCCCTGAGGAGGGCTCCCCTACGGTGCCCCCGGCGAACGACGAGCAGGACCCGCAGCGGGAGACGAGCGAGAGCGCTGGTGGCTGCCAGTTCGCCCTTGGCAGCAGCGCGCACGCCTGGTGGATCCTGTCCGGCGTTGCGGCTCTGGCAGCGCGCCGTTCGAGGCGGACGTCGCGCTCGACCGAACCGTCACGAACCTCGAGCACGCGATAGGAGGCGGTATGCTTCAGTCAAGGCAGGCCTCCGCCGCTCAGACCGGACAGCGACCGGACAGTCGCACACGCTGGCGGCAAGAGGGCCAATGCCTTCGGCCTCGAGGGGCGCGGAGCTCGGTCCCAACCGCCTTGTCTCGAAGCGCTACGTCCCGACTGACTGAGGGTTTCCTTGACAGCCTCTGGCTAGCCTCTGGCTTGCTCGTCGATCGGTGCTCGTCTTCTTCCGATCGCGACGAACGGCCTGCCTTGCGGCAAACCGTTCGTCGCTCTGGAGGGACCTCAGCGCCAGCTCGGGAACGAAGGACCGGCGCCTGACGGAGATCAGGCCTTGGCGG
>JAAZAA010000274.1 GCA_012514535.1 Myxococcales bacterium | reverse complement strand
GGGCGGGCGCCTGTACCTCGCGGGGCTGAGCGACGAGACGTACGACGAGGTCGCCCGTATGGCGAAGCTGCGGCGTCCGAATGGCTCGGTGCGCGTCTACCACGTGAGCGGCACCATCGGGCAATCGACGGACGAGGCGCGCCGGGACGCAGAGGCCTGGTTGCGCAGCGTGAAACAGAAGTGAGCGCGCCCGCTTCGGCGCGGGGGCTCTCTCGGAGCCCGCTCCGGGGTTCGCCGCGGCGCCCGACGTCGACGTCAGAAGTGGTAGGCCCCGAAGACGATGACGGCGTTGGCGTCGCTTCCGGGTCCGGTGTCCTTCAGGAACGGGCCCGTGAAGAAGTGCGAGTAGCTCCCGCGGGCGCTCAGATGACGGCCCAACGTCCAGTCGAGGACGAGGGACAGCTCGCTGCCGATGAGGCGACGCTCACTGCCGTCGGCGGCCTGGATGAGGTCGAGGCGGTTGTCGTAGAAGCCGTCGGCGGTGCTGTAGCGCCAGAAGATCGCCCAGCCCGCCTCGAAGACGAGGGACTCCAGGAGCGACAGCTGCACGAGGGGGTGCACGTCGAAGAGGTTCACGGGGCCGACGATCGCCGACTCGCCGAAGTAGTTGCCCCGGGGGAAGAGCGGATTGAACGTGCCGAGGGTGCGGTCGCGGGGATCCTGGTCGCCGCTGGCCACGTTGGCGCGCGCGCCGATCCGCGGCGTGAGGGGCAGCGTTCGGAAGGTGTATCCCGCGTCGGAGGCGGCGGCCCAGGCTCGGATCCGGTGCGCGCCGAACTCTCCGCCTTGGTACATCCCCTCCAGGTCGTACTCGAGGCCTTCGAGCTCTCCGAAGAGGCGTGCGCTGAACGTGTGACGGAGCTCCCGCGCCGTGCCCTGATCGAAGGCGGCGTCCGGCCTCTCCACGCCGAGATAGTAGACGTCCAGGTTCATCCCGGCGGCGCTCCAGATCGCCCCCGTCCCGTAGACGCCCCAGAAGTTCGTGTCCCGTTGGAACCACGGATCGAAGCGGTCGATCTCGTTCTGGACGAGGCGCCCGAAGAATCCGTCGACGCGCCAGCCCGCGAACGCGCCCAGCGCACGCGCGGCGTCGAAGGCGCGGTGGACGTTGGTGGCCTCGCGGACGCTGACCAGGCGCTCGGTGCCATAGGAGAGCTCTTGACGTCCCACGCGGAGCGTCAGCAGCGCCGGCTCCCGCTGGCGTCGCCCGGTGCCGACGTCGAAGAACGCCTGCTGGACGTCGAAGCCGTCGGCGTTCGTCGGGACGGGCGGGCCGTCCCGGAAGGAGGTGAAGGCTCCCCGGAGCTGGAGGAAGGTGCGGAAGGACGCGCCGAGGTGGAGGTCGCCGTGGAGCAGGTAGCGCTGGAGGAGGTAACCGTCCGGAGGCTCCGGGGAGCGACCGAAGCGGCGATCGTCGTAGAACTCGTAGCGCAGGCGGATCTCGCCGCCGAGGGAGAGGTACACGTCGCCCGCGTCGTCGAAGGGGAGGTACTTGAGCGGCTCGAGGGCGAGGAGGTTGCCGGTGCGACGTGCTAGATCGCGCAGGTAGGAGTGGTCTTCGTCGTAGCGGAGCAGCTCGAAGGGCGGGGGCTCGTCCTGCTCTTCGGCGGGCCCATCGACGGGCGGGGGCTCGTCCTGCTCTTCGACGGGCTCTTTGGCGGGCGGAGACGGCTGGGCCGCGGCGGTCCCCAGGAGCGCGATCAGGGCGCTCGAAGCCAGCCCGGCCGTTAGAATGCCTCGAGAGCCATCACGCATGGGTCGCCGTGCGGAACGCGAACCCGCGCGGGCACGAGGGCCCCGGGGCGCCGCACGTCGCGATGGAACGGACGGGCAGGGCGCGAGAGAACACCCGCCCCACGAGCGACACCCACGCCCGCGCGGAGGGGGGCGCCGCGACGGCCCACTCCCGACGGCGCCCGTCGACGCCGCACGGAAGGACCGCACGGCGTCGAGAGATCCTTCAGGCCGCGTGGTGCCGGACCGCGTCGTGAGCCTTGGCGAGGTCGACGCGGATCAGGGCCGCCACGAAGCGCGGAAAGTCCGCGCGCGGGACGAGCTTGGCGAGGCTCTTGGGGTCCTTCCCTAGCTCGAGGTGCGCCGCGGCCCGGAGCACGCGCTCGTCGGCGTAGGGGTAGACCTCCGGCCAGACGAGCTGCACCTCTCGGAGGAAGATGGACGCCCCCACCTTGCCGATGCCCTTGAACTCCTTGAGGAGCGCCTCGAGCCGCTGCACGTCGCCGTGGGCCTCCGCGCGCAGGCGGCGAAGGTCTCCGCAGTAGCGTTCGAGCACCTGCTCGGCGAGCTGTCCGAGGAGCGTCGATCCCCGCTCGTCGTAGCGCTTGTAGCCATGCCAGGTGATCACGTCGACGCGATCTTGCCAGGAAGCCTCCGCCATCTTGCGCGGCGTGGTGAGCCCCTCCTTGCGCAGGGCCGTCGCCGCCTCCATCGCGTTGCCCGACTGGATCGGCGCGCTCAGGAGCATCGACAGGAACAACAACTGAAAGAGCGGCGCGGGCGTGTCGTGCTCGATGTGGATGCCCGCCTCCGCGGCGAAGGTCTGCCCATACTCGTCGAGCAGTGCTCGGACCGTTGCTCGCTGTCGACTGTTCATGTTCTCCCCCGCCGCCGATTCCCTCGATCGGCCCTCGCGCCCGGCCGCTGCGACCGCACCACTCAGTATGGAGCGCGGTGGGGTGGCTCGCACGGAGCTGGCGGGGAAGAACGACAACGCGCTCAGGGCACGTCGCGGCGGCTCAGGGAGGCGGGAGTGCCGCTCAAGGAGCTCGAGGCGTCGAGGTGCGCCCCTTCGTCGACCCCGACCCCCAGGCGACCCACGAGCTCGCCGCCCAGCCAGCCGGTGACCCCCGCCAGGGCGAACCCCAGGAAGGACAGCAGCACCGCGATCGTGGGGGCGAGGCCGGGCGTCGGCCAACGGAGGAGCCAGCTCGCCGCGAAGAGCGCGACGACGAGGACGTTCCCACCTCCGTGCATGGCGCCGACCCGCCAGGCGCGGGTCCCCCGGGGGATCCCCAGCCAGTCGATGAGCCCGAACACCGCCGCGATCAGCCCGGTGATGATGCCGAAGGCGATCATCCAGAAGGCGATCTCGTGCCAGCGAGCGCCTCCTCCGCTGATGAGCCCGATGATGTCGAAGACCACCGCGGCTCCGAGCGCCCCGAGCGGGAAGACGATGAGCATCTGGTGGACCGGGTGACCGAGGATTTTTACGCGCGCTTGCATGGCAGCCCTCGTCAACGGCGGGCGCCCCGAAACCTCGCTGGGGCGTCTCGGGGCGGGATGCCTTTCTCCGTCGTCGGTCAGGGGAGCGCCACGGCGCTCGCCGCCGCCTCGCGCAGCACGTCGAGGAAGCTCGGTTGCTCCGCCAGCGGCGCCGCGAAGCTCACCTCGACCCCGGGAGAGCGGGCCGCGGCCTCCCGCACCAGGCGCGGGAGATCTTCGGTGACGTGACGACCGCGCGAGAGCATGCACGGCACGGCGATCACGGAGGTCGCCCCGCGAGCGACGCAGCGGGCGAACCCCGCCGCGACGTCCGGCGCGCTGAGCTCCATGTGCGCGTGCTCGACGATCGCGTCGTCGTCGCGCTGTCGGAGGCTGCGCTCGAGCCGCTCCGCCAGGGCGCGGAGCTGTTCGTTGGCGGCTGCCCGGCGGCTGCCGTGATCGATGAGGAGGATGGCTTTCACGTTGGGAGCGGGAGCGACGGGCGCTCTGCGGTCGGTCGCCCTTCGAGGCGGGACCCGACGGGGGGCGCGCAGGACGAAACCGATCGTGCTCTAGCAGCATCGCCCGTTGCGCCACCAGGCGCCCCCGCGACGCGACGTCGGGGAGCGAAATTCGTCATTGCGGGAAACTTGCACCGGCGCTGCGCGTCGCGGGTCGCGAAGCGCTTGTTTCCGCCTCGAACACCTCGTCGGACCGCTGGCCTGACCGTACACTGAGGGAGCTAGCTCCATCGAGCCTGCGCCCGCACCGGTCAGCCCTGGCGGCTCTCGCGCGTCCCGCGAGCCCGCCCTCTCCCGTCCGGTGGGTGGCAGCGCTACCTCTCTTACGGCTTCGAAAGGATTCCCTTGATCATGAAGTTGGCACGAGCTTCCTCGCGAGCCCGCCTGCGGCTGGAACGCAGGCTGTTTCTGAAGGCTCTCGGTTTGGGCCTGAGCGCCCCCGTCGCCTACCAGGTGGTCCGCGCTGCCCGCGCTCAGGACGTCGGACGCCCGAAGCGGTTCATGTTGTTCTACATGCCCCACGGCGCGCCCCCCGAGCACTTCAACCCGGTGGGGTCGGGGACCGACTTCACCCTCGCGGACAGCGGTGTCTCCATCCTCGGGCCCCTCGAGCCCTACAAGTCCCTGGTGAACGTCTACCAGGGGTTCATGTACCCGGGGGCGCAGACCCATGAGGGGATCGTGAAGTTCCTGTCGAACAGCAGGGTCGACAACAACGACGACACGACGGAGCGCACGACCATCGAGCACTTCATCGGCAACGAGATGGGGACGCGGACCCTCGCCCTCGGGGCGGTGGCTCAGCGGCAGTGGGGGCAGGACTTCGACGCCAAGCTCATGTGGGACGGGCAGGCCGTGGTGCCGCAAAAGAGCCCGCTGGTGGCGTACGACGAGGTGTTCGGAGGGATCGGGGCGGATCCGGGCGCCGGGGACAACGACGCGCGCGGGGAGCTCCAGCAGTCGTTGCTGGCGCTGACGGAGGCGGAGCTCGAGTCCCTGCACGGCGAGCTGAGCGGGCTCACCCGCGAGCAGAGCAAGCTGCAGACGCACCTGGAGTCCCTGCGGGATCTCAAGTCGGGCGGCAGCCACCAGATCAGCTGCACCTCGGCGCCGAGCCTCCCCGCCGTCGAGGCGCTGCGCCCGCTGGCCAGCGGGCAGCCGGACGAGTGGTTCTACGCGGAGTCGAACTTCCCCGCGATCCTGGCGGCGCAGCTCGAGGTCGCGGCCGCGAGCCTGGTGTGCAACGCGCGCCCCGTCGTGGCGGTGCAGCCCCTCTACGCCAACTGCGACATCGATTTCGGCTTCATGGGGTCGAGCGGTCCGCATCACAACGGGCTGTCCCACACGTCGCCGCAGATCTCCGGGGGCGTGGCGAACATGGAGGCGCGGGAGCCCTTCGCCAAGGCCCAGCGCTGGTTCCTGGAGATGCTCACGGAGCACGTCATCCAGCGGCTCCTGGTGGAAGACCCCGCGGATCCCGCGCACACCGTGCTCGACAACACGATCATCCTCCTCGTCAGCGAGATCGGGGAGGGACAGTGGCACACCAGCGAGACGCAGGAGATCCTGGCGGGCGCCCCGCCGGGCATCATGAGCTACATGCCGATCGTCACCATCGGCGGTGGCGGCGGTGCCCTCAAGACCGGCCAGATCCTCAACTATCACGACGTGTCCAAACCGATCGGGGAGGGGGACCGTGAAGCGGGCGAGCTGTGGCTCACCCTGGCGCGAGCCATGGGGAGCAGCACCATGTCCTTCGGTGGCGCGAGCCAGCTGGTGACGGAGGCGCTGACATGAGCCTGCTGCGACGATTCGGCGTGCTGGGCAAGCTCGGGGTGGCCGCGTCTCTGTGGCTGACGGCTTTGGCGGGGTGCTCGACGGAGGCGGGCCGCGACGACATCGGTGGCGGCTCCGGCGGAGGACCCGATGGAGAGAACCCGGGCGGGGGCGAGGCGGTGTGTGCGTCGTCGCAGCCGGGCGATCCGCTGCTGCGCCGCCTCACCGTGCGCGAGTTCGAGGCGACGCTGGCGGAGGCCTTCCCGGAGGTCGCGGGTTCGTGGACGTCGTCCCTGAGCTCGGATCCGATCTCCCACTACGGCTACGACAACGCCGCCGAGCGGCTGCTCGTCAGCAAGCAGAAGGCGCGGGAGATCGACGGGACGGCGGCCTCCCTGGCCAGCGCGGTCAGCGACGCCGTGACGCAGCTGCTCCCGTGCGCGGCGAGCTCGCCGGACCGGGCCTGCGCCGAGGCGTTCCTCGACAAGTACGGCAAGCGCCTGTTCCGGCGGCCTCTGCAGGCGACGGACAAGGGCAAGCTGCTCGGCTTCTTCGACGAGGCCCTCGCCAAGACGGACTTCGCCGAGGCCATCGGCTGGCTCACCCGGGCGCTCGTGCACTCCCCGCACACGGTGTACCGCAGCGAGATCGGTGTCCTCGCGGACGGCGAGCGCAAGCTGACCCAGCACGAGGTGGCGTCGGCGCTCGCCTACACCTTCGGCGGAGGCCCCCCGAGCGACGCCCTGCTCGCGCGGGCGGACGCAGGCGAGCTCTCGAGCCCCGAGGTGCTCGTCCAGGTCGCCCGGGATCTGATCGCCACCCCGAAGGGCCGCGAGAACCTGCACCATCTCTTCGGGAGCTGGCTGGGGTACTCGCGGGTGACGAGCCTCACGAAGACCAACGTGCCCGGCTTCGACGCGGTCCGCGCGGACATGCGCGAGGAGACACGGCGCTTCATCGAGCTGGTGGTGTTCGACAACGGTGGCGGCCTCGTGGAGCTGCTGACGAGCCCGGTGACGACGCCGTCCCAGGCGCTCGCGCAGTTCTACGGCTTCCCGGCGCCGAGCGCGGACTTTCAGAGCATCGAGCGCCCCGAGACGGGGGGCATCGGCATCCTCGCTCAGGGTTCGGTGTTGGCGACGATGGCTTCTCCTGACGGCTCCTCGCCCACCAAGCGTGGGTTGTTGGTGATGGAGAACTTCCTGTGTCGGACGCCGCCCGAGGTGCCGGCGGACGTGCCGCTCCTCCCCGAGCCCCAGGTGGGTCAGGTGACGACGCGGCAGCGCTACGAGGAGGTCCACTCCGTGGGCGGCTGTAAGAACTGCCACCGCATGTTCGACCCCATTGGCTTCGGCTTCGAGCACTTCGACGAGGTCGGTCGTTACCGGGCAGACGAGGGAGGGCTCACCATCGACGCGAGCGGTGAGGTGCCCGGGTCGTTCACCTTCTCCGGACAGAGGGAGCTGGCGGAGCTGCTCGCTCTCGAAGAGGAGATGCAGACGTGCGTCAGCGCGCGCGTGAAGGCGTACGCGTTCGGCACCGAGGGCGCGTGTCTCGGAGAGACCCAGCGGGTCGCGTTCATGAACGGCGCCATCGGCTTCGTCGACTACATCGCCTCCCTGGCGGCAGAGCCCCACTTCGTGCGGCGCAAGCCCCAGTAAAAGGGGCGTCGAGGGGCCGCTCGTCCCCAAGTGCGCCTCGGCCTTGCGGCCGCCCTCCCCGAGGAAGCTCGGGGTCGGCGGCCGCGGCGTTTCCGGGAAGCGGTTCCGTCGGTGGGATTGGGGTGAAGTTGGAAAGTTTCGTTGTCACGGTCGTGGAAAGTGGAGCGCCCTGATGAGGGCAGCTTGAAAGCACATTCCAGCCCCGCTAGATGGTCGTCATGGCTTTCTCGAAGCGAAGTGTTTTTGGGTTTTCGGTCGTCCTGCTCGGCGCCCTCGTGGGTCTGGGCTGTGACAGTGATGACAGCACCACGGGCTCTGGCAGCACGACGGGTGGCGGCGGCGGGACGGACGAGCCCGTCGGCGTCCAGATCTTCGACGGCACGGGCACGTGGGTCGGCGAGGAAGGTCCTGCCGGTCAGTTCGGCATCCAGGGCGCGTTCTTCGTGCTCGAGGACAGCGTCAAGGACGGCGTGGCCGTCGAGGACGGCCTGGAGCACACGGACCTCACGCCGGACAGTTTCGATGAGACCACGGCCAAGCCCTGCGTGAGCGGCACGGTCGCGAAGGTGACCACCGCCGACGGCGGCGAGTGCAACGGCGCTGCCGCGGCAGGAGCAGCGGACGCGTGTGAGTGGAGCGCCCAGTGGGGTGGCGGCATCGGGCTCAACCTGAAGGAGACAGGCGGCGAGGACAGCGTGCAAGGCACGGTGGATCTGACCGCCGCGGGCGTCGTCGGCTTCGCGTTCGAGGTCAGCGGCTCCGTGACCGGCACGTCTCCTGTGGTCCGTTTCAAGGTGACGGACGAGCCGAACGACGGGGAGGACTTCTGCGCCTCGATCCGCCTCGGACAGTCGAACACGGTGATGCTGAGCGACCTCCAGCACCAGTGCTGGGGTCCCAACGGCACCCTCAACCTCGACCTGACCAAGGCGAAGCAGCTGCAGTGGCAGATCGTGAGCTCGCAGAACAGCGCCTACGAGGTCGCGGACTTCTGCATCGAGAACATCTCCGTCATCACGGAGTGAGGCGGACGACGTGAGCGGCGGGCAGGCTGGTCCTCCCGCTGCGCGTCGGTAGTGCCTTCGGCCGAACGGGCCTGAAAACACGAGCGCTTCCTCTTTGGCACCGCCCCGTCGCGTTCTCGCGACAGGGCGGTGCGTCTCGTGGAGCCCTCCGCGGGCGGTTTGAACTCGAGCGGTCGAGCCGACGAGCGGCTTCGGCAGGGGCACGTCGGTTGGGGTGCGTGGGGGAGCCGCGGCGCGATGGCGCCAATGGCCGTCCGGATCCTGTGGCCGGCCGATTCGTCTCCTGCGCGCGGCGCGCGTGGTCGTGACGAGTGAAGGAGGGGTGGGATCGGGGGCGCCTGCGGGAGGCGGCGTGGATCGAGGGACTGGCGGCGGGTAGCCGTGACCCTCGCGGAACGAGGTTCTGCGAATGGGGGCGTTGCCGTTCGTGGGGGCTGTTGGTGAGCCTACGGGGCGAGCGCAGCGCGTGTGAAGGGCTGGGGGACGGGGGTATGAGCGCGGCGCTGGGAACGCGGGGGGCTCACTTCGTGGGGACGGTGCCGGGGGTCGGGCCGAGCTTCGTGTAGATGGCGGCGAGGGCGTCGTAGGCCAGGCGCGGGGTGCGCTCGATGTCGACGATGCCCCACCACTCCTCGTCGAAGTTGTCGTCCGGGTAGGGGCCGCCGCCGGGCACTCCGTCGGGAGCGCCGTCGTCCTGGACGTCGGGGTTGCCGGCCTTCCACCACTCGTCCGCCCACTCGAAGAGGGTCCCGCCAGAGACGACGCCGTCGCCGAGGGCGGCGGAGTGGTCGACGATGAGCTGGGTGAGCACGGTCGTGGCGTGGGCCTGTGACTCGGGATCGTAGCGTCCTTCGTTCGCGTTCCAGGCGTCCGCGCCGTACTCGCCGAGGAACATGGGTTTACCGCTCAGCGCGCGCCAATCGTCGAAGAGGGACCCGAAGCCGATGTTGCGGTAGGCGTTGATGCCCCACACGTCGATGTCCGGCATTTGCTCGATCAGATCGGCGGGCGGCAGCTCACCGTAGATGGTGGCGACGGGGCGGCTCGGATCTGCGAGGCGGATGGCGGCCGCGACCTCGTTCAGGCGCGCGACGCTCTGCTCGAAGGTCAACGACGAGTAGAGGTGATTGTAGTTCCACTCGTTGCCGAGCACCCACATGAGGATCGCCGGGTGATCCGCGAGCGCACCGACGATCTCTGCGGTGGAGCTCACCGAGGCCTCACCGTTCGCGTACACGGTGTTCAGGAGGAAGATGCCCGCGCGCTGCAGCTCATCGAGCACGGCGCGGTCCGTGATCGGTTCGTAGGTGCGCACCGCGTTGATCCCTGCGGCGCGCATCACGGGGAGATCGAGGGACGCGAAGCGGGCGAAGTCGAGGTCCGCGGGGTGGCTGCCTCCCTTGCCCACGGGGTTCCAGCAGACGCCGCGGAGGTGTAGGGGCTCGCCGTTCACGAGGATGCGGCGCCCGGAGACGGTGACCGTGACGTCGTCCGCGATCCCGCGGGGTGCGTCGTCGGCGTTGGCTCCACCGCCCGCGGGAGGGGCGCCGCCCGTCGCGTTGCCGCCCGTCGCGTTGCCGCCCGTCGCGTTGCCGCCCGTCGCGTTGCCGCCGGCCGCGTCGCCGCCGCTCCCGAGGGAGCCCCCGCTGGATCCGCCCGTTGCGGTCGCGCCGCCCTCGGGCGAGGGCCCGCCGCTCTCACTTGCCGCGTGAGACGAGCCGCAGCCCCAGGTCGATCCGAGCGCGAGCAGGGCGAACCCCACCAGAGGCCCCAGCAAAGGACGAACTACCTCCCGGCGGCTCCGCGAAGAGGCGACCTCGATACGCGCGCGGACATCCTCGGAACGACCGACGCGGGCTGGGGCGCTCTGGCTGCGGGTGACGCGGGACATGGGGTCTTTCCAGCCTAACAGACCCTCTGCCCCAAACGGACCCTCCCCAATACGCCTTTACCCGGACACTGCACTCGAACAGTTTCATCAGAACAGCTCCACCCGAACACCGCGTTGGACTCGTTCGTCGGGGTGCCCTTCGTTCGTCGAGTGCCTTCATTCGTCCGCCTCGGCACCGAGGGGCGGAGCGAATTCGAGAGCAAGGTTCGGAGTGTTGGGGCTCCGGTGAGGGGCTAGGGTTCTTGGGAGACGATGGAAGCCAGGACGACGGGCGCACGAGGGCAGACGACGATCCGGTCGACGCTGGGCCGGGAGGCGGTCCTGCGAGATCCACGGTGGGCGGCGCTGGTCAGCAAAGACTCGCGGGCGGACGGCACCTTCGTGTACTCGGTGGCCACCACCGGCGTGTATTGCAGGCCCTCCTGTGGGGCGCGCCGGCCGCGGCCGGAGAACGTCCAGTTCCACGCCGACGCGGCCGCGGCGGAGCGCTCCGGGTTCCGTCCCTGCCGACGCTGCAAGCCCGACGAGCCGCCCGTCGCCGAGCGGCGAGCCGCGCAGGTGGCCGCCCTCTGCCGCTGGATCGAGGCGCAGCCGCGCGCGCCGAGCCTCCGGGAGCTGGCGGACTACGCGGGCGCGAGTCCCTCCCACGTCCAGCGAGTCTTCAAGCGGGTGATGGGCATCTCGCCGCGCGCTTACGCCGCGGCGCGGCGCGGGCGGGCCGTGCGGGCGGCCCTCGAGCGAGGGAGCCCCGTGACCGAGGCGATCTACGAGGCGGGCTATGGCTCGGGGAGCCGCTTCTACGAGCAGTCGGGGCGGCTCTTGGGCATGACCGCGACCGACTATCGCGCGGGAGCTCCTCGGCGCCCGATCCGCGTGGCGGTGGGAGAGTGTTCCCTCGGGTCCATCCTGGTCGCGGCGACGGAGCGCGGGGTCTGCGCCATCCTGCTCGGGGACGATCCCGAGGGGCTCCTGCACGATCTGGAGCGTCGCTTTCCGCGAGCGGAGCTGATCGCCGGCGACGCGGAGTTCGAAGGGATCGTCGCGCGGGTCGTGGCGTTGGTGGAGTGCCCCGGAATGGACGCGTCGATCCCCCTCGACGTGCGGGGCACCGCGTTCCAGCAGCGGGTCTGGGAAGCCCTGCGGCGGATCCCCGCGGGCAGCACGTCGACCTACACGGAGATCGCCCGCGCCATCGGCGCGCCCGCCGCGGTCCGCGCCGTCGCCGGTGCGTGCGCCGCGAATCCCCTCGCGGTGGCGATCCCGTGTCATCGGGTCGTGCGGAAGGGTGGGGGGCTCTCCGGGTATCGCTGGGGCATCGAGCGCAAGCGAGCCCTGCTCGGGCGCGAGCGGGGGCGCTGACGTCCGGGGCGGCCGGAGCGCGGCATCGAGGGACCGCGGGGGCTGCGTCGTTCAACGCCGTGGGTGCGCGGGCGCTCCGGGGCGCAGCTCGGCGGAGGAGGAGTCCCGCTGGGCGACGTCCCGCTGGGCGGCCTCCCGCTGGGCGGCCTCTCGCTGGGC
>JAAZAA010000273.1 GCA_012514535.1 Myxococcales bacterium | reverse complement strand
GGCGCACCGCGGCGAGCGCGTCCGGGCGCAGGATGAGGTCCAGGTGGCGACGGCGGACCCTCCCCTCCTCGGAGAGCGCCACCTGCTCGCCGGCTTCGTTCTCATACGTCTTGGGGAGGGGCCGCAGTGCCTTGGCGGCGATCTGCCACGCTGGGACCGGCTCGCCGGTCTCGGAATCGGTTCCGGGCTCGGCGAATACGGAGAGCTCGCCCCGGCGGGAGGCGCCCACGTGGCCGTGCACGAACAGGATGTCACCCAGGTCCACGTCCGCCTTGAACGCGGCGAGCGACTCCTCGCCCACGGCGGCGAGCGAGAGCATGGCCTGGACGGTGGCGCCGGCCTGCTGGAGGGTGACGAAGCAGAGCTTGCCGGTATTGCGGAGGTACATGACGCGGCCGGAGACGCCCACGCGGGTTCCCCCGTCCTCCACCCCGGGCTCGAAGGCGTCGCTCCACTGTTCGCGCACCTCGGCGATCGAGTGAGTGGTGGGGACGGCCACGGGATACGGCTCTACCCCGGCCTCGAGGAGGTGCTCCCGCTTGGCCGCGCGGACCCGGAACTGTTCGAACTGCTCGCTTTCGAGCTGGGGGTCCGTGGTGGCGGTGGTGGCTGCGGGCGCGGAGGAGTGGTTCGGCTCTGTCACGTCCCGAATCCTACCGAGCGGGCCGAAGGGCTCCGAACCGGATACCCCCTGGGGTATACTGGGGCCATGCAGCTCAACCCCGAGGACTTCACCGCCGTCCGCAACCGCCTCGCCCGCGCCAAGGGCCAACTCGAGGGCGTGATCCGCATGCTCGATGAGGGCGCGGACTGCGAGAAGGTGGTCCAGCAGCTGGCCGCCTCCTCCAAGGCCATCGACAAGGCCGGCTACTCCATCATCGCCACCGCGCTCGAGAAGTGCCTCACCAACCCCGGCGAGGACATGGACCCCGAGCGCCTCCAGAAGCTCTTCCTCTCGCTCACCTGAGCGCTCTCGCGCATCCGGGCGGGGCCCGGCCCCACGCCATCGGGAACCAGCCACCAGCTACTTGTCACCAGTCACCAGTCACCAGTCACCCAAGGAACCACATCAACATGAAACTTGTCATCGTCGGCGGAGTCGCCGGCGGGATGAGCGCCGCCGCGCGCGCCCGCCGTCTCAACGAGAGCGCGGAGATCATCGTGCTCGAAAAGGGCCCCTACGTCTCGTTCGCGAACTGCGGGCTCCCCTACCACCTGGCTGGCGAGATCGAGCGCCGCGACGCCCTCCTCCTCCACACCCCGGAGACGCTCAGGGCGCAGCTCAACCTCGACGTGCGCGTCAACTCGGAGGCCACCTCCATCGACCCCGTCTCCCGTACGGTCACCGTCTCGGGCCCCGACGGCGAGTATCGCCTTCCGTACGACGCCCTCCTCCTCGCTCCGGGCGCCAGTCCGATGGTGCCGCCGATCGCGGGCGCAGACCACGAGTTCGTGTACCAGCTCTACACGATCCCTCAGCTGGACGAGATCATGGCGCGGGTCGGGGGCCTCCTCGGCGAGCGCGGCGGAACGGGAGCCAGCAACGGGGGGCGCGCGGACGTCGTCGTCGGGGCCGAGCGGGACGCGACCCGCGGCGGGAAGGCGAGGCGCGCCGTCGTCGTCGGGGCCGGATTCATTGGGCTGGAGGCCGTGGAGGCGCTCGTGCACCGCGGGCTGGAGGTGACGCTCGTGGAGTTCGCGCCGCAGGTGCTGCCGCCGCTGGACGCCGAGCTCGCGCCGCTGATCCAGCAGGAGCTGGAGCGCAACGGCGTGGACGTGCGCGTGGCGACGGCCGTGCAGTCCGTGGCCGACGGCGCAGGCGGGCGCGGCGTGACCGTGGGTCTCTCGGACGGGACCTTCGTGGAGGCGGACCTGGTGCTGCTCTCCACGGGGGTGGCGCCGCGCTCGGAGCTTGCGCGGGATGCCGGGCTGGCGCTCGGCGTGCGCGGCTCGATCGTGGTGGACTCGCTGATGCGGACCTCGTACCCGCACATCTGGGCGGTGGGTGACGCGGTGCAGCTGCGGCAGTCGGTGGATGGCGTGGACGTGCTGGGTCCCGTCCCGCTCGCGGCGCCGGCGAACCGGCACGGCCGGCTGGCGGCGGACGCGATCATGGGCGGCCTCGAGTCCGACGACCCCCGCCCGCCGAAGGTGCAGGGCACCTCGATCGTGCGGGTGTTCGGGCAGGTGGCGGCGGTGACGGGCGCCTCCCGGCGCACGCTGCAGCGCGAGGGCGTAGACGCGGTCACGGTGCACGTGCACCCGAACCAGCACGCCGGCTACTACCCGGGGGCCACGCAGGTGCACATCGTGGCATCGTTCGCGAAGGACGGGCGGCTGCTGGGCTCGCAGGCCGTGGGCGCCGACGGCGTGGACAAGCGCATCGACGTCCTCTCCACCGCCATCCGCGGCGGGCTCACCGCCGACGACCTCGCCGACCTCGACCTCACCTACTCTCCGCCGTTCGGTGCGGCGAAGGATCCGGTGAACATGCTCGGGTTCACGGCGCAGAACATCCTCTCCGGGACGATGCCGGTCTGGTACGCGGAGGACCTGGAGGAAGCGCGAGAGTCGGGCCTGATCCTGGACGTGCGCTCCGCTTCAGAGTTCGCGGGCGGGCACGTGGAGGGGGCGCTGAACGTGCCCCACACGGAGCTGCGCGAGCGAATTGACGAGGTGCGGGACGCCGCCGAGGGGCGGGCCGTGTTCGTGCACTGCGCGAGCGGGGTGCGCTCGTACCTGGCCACGCGGATCCTGCTGGGACACGGGCTGGACGCCCGCAACCTCTCCGGCGGGGCGCTCACGCTGCAGCAGCTGGTGGAGGACTGGGCGGCGGTGCCGGTCGCCCAGTAGCCCCCCACCGAGGCCGCTGCCGATTTCCGTCGCTGCGTTCACGCCGTCTCGGGTGGGTTCCCGCTCACAGCGGGGGTGCCGGCGTGCGTCCTTCTGAGCGTCGATGCTCACGCATGCGGGCGAGCCGAGCCCTACAGGGTGTGAGCAGGATCACACATAGCGGTGTCTCGAACGGGTGTTCGGGTGGGGGTTCGTGTCAGGGGTCCCGGGTTGACTGGAGTCATGAAGGAACAGGGAGGCGGGATCCGGCGGTCAGGCGCCGCTCCTCGTCGGCGTGCCACGGGGCGTGAGCTCGTGGTGCGGCCGCGGGCGGGGCTGCCGGTTCCCTACGTGGGTCCCGTGCCGTTGGCGGGCCCGCGTGGCCCGGGTGAGC
>JAAZAA010000043.1 GCA_012514535.1 Myxococcales bacterium | reverse complement strand
GCGTCGCCGTGCCCTCGCGTGCGGCCGCGGCGTTGCGAGGCCCTCCGCCCGGCTCCGCTACTCCTTGCGCGCCGGGGGCTTCGACGCTGCGGCTCGGGCGAGGCGCAGGAGCGACTCGAACCGCTTCATGAATCCCTCGTCGGACTCCGACTTGGAGATGGCCCCGGCGGCCCCCGTCTCCGCGACGAGCTTCTGCAGCTCGGCGGGATCCTTGCTCGAATACAAGATGACGATCGAGGGGATGTCGTTGCGCCGCAGCACGTTCGCGAGCTCCGTGCCGCTGAGGGCCGGCATCATGACGTCGAGGAGCACCACGTCGGGCACGTTCTCCGTGATCCAGCGGGAGGTGCCCAGGGCCTGGTTGCGCACATGGACCTCGTACCCGGAGCGTTCCAGTCGCTCCTGGGTCACCGCGAGCACGATGGGGTCGTCGTCGACGACGAGAACTTTCATGGAGCTCACTCTTTCAAGCATACGACGGCGGAGGCACGCGCGCGCGCATACAAACGACGGTCATGAGCTCTCCGCCCCCACAGGGCGGCACGGCGGAGCGGCGGCTGCGCCTTCGACGGCGCGGCTCCTACCCAACTCGTCCGCGCAGCGCGGAGAGCATGTCCAACCTGGACTCGACTAGGTTACCATGCCGAGTCGTGCCCCGACGTCGAGGGCACCCGCCCGAGGGCCGACCGCCACGATGTCCTCGGAGCTCGCGTAGGCGTGTATGACCCACGGTGAACGAACTCCTGACGACGGCCCGCAGAGCGGGGCCCAGGTCGTGCTCGACCCCGCGCAGCGGGCGCGCATCCTGTCCACGGCGCGGCTCAAGCTCGTGCTCACGGCGTTCATCGTCTTCGTGTTGCTCGGCGCCTCGGCCCTGAGCTTCGTGCTCGTCTCGCGCATCTTCGATCAGCTCACGCCCGCGACGGCCCGGGATCTGCAATGGAAGGCCCAGCGCGGGGCCGTCGAGCTCGCCCGCTCGACGGAGAGCGGCGTGCACCTGCGGGACCGGGATCAGATCCGCGCTGCGGTGCGCGATCTCCTCGAGGACGACGACGTCGAGGCCGTGCGCGTGACGGACGGCGCCGGAGACGTCCTGTTCGAGCACGCGCGGGGGGAGCTCGGCGTCGATCTCTTCCGGGGTCCGGCCGGCGAGGTGTCGGATCGGGGCGGCGCCTACGTCACCTGGGTGGACGTCGTCGCCGACGGGGAGCGGGTGGGCAAGGTGGGCGTCGCCATCTCCCAGTCGCGGCTCCGCGCGGGCGAGGAGCTGCGCCGGCACATCATCGAGATCGGCGCGGGGGCGGGGATCCTCGCGCTGCTCGCGTCCCTGTTGTTCGTCGAGCTCTACATCGGGCCCCTCGTGCGCGTGACCCAGACGGCCTTCGGCGCCCTCGAGAAGAAGACCCGCGAGGCCGTCGAGGCGACACGGGCGAAGAGCGAGTTCTTGGCGAACATGAGCCACGAGATCCGCACGCCCATGAACGGCGTCGTGGGCATGACCCAGCTGCTGCGCAAGACGCGGCTCGACGTCCAGCAGCGGCGCTACGCGAACGCCATCCAGACGTCCGTCGACGCCCTGCTCGCGCTCCTCAACGACGTGCTCGACGTGTCGCGGATCGAGGCGGGGCGCGTGCAGAACGAAGATCGCTCCTGCGACGTGCTCGAGCTGGTGGAGGCCGTCACCGAGCTGTCGACCCCTACCGCGAACGCCAAGGGGCTGCGGATCGCCTGTCACGTGGCCGTGGACCTGCCCGAGCGCGTGCGCTGCGACCGCAACCGCGTGCGCCAGGTGTTGACCAACGTCGTGGGCAACGCGGTGAAGTTCACGGAGCGCGGTTACGTCGAGGTGCGGGCGCGCTGGCTCCCGGAGCAAGGTGCGGAGGGCGCCGTCGAAATCTCCGTGGCGGACACGGGCGTCGGCATCGCCCCCGAGCACCAGGCGCTGATCTTCGGTCAGTTCTCCCAGGTCGACGGCTCCCTCACACGGCGTTACGGGGGCGCGGGGCTCGGGCTCGCCATCTCGAAGAAGCTCGTCGAGCTCATGGGGGGCACCTTGTCCGTGGACAGCCGCCTCGGGGAGGGGAGCACGTTCCGCTTCACCGTGCCCGTGCGCCAACCGAGCCGACCGCGGCTCGCGCCCCGCTTCGACGCGCGGGTGCTCGTCCAGGAGCCGGACGATCTCGCTCGCCGCACCTTCGCGGAGCTCCTGGAGGGCTGGAACGTCGCCGTCGTGAGCTGCGCCACGCCCCAACAGGCCCTGGCCCTCGCGCAGGAGGCGGCGCTGAGCAGGCGCCCCTTCCGCCTGTGCTTCGCGGCAGCGGGCCGCTCGACGCAGCAGGGGGAGCTGCGGGGCGCGCTCACGGAGATCGATCCGTCCACCCGGGTGATCACCGTGCTCGAGCTCGGCGCGGCGCGCCCCGCGCCGGACGTGGACGTCTTCCTCGCCAAACCCCTGCGCCAGCGGGACGTAAGAGACGTCCTCGAGCGCGTCGCCGCCGGCGAGCGCAGCATCACCCCCCAAGTGGAGCCCAACGAGCTGCCGTCGCGCAGATTCTCCGATCATCCCAAGGTGCTCGTGGTGGAGGACAACCTCGTCAACCAGCGCGTCATGCAGTCCATGCTGGCGGAGCTAGGAGTGGACTGTGAGGTGCGCGGTGACGGCCCGGCGGGGCTCGAGGCCCTCGAGCAGGGGGACTATCCCCTCGTGCTGATGGATTGTCAGATGCCGGTCCTCGACGGCTACGAGGCCACGCGGCGGCTGCGGCGCTGGGAGGGGATCAAGGCGCGCACCCCGGTGGTGGCGGTGACCGCCCACGCCTTCGACGGGGAGCGGGGCAAGGCGGAGGCGGCGGGCATGGACGGCTACCTCACCAAGCCCTTCACCCTCGCCGGGCTGCTGGAGGTGCTCGAGAGCTGGCTCGGCCCGGCCTCGGAGCGCGACGACGCCAGCGAGGAGACCCGGGACGCGGAGCCGCCCCTCGATCCCAACTTCCGGCGCTCGGCGGCGGTGGCAAAGCTCTTCACGTCCCTGGCGCCGGACCAGGTCGGCGCCGTGCGTGCGGCCGTGGAGCGGGGAGACGCCGCCGAGCAGAAGGCCCTCGCCCATCGCCTCAAGGGCAGCTGCTTCGCGATCGGAGCGAAGCCGATGGCGGAGCTGTGCAGCCTGCTGGAGGCAGCGGGCGACGACTCCCGGGCGTTGATGGAGCGCCTGGAGCGGGAGCTCGACCGCGTGCTGCAGGCCCTGCAGGCGGAGGTGCCCGCGGCCCGGGATGGGTCGCCCCAGCCCGGCGCCGCGGATCGCGCGGCAGTGGACGCCTCCGACGCGGGACTCCCCGCCGCGAGCTCGGGCTCGCCGATCGGCTGAAGAGCGTTCAGGCCCGTCCGCGCTGGCGGTCCTCCAGGAGCACGTTCAGCTCGGCGCCGAGCAGCAGGGCCACGCACCAGACCCAGAGCCAGAGGAGCAGGATGGCGACGGCCGCCAGACCTCCGTAGAAGAGAGCGAAGCGCGCGACCTGGGGCGCGTAGTAGCCGAAGAGGAACGAGGCGCTGCTGCCGAGGCCCGCGGCCAGGGTGGCGCCCGGCCAGATCCGTCGCCGCACTCCGGGGCGTTGGATCGCGACCCCGTAGAGCAGCGCGAAGAACGCCGTCATGACCGACAAGCCCACGAAGACGAGGGTGTGGCGCAGGAGGCCGTGGGCGCGCAGCTGGACCATGAGCTCGCCGAGCAGGCCCGGCGGCGTGGTGAGGGTCATGCCGAGGACGCTGCTCAGCACGAGCACGGCCATGCCGACCAGCGCGTAGCCCAGGGCGAGCAGGCGGGACTTCCACCAGGGGCGGCGCGGGCAGTCGAAGGCCTCCTCGAACACCCCGATCATCGTGTGGAAGGCGGACGAGGCGAGCCACCACCCGGAGATGGCGGCGACGGGGGCGAGGGTCGCGGCGGACAGGGACTCGAAATGCGTCCGGATGATCCCGCTCAGCTCGTCGGGGGTGAGGTCCGCCAGCAGGCTGTTCGCCCGCAGGGACTCCTCGCCGGCGGTGACGAAGTGCGTCAGGGCCCAGCCGGCCAGGGCGAGCATGGGGAGCAGGGCGAGGAAGAGATCGAACGCCATGGCGTTCGCGTTGCGTCCGGCGCGGTGCATCTCCATGGAGCGCGCCAGCTGCCAGACGTACCGGCGGAGGGGACCTCCGTCGAAGAACCGCTCGACGACGCTGGAGGTCTCCCGCACTCGCCCGAGGAGGTCCCCGAGGCGCGCCCGCTGGTAGGAGACGGGCGGATCGGACGCCGCCGGGAGGGTCTGGGACGTCTCGCTGCTGGCGCGGCCGGGACGATCAGAGTACTCGCGTGCCATGGCGATTCATCAGGAGACCCTCGAGGTGCCTACCCGTGGGAGCGGGTTTGTCAACGTGACGGCCGAGGTGGCGGCGGTCGTGGCGAGGAGCGGGGTGCGCCGCGGTCTGTGCACGGTGTTCATCCAGCACACCTCGGCGAGCCTGGTCATCCAGGAGAACGCGGACCCCGCGGTGTTGCGCGATCTGCAGCGCTGGATCTCGGAGCTGGCGCCGGAAGGGCGCGCCTGGGAGCACGACGACGAGGGCCCCGACGACATGCCCGCCCACGCCAAGGGCGCGATCACACGCACCTCCGAGTCGATCCCGATCAGCGACGGGCGTTTGGCACTCGGGACCTGGCAAGGCCTCTATGTCTGGGAACACCGCGCACGTCCCCACCAGCGCCGCCTGGTGGTGCACGTGTGCGGAGAGTGACGACGTCGCTCCATCGGAACGGCGCGCTTGGTTTTCCGTCGACGGGGAAGCTGCGCTAGCCTGGGGGCTGGCCCATGAACCTGGTTCGAGCGAAGACGAGGACGGCGACGCTCCTGTGCAGCGGAGCGCTGCTGCTCGCGGGGCGGGGTCAAGCGGAGACGTCACCGAGCGCCTCGGAGAACCCCTACGAAGGAGAGCGCACCTGGGAAGACGCTCCTCCTCCGCAAGACGAATCAGGGGTGAGTACCCGGGACGGCAGTACCCCGGACGCCGTGCCGCCAGGCGCCGTGCCGCCAGGCGCCGTCCAGGAAGCCGCCGCTCCCCCAAGCGCCACCCCAAAGGCCGCTCTCCCCGCCGACCCCCCGGGGAACTTCACGGTTCAGGACATGCGCCCGGGGGACGGCGCCCCGCAGGACGGCGCCGCGGACGCCGCTCCGCGCGCCACACCGCACGCTGGCGCCCCGCGCGCTGGCGCCCCGAGTTCGACCGGCGCGGTCGTCTTCGCGGAGCACCCCGCGGGCGTGGCTCACGGAGCGGAGGCCTCGTCGGGGCAGGGAGGCGGCGAGGGCGCGGCGGAGCCGGCGGCGAGCGGACCGAGCGCGCACCGGGTGACGGCCATCGCGCTCACGGGGCTCAGCTTCGTGGGCGCCGGGGTCGGCGTGTCCGCGGCGATCCACTCGACGAGCCTGCACCGCCTGGCCCGCACGGAGTGCGACCCGGTCTGCAGCGGGGCGGCGGAGAGCTACGATCGGCGCGCGCGGAACGCCGCCACCGTGGCGCAGGTGGCGTTCGCGGTCGGGCTCGT
>JAAZAA010000272.1 GCA_012514535.1 Myxococcales bacterium | reverse complement strand
GACCGCGCCGGACGGGCCGGGCCACGCGGGCTGTTCGCGGTCGGTGACGTCGCCGCGGGTCGGCCGCGCACCGTCCTCGCCGCAGCCCGCAGCGCGATCAAGGCCGTCGGCGCCATTGGGTGACCTCATCCACCAGGATGTGCCCCCAGCCGTCTCCCGAATCGTCGCGGATCTCCAAGCGGGCGGAGCGACCGCGCAGGGAGCGGGTGTTCCAGACGCGCCGCCCGAGGATCTCCGCGTTGCAGCCCACGGCGCGGTGGGTGACCTCTCCGTCGATCAGAAGGGCGACGTGCACGCCTCGGTCACCGCCGCCCACCTGGAGGGTGATGGCGTCCCCCTCGAGCGAAAAGGGGGGAGAGAGCAGACGTCCGGTGGCGCCGTCGCCCTCCTCGATGACGTACGTGTTGGCGTAGGCGCCCGTCTGACCGAAGACGAACCCCTGATCGGGCACGATGCCCCGCGTCGGAGCATCGGTGAAGGCGTCGCCCTGAGCCTCCCAGCCCTCGAGATCCTCGAAGTCGAAGATCACCTGAGCCTCCCATCCCGCGGGAGGACGCGACGGCAGCAAGAGGTCCTGGACCTCGCGGATCTCCGGGCGCAGGGAACCTGCCTGAGCGAGCACTGCCTCGGCGCGTGGCGCGTCGTCGTTGTGCTGGAAATAGAACGTATCGAAGAACCACAGGTCGCAGTCGAGCCGCCGCGCGAGCCCCCATGGCTTCGAGCTGGCGTACCGGTCCAGGTGTCGTTGCAAGTCGAAGTGCCGCACCCCGGGGTCGTGCTTCCAGCGCTCGATCAGGTCTGGCTTGTACCCACTCATGTAGAAGAGGGAGCGACCGATCCGGACCTCGCTCAGCCGGGAGTACGGGATGGGAAAGATGGGGTCGTCGCTGATGTCGACCTGCCGTTGCAAGAGGTAGGGGCCCCGGGCGATCTTCTCGTGCCCGGGCCGCGTGCGCTTCTGGATCGGCATGTGTGCGACGTTGCGATCCACGAGGGCGAGGATGTCGACGATCCGAACGCCGGAGAAATAACCGACGACGCCGACGTTACCGGCGCCCAAAAGCGGATCGATACCGTGACGCAGCACGTGGCGCTCGATGTCCCCCGCGCGGTTACGATAGTGGGAGCGGACCCCGTCGAGGGACGGCTGTGAGAGCGGATAGAAGCTGCGCTCGTCCGAGACGTGCCAAAACTTCTCCTTGTCGGCGACGACCCGGACGGGGATGGCAGCGAGCGACAAGCCGACCACGGCGACGACGCCGAGACCGCGCACCGAGATCTTGCTCGCCGCGAGCAGGTCCCTGCATGCCGCCTCCGCGAACACGAACACCAGCGGGAGCATGGCCACGAACAGACGCCCCAGCATGAAGTCCCCGCCGACCTTGGCCACGTACAGCGAAAAGAGTGGGACCACGATCAGGAAATAGCGGCCGCCGAGGGTGCCTACCCGACGCGCGGCGCCGAAGAACGCCAAGGGGAACGCCGCGAAGAGCCCCGCGGCGAAGAACGTGATGAGCGTGTAGCGGCTTCCCTGTTGAAAATACGTGAGTCCGCCGGACTTGGCGTAGTAGGTGTTGGGGAACAAATCCCCGTAGTAGATCCACCGCGCGACGAAGTAGGGGACGAAGAGCAGGAACAAGGGGGCGACGAACGCGAGGAGCGTCCGGCGCCGCCGCACGTCCTTCACCCACGCTGCGGGGGTGCGCAGCACCTCGGGATCGGTGAGCAACGCGAGCAAGAGGCTGCCCCAGAGCAGAATGTGATCCGGGTGGCTCATGGCCGCGGCGCAGCCCGCGACGCTCGCCAACGTCCAGCGCCCTCGGAGCGCCAGCACCAACGCCGCGACGCCGAGGGTCGCGGCGAACATGGTCTCCAGCCCGGAGGTGCCGAAGTTGGCGATGAGATAGGAGCCCGCCGTGACGACCGCGGCGATCGGAACGGCCACGCGGGACCCCGGTG
>JAAZAA010000271.1 GCA_012514535.1 Myxococcales bacterium | reverse complement strand
GCCACGCTCACGCCGATGCCGTTGGCGTCGTCCTCCACGTAGCCCTGGAGCGCCGTGAAGTCGGGTGTCGTGGAACTCGCGACCTCGGCCTGGTCGAGCACCGGGATCGCGGGGGTCTGGGGGGCCGGTTGGACGTAGGCGATCTCGACGCTATCCAGGGCGTTGAGGGCCTCCAGGTGCGCCTCCAACTCGCTGCGCGAGGTGCCCGTCCAGGGGGCCTCGAAGTACAGAGATAGGTCGGCGAGCGGGCGCGCCGTGAGCCGTTCGCCCCGCTCCTTGAGCTGCTTCAGTCGGCTCCTGGGGACGCGAAACAAGGGCTCCGCGCGGGTCCCCGTGCGGGCGAAGGTCGCGGTGACCTCGTCCAGATCCCGCTGGATCGAAGCTCGGGAGCGCGCCGAGGAGACGGCGTCGCCGGTGAGCCGCGCGCTTTCGACACGGACCTCCGTGCCCTCATGGAACTTGACGACGATCGAGACCGCGTCGAGTTCCTTGGGGATCGCCTGGGCCAGGGACGCTTGGTCGGTGCGACGCAGACGTTCCGTCGTCGTCGCGCTCGCCGGCTCCGAGGAGGTCGCCTCGGGTTCGACGTCGCCGCAGCCCACGACGGTCAGCGTCGCCAGGAGTCCAGCCAAGGTGAGGAACGGAGAAACGCGGAGGTGTGAGCCAAATGTGAGGTCGGAGAAGGAAGAACGTGAAGAACGACTGGGTACATCGCTGCGAAGGGGGGCAGTCATCATTGGCTCCTGTGGTGATGGGGAAACCAGCGACGAGACGCCCGCTCCCCCGAACAACTGCAAACCTTCGAGTCTCGATCTGAGAAAACCTTCGCTCTCGCGCGGAAAAGTAAGCCCGGGCGAGGTGACTCCGACCTGGCAGACGGGCAGGAGGGAGAAAATTCCTCACGATTCTTCGCGGAACGGGAATAAGTGAGCCGCGGCTGCCTTGACGGCCCGAGGTCCCCGACTCAGGCTCGACGTGGACCAAGAACTCGCGCTCGGGGGAGATGTCCGTCCAAAGCACACAGTGCGTGCAGCGCGGCGCCCCGAACGCGATTGGAGGGAACCCGTCGAGAGGCGGGTCGAGGCAGCTGGGGGAAACATGAAATCGATGACCCGCTTGGGTGCGCTCGCTGTGGCTGGGGTGCTGACCGCTTCGTTGGCCGCATGTGAGCGCGAACGAATGGAGCCGACGTCCGAGGCGGATCGGGATCAGCCGGGCCTCGAGACGGAGCAGCCGGGGACGCAGACGACCCCGGGCGAGGTGCAGGCGGTCCAGGGAGAGGCCCGCGATCAGCTCCAGGACGCCCGCGGTGCTCTGAACGAAGCCGTCCAGGAGCTCGATCAGGCGCGGCAGGAGCTCTCGCAGCAGCCGGTACCCGGAGAGGCTCGCTCCCAGGTGGAGGGCAAGCTCGACGAGGCCGTGAAGAAGCTCCGGGACGCCAATGAGAAGATCGACGAGGCGCTCGGGGAGCAACGGGAGCCCGAACGGCGAGAGAACATCATCGAAGAGACGTTCTGAAGTCCCACTCCGCTGTCATTGGGAGTTCTCGTCATCGGGGGTGCTCGTCATCGGAGTGAGCGCCCATCAGGCCCCCAGCCCTTCTCGGGGAGCCTGATGGACCCGCATCGCCGGGATGGATGGGCTCGTTCCGGCTGACGCTTCCGCGCGCGGGGCATTGGTTGTTCGGCCTGTGGGCCGGCCAAAACCGGAGCCCGGGAGGATTTCGGCCGAAGGGGTGTCACGTTTCTCCGGGTGCTGCCTAGACGGGGACGAAGTGTCTCCTCGTCTTCTCTCGAGAGCAGCACCCCGCACCCCCTCGCCGCCCCGCCTCCGCGGGGCCGCGTCGCGTCGGGCCACACCGCGTCGGGCCGCCCGCCGGGCGAGCGTCGTCTGTGTCGGCGCGCTCGCTGCGGCGCTGGGCTGCGCCGGGGCCCACGAGTCCGCGGTCCGGGCCGATTTTCGTCGAGCCCAGGAGGCCCGTGCCCGCCCCGTGGACGCCAGCGCCCCCGAGGACGCCGGAGCCCCCGAGGACTCCCGGGGGAGGAGCGGCGCGCTCGGCCCGGAGCTCGAAGCCTACGTCGCCCACGCGGCGGAACGCAGCCCCGCGCTGCGTGCGTCCTTCGAGCGCTGGCGCGCGAGCGTGCATGGGATCTCTCCCGCCAAGCGGCTGCCCGATCCCATGTTCGAGATCGGGGTGTACGTGTGGAACTCCGGGGAGAACACGAGCCCTGCTCTCGGGCGGTTGGGCCTGAGGCAGGAGCTGCCCTGGCCCGGGACGCTCCGAGCGGGCGCCGACGCGGCTTCGGCGGAGGCACGTGCGCGCCAGCGGCAGTTCGAGGCCGAGCTGGTCGAGCTGCGTCGACGCGTGGCGGACGCCTACTATCGGTTGTGGCTGCTGCGCCGCCTGCGCGCCATCGAGCAGGAGCACCTGACGATCCTGCAGAGCCTGTCCGAGTCGGCGCTCGGCCGCGTCGCGACGGGGGCGGCGAGCTTGGCCGATCAACAACGGATCGAGCTGACGAAGGCGCGGCTCGCCGACTCTCTGGCGGCCTTCGACGAGCAGGAGCGGGCGGAGGAGGCGCGCTTGCGAGCCATCGTCGGCGCAGAGCGAGGTGTCGCCGTCAGGACGTCCGAGGGGGAGCCGAGCGTGGCCTTGCCCGCCGAGGACCCGGAGGTGTTGCTGCGCGCCGCCCTCCAGCACCCGGCCATCGAGGTGTTCGTGCTGGAGGGGGAGGCGGCGGAGGCCCGAGCCCGGCGGGAGCGGATCGAGCGCTGGCCCGGATTCGTGGTGGGCGTCGAATGGATGAGCATGCCGGGAGGCATGAGCGAGAGCGGCATCATGCCCAGCCTCGGCGTGCGGTTGCCCCTGTGGCAAGGCGCCTACGCGGAGGCCATCCGCGGGGCGGAGGCAGAGGCAGCGGCTCGGCTCGCGGACGGGCAGGCCGCCTTGTTGGATGCGCGGGCAGCGCTCGAGGAGGCGCTCTCGCGGATCCGTGACTCGAAGCGCCGCATCGACCTGCATCGACACACCCTCTTGCCGCAGGCCGAGGCGGCTTACGGCTCCGTGCTCGGTGCCTACGCGACGGGGCGCGCCTCGGTGGCCGCTTCACTGCTGGCGCAGAAGGATTTGATCGAGCTACGCATCGGCCTCGAGCAGGCCCGCGTCGACCATGCCCTGGCCTGGGCGGAGCTCGAGCGCGTCGTGGGGCGTCCGGTGACGCGGGCGAGCGGCGCTCCTGGAGGAGAGCATGACTGAACCGAATTCGCGCGGCGCGCGCCGACGGGCGGGGCGCGGGCGTTTCGGTGGGGTGCTGCCCTACGTGCTCGTCGCGTCCTTGGCGTTCGCCGTCGGTGCGTTGTCGTTCCGTTCGGGAGGGCACGGCGACGAGGGAGCCCACTCCTCCGAGCACCGGTCTGACCACGCCGCGCACGAGGGTGAGGGGGCGTCCTCCGAGGCCGAGGTTTGGACCTGCTCGATGCATCCTCAAATCCGGCAGTCGGAGCCTGGCGCCTGCCCGATCTGCGGCATGGCCCTCGTGCCCGTGGAGGAGGAGGGGGACGCGCCGCCCCCGGAGCGCGTCGTCCTCTCCGAGCGGGCGAAGGTGCTGGCTCGGCTGCGCACCAGCGAGGTGCGGCGTGCGACTGACCCTGCCCGAGAGGTCCCGCTGCTCGGGCGGGTCGAGGCAGATGAGACGACCCTGCGCACGGTGACCTCCTGGGTGAGCGGGCGCATCGATCGGCTGCACGTGCGCGTCACCGGCGAGCGCGTGCGCGCCGGGCAGACCATCGCGACGCTCTACAGCCCCGACGTGCTGGCAGCGCATCAGGACGTGATCGCCGCCCGGCGCCAGGCCGAGCGCATGCAAGGCGCCAGCGAGCCGGCGCGCGCGGCCGCCGGCGCGGCTCTCGAAGCGGCTCGCGATCGGCTGCGGCTCCTCGGGGTGCCGGCGGATCGGATCCGCGCGATGGAGGCCGAAGAGCAGCCCGCGCGGCAGATCGGGATCCAGTCGCCGTTCGCCGGGACCGTGATCGAGCGGGTCGCCACGGAGGGCGCCTACGTGGCGACGGGCGAGCCCCTCTATCGCATGGCCAACCTCGCCAAGGTTTGGGTGCAGCTCGAGGCCTACGAGCGCGATCTCGCCTCGCTGCGGGTGGGGCAGGACGTCCACGTCACCGTGGAGGCGTTGCCCGGGGAGACCTTCGAGGGCCGCGTGGCGTTCATCGAGCCGACGCTGGATCCCCGGCGCCGCACGGTGCGGGTGCGGGTCGAGGTGGAGAACCGTCAAGGGCGGCTTCTGCCCGGCATGTTCGCTCAGGGAGTGGTGCAGGAGCAGCGCGGGAGCGAGGCCGAGCGGCCCCTGGTGGTGCCCCGCACGGCGCCGCTGTTCACCGGTCGTCGCTCGATCGTCTACGTCGAGGTGCCCGCCACGGAGCGTCCCACCTACGAGGCGCGCGTCGTGCGCCTCGGCGCGCGCGCGGGGGAGTGGTATCCTGTCCTGATGGGGCTCGCCGAGGGGGAGCGCGTCGTCACCCGCGGCGCCTTCGTCCTCGACGCCGATCTGCAGATCCGGGGCGGCGCGAGCATGATGTCGGGCCCGGACGACACGGAGCGCGAGGAGGACCACTTCGTCGAGGTGTCGGCGGAGGAACGTCAGCGTCTGCGCCCCCCCGTCGAGGCCTACCTCGATCTGCAGACGGCGCTCGCCGCCGACGACCTGGGCGCCGCTCGGAAGGCGGCGCGGGCCCTCGCCGCAGCGGTGGCGCTGGTGAAGCTCGAGGCGACCGATGCTCGAGCCGCCTGGCGTGAGCTCGAGGGGCCGCTGCGCGAGCGAGCCGAGCAGGTGGCGGCGGCCCGGGATCTCGAGGGGGCACGCAAGCCCTTCGAGACGCTGTCCGGTCACGTGCACGCTCTGCTCCAGCGCTTCGGCAATCCGCTTCCTCGCCCCGTGCACGTGGCCCACTGCCCGATGGCGGCAGGTCGGGGCGCCACCTGGATCCAGGAGGGGGGCACGATCGACAACCCCTACTTCGGTGAGTCGATGAGGCAGTGCGGTGACTTCCGGGGGACCGTGTCGCCCGGCGCGAGCGCTCCCGAAGCACCGCCCACGGGGACCACCGCGCCGGCTCCCGGAGGGCAATGACGATGCGCGCATCGGTCCCCCCCGAGCTCCCCCCAGAGGCCGCCGCGCCTCCGGCGCGAGGTTTCTGGGAATTCGTCATCGGTTGGTTCCTCCACTACCGGCTGATCGCGCTCGTGTTGGTCGGCGTGCTCCTCGGCGCGGGAGTGTACGTGGCCCCCTTCGACTGGGACGTGCCCGGCGTGGAGCGTCGGCCGATCCCCGTCGACGCCATCCCGGACATCGGAGAGAACCAACAGATCGTCTTCACCGAGTGGCCGGGGCGCTCTCCACGGGACGTCGAGGATCAGGTCACCTATCCGCTGACCACGGCCCTGCTCGGGATCTCCGGCGTGCGCACCGTCCGCAGCTCGTCCTCCTTCGGGTTCTCGATGATCTTCGTGATCTTCGAGGACGACGTGGAGTTCTACTGGTCGCGCAGCCGCGTCCTCGAGAAGCTCACGTCCCTCCCGCCCGGGACCGTCCCCGAGGGGGTGACGCCCACGTTGGGGCCCGACGCGACCGGCCTGGGGCAGATCTTCTGGTACACCCTCGAGGGGCGCGACGCGGACGGGAACGTCGTCGGAGGGTGGGATCAGGACGAGCTGCGCTCGGTCCAGGACTGGACGGTGCGTTACGCGCTGCAGTCCGCGGAGGGCGTCGCCGAGGTCGCGTCCATCGGCGGCCACGTGCGCGAGTACCAGGTGGACGTGGACGCGGAGGCGATGCGCGCCCACGGCGTCACTCTGGACGAGATCGCCGCCGCCGTGCGGGAGTCGAACCTGGACGTCGGCGCGCGCACCCTCGAAATCAACGGCGTCGAGTACGTCATCCGGAGTCGAGGACTCGTCGGCTCCGTGGAAGACCTCGAGGCCGCCGTCGTGGCGCTCCGGGACGGCACCCCCATCCGCGTGCGCGACGTCGCGCACGTGACTCAGGGCCCCGCCCTGCGCCGCGGGGCTCTCGACGACGCTGGCGCGCCTGCGGTGGGAGGCGTCGTCGTGGCGCGCTACGGGGAGAACCCGCTCGCGGCGATCCGCGCGGTCAAGGAGCGGATCGATCGGATCCAGCCGGGTCTGCCGAAGAGGACCTTGGACGACGGCACCGTGAGCCAGGTGACCATCGTCCCCTTCTACGATCGCACCGAGCTCATCCTCGAGACCCTCGATACGCTCTCGACGGCTCTCTACCAGCAGATCCTGATCACGCTCGTCGTCGTGCTGGTCATGCTCCGCAACATCCGGAGCTCGCTCGTCATCGTGTCGATCCTGCCCCTCGGCGTGTTGGCGGCCTTCTTGAGCATGAAGGTGACGGGCGTCGACGCGAACGTGATGGCGCTCGGTGGGATCGCCATCGCCATCGGGACGATGGTGGACATCGCCATCGTGTTCGTCGAGAACATGAGCCAGCACCTCGATCGAGCGCCGCCCGGCGCGGATCGCGCGGCCGCGATCCGTCGTGCGACGGCAGAGGTCGCGCCCGCGGTCCTGACCAGCGTGCTGACGACGACGGTGAGCTTTCTGCCCGTCGTCGGGCTGTCGGCGACGGAGCTCAAGCTGTTCGCCCCGCTGGCGTTCACGAAGACCTTCGCGATGCTCGGCGCGTTCCTGCTCGGCGTGCTCATCCTGCCGGGGTTCGCCCTGTTCGTGTTGCGGCGGCGGCCCGATGCGCTTCGGACCGAGGCGACTGGCTGGCGTCGCGTGGCGCGCTCCGTGCTGCGCTGGGAGCACACGCGCGACTGGCTGCTCGTCGTGTTGGGGGGACTCGTCTCGACGCTGTCGCCGCTCGCAGGCCTGGCCGTGTTGGCGCTCGGGCTCTTTCGTTTGGCGCGTCCGCTCCTCGCCCCCGCGACGGTCACCCGCCTGACGCTGCTCGAGAACGTGCTCGCGGTGCTCGTCGTCGCGCTGGCCCTCACCATGGACTGGCTCCCGCTCGGGCCGGGGCAGGGGCTCGTCCTCAACGCGGCGTTCGTCGGGCTGCTGCTCGCGCTGGTGCTCGGCTCGTTCCGCGTGTTCGAGGCAGCCTATCCCCGCCTGCTGCGGTCGTTCTTGCGACGAAAAATGGCGTTTCTCGTGGCGCCCGCGCTGATCGTCCTCTTCGGGGTGACGAGCTGGCTCGGGTTCGATCGCCTCTTCGGGTGGCTGCCGCAGGTCGTGCGCACGAGCGCTCCCGTCGCGGCGCTGGCCCACGCGTTCCCGGGGTTCGGGCGCGAGTTCATGCCGCCCTTCGACGAGGGGGCGTTCCTGTACATGCCGACGACCATGCCGCACGCGTCCATCGGCGAGGTGCAGGAGATGCTCGCCGACCTGGACGCTCGCATCGCGGCGATCCCGGAGGTGGAGCGTGTCGTGGGCAAGCTGGGTCGCGCCGAGAGCGCCCTCGACCCGGCGCCCACGACCATGCTCGAGACGGTCATCACCTACAAACCCGAGTATCGCGCGCTCGAGGACGGCACGCTGGAGCGACAATGGCGTGATCACATCCGCGGTCCCCGGGACATCTGGACGGAGATCGAGCGCGCCGCGAGTCAACCGGGGCTCACGGGCGCGCCGCTCCTGATGCCGATCAACGCCCGCATCGTGATGCTGCAGAGCGGAATGCGCGCGCCCATGGGCGTGAAGGTGTTCGGCCCCGACCTGGAGAGCATCGAGCGCTTCGGCGTCGCGCTCGAGGAGGTGCTCGCCCGGGTGCCCGGCGTTCGGGCGGAGGCGGTGTTCGCCGAACGCGTGGTGGGCAAACCCTACCTCGAGATCGACCTCGATCGAGAAGCCATCGCTCGCTACGGACTCAGTATCGCTCGCGTGCAGGAGGCCTTGAACGTCGGCGTGGGCGGCGTCCAGTTGACCCGAACCGTCGAGGGGAGGGAGCGCTACCCGGTGCGTGTCCGCTACGCCCGGGAGCAGCGGGATGACGTGGAGGCCCTGAAGGGCGTCTCGTTGCCGACCCCGGCAGGGGAGCACGTCCCCCTCGGTCAGGTCGCGACGATCCGCTTCGTGCACGGCCCCGAGATGATCCGCGCGGAGGACACGTTCCTGACCGGCTACGTCCTGTTCGACCGGGAGCCGGACGTCGCGGAGGTCACCGTGGTGGAGCGGGCGCAGGCGGCGATCCAGGAGCACTTGGCCGCAGGCGCCCTCGAGCTGCCGGACGGGGTCAGCTACGCCTTCGCGGGGAGCTATGAGAGCCAGCTACGGAGCGAGCAGCGTTTGACCTTGCTGATCCCCTTGGCGCTCGCGCTCGTGTTCGTGCTCATTTATCTCCAGTTCCACCGGGTGATGACCACGGTCATCATCTATAGCGGAGTGGCGGTCGCCGTCTCCGGCGGCTTCGTGATGCTCTGGCTGTACGGACAGCCCTGGTTCATGGATTTCGCGCTCTTCGGCGTGTCCATGCGCGACCTCTTCCAGATCGGCACGGTGAACCTCTCGGTCGCGGTGTGGGTGGGCATCATCGCTCTGATCGGCATCGCCACGGACGACGGGGTCGTGCTCTCCACCTACCTGGAGCAGCGCTGCGACGCCGAGCCGCCGCGTAGCCCGGAGGAGGTGCGCGAGAGGACCATAGAGGCGGGCGTGCGACGTGTCCGGCCCTGCCTGATGACGACGGCGACCACGATCCTCGCCCTGTTGCCGGTGATCACGTCCCGGGGGCGAGGGTCGGACATCATGATGCCGCTGGCCCTCCCGGCGGTGGGCGGTATGACGATCGAGCTGGTGACCCTGTTCGTGGTCCCGGTGCTGTTCTCCGCGCTCCGGGAGTTCGAGCTGCGTCGCAGCGCAGGGAGGTCCCATGCAGAGCTGGGATAGCCTCTCTCCGCTGCCACCTTGGGCGGCGAGGCTCGTCGTCCTGGCGCCCCATCCTCGCTGGGTGCTAGGGGGCCCTTCGACCCGCGTGGCCAGCGATCCCACCAACTGCACACTGGACGAGCTGATGGCGCGCCTCGCCGAAGGGGATCGCGCCGCGTTCACGCCGCTCTTTCGACGGATCTGGCCGCCCGTCTTGCGTTTGTGCGAGGGGCTGCTCCGCAGCGACGCGGACGCGGCGGACGCTGCCCAGGAGGCCATGGCGAAGGTGCTGATCCGGGCCGCGGACTACGATCCAGGGCGCCCCGCGCTCCCCTGGGCGTTGGCGATCGCTTCCTGGGAATGCCGAACCGTGCTGAGGCGGCGCGTCCGGCGGCGCGAATCCCTGGACTCCACTGCGTCGATCCTCGCGCGGGATGTCTCCGGCGAGGACGAGGCCATCCAACGACAGCTCACGGCCGCGGCGCTCGAGGTGTTGGGCAGCCTCTCGGAGGTGGATCGCGAGACCCTGTTGGCCACCTTCTGGGAGGAAGCGCCGAGCGTGGGCGGTGCTACCCTACGCAAGCGCCGTGAGCGAGCCCTCGGACGGCTGCGGAGCGCGTTTCGGAGGTTGTATGGCCTCGATTGACGTCATCGCTCTCGAGCGCCGCATCCGCCGGCGCTACGAGGCCGCCCGCTTGGGGCGCGCCGTGCTCGGGATGCTCCCCGCCGCCGCGTTGGTGTGGCTCGCGGTGGTGATCGCGGCGCGGCCCAGCTCGACGCTGCTCTTCGGGATCGCGATGCTGCTCGGCGGTGTGGCGCTGCTCTGGTACGGGCGCGAACCGCGCCGCGCGCTGCTCCCCGGGCTCGGCGCGGGGATCGTCCCCCTCGGTCTCGCGTTGGTGGCGAACGCGTGGGGACACGTGTGCACCGGCAGCGGCTGCACGACCCTCTGTTTGCCCGCCTGCGTGGCGGGTGGCACGATCGCCGGGCTCCTCGTGGCCAGCGTGGGCCACCGGCGACGTGCGGGGTGGGGGTTCTGGGGGACCGCCTCCGCGATCGCCCTGCTGACGGGGGCGATGGGGTGCGCCTGCATCGGCCTCGCTGGGGTAGGAGGTCTGGTGCTCGGTTTTGGGGCGGGGCTGCTGCCGGACCTCGTCCGCACGTTCCGCGATCGGGCTGGCTCGGCGTGAGCGAGGTCGAAGAGAATGTTCCGAGAAAGAAGGCACTGGATGACGAAGTTCACGGGATCGGTATTCATGGGAGTCGTGCTCGTGGGCGCGACCCTGGCGGGCTGCAAGGAGAAGACCGAGGTGTCCACCCAGGGCGCCAGCCCCGCGGTGGCGTCGGACGCGGCAGCTTCGACGCAGGCCGCTTCGACGCAGGCCGCTTCGACGCAGGCCGCCGAGGCGAGCCAGCGGGTGCCGGTCGCGGCGCCGACCCCGGCGCCGGGTGTGGCGGGAATGTTGGATACCTATGAGCGGCTGCGCGCTGCGCTCGCTCAGGACGAGCTGGCGGAGCTCGGCGCGATCGTGAGCACTCTGCAACAGACCGCGAGCAGCGCGGCGGAGACGGGCTCTGCCGCTGCGGTCGAACACCTGCGGGCCGCCGCCAGCGCCGCCGAGGCCATGGCCTCCTCCGTCGACGACCCTTCCGCCGCACGCAAGGCGTTCGGCGAGGTGAGCCGCGCCGTGGTGGCGCTGTTGACCGCGGACCCCGAGCTGGCGCGCGGCAAGTATCTGTTCGAGTGCCCGATGGCGACCGGTTACAAGAAGTGGGTTCAGACGAGCGAGGAGATCTCGAACCCCTACATGGGCAAGGCGATGCCCGCCTGCGGCGCCGCCGCCGAGTGGTGATGAGGGCCCCATGACCTCTCGACCCGTCGCCGAGGGCGAGCCCGCCGCCGGGCTCGTGGACTTCCACCAGGACGACCCGCCCGGCACCGAGTCCACGGTGCACTTGCCCCTCCGTGGTCTGAGCTGCTCCTCGTGCGTGAAACGCGTCGAGCGAGCCCTGAGCGCGGCGCCAGGCGTGCAGGAGGCCGTCGTGAACTTCGCGACGGAGCGAGCCACCGTGCGCTTCGATCCCGCCGCCACGGACGTGGAGCAGCTGTGCCAGGCGGTGGAGGGCGCAGGCTACGGTGTCGCTCGGGAGGAGCTCGAGGCTCAGCTCGCTCGCCCCGACGAGGGCGGCGCGCCCGCCGCGGAGTCCTGGCTGCTGCAGATCGAGGGCATGAGCTGCGCCTCTTGTGTGCGCCGGGTCGAGGAGGTTCTCGGGAAAGTGCCTGGGGTGCGAGAGGCGAACGTGAACCTGCCGCTCCAGCGGGCGACCGTGCTCGTGGATCCGGCCACGGCCCGCTTCGAGGACCTGACCAGCGCGGTCGAGGGCGCGGGGTATCGTGTCGTGCCGCCTGCGCCCGAAGAGTCGTCATCCGAGGGACGGGCACCCGAGGTGCCCGCGGCGGGAGAACCCGCGAAGTCTGGAGGCATCCCACACCGCACCCGCGCGGACGGGGAGCAGCGGGCGCTGCGACGTGATCTGACAGTGGCCGCCGCGGCGACCGTGCCCCTCCTCGTGCTCGGCATGTCCCACGGTGCCCTGCCGGGGGCCGACGGTCCGTTGGGTCGAGCGGTCCAGTTCATCCTGGCCAGCGTCGTCGTTTGGGGGCCGGGTCGGCGCTTCTTCCGCCTGGCCTGGGTCGCCGCGAGGCACCGGACGAGCGACATGAACACGCTCGTGGCCATCGGCACGGGCGCGGCCTACGCCTACTCGGCCGTGGCGGTGCTCGCTCCGCAGCTGTTCCCCCACGCGGAGCACGGAGCGCTCCCTCACGTCTATTTCGAGGCGGCGGGGGCGATCCTCACCTTCGTGCTCTTGGGCAGGCTCTTGGAGAGCCGGGCGAAGCGGCGCCTCTCGGAGGCCGTGGAGCGCCTCGTCGCCTTACAGCCCGTCAGCGCCCGCCGCGTCGACGGGGCGGGACACGAAGAGCAGGTGCCTCTGTCCGCCTTGCGACGAGGTGACCGAATCGCCGTGCGTCCCGGGGAGCGCATCCCGGTGGATGGAGAGCTGGTGCGGGGGACGTCCGCCGCCGACGAGTCGATGCTCACCGGGGAGAGCCTGCCCGTCGACAAGACCGTCGGGGACGCCGTCTTCGCCGGCACCATGAACCAGAGCGGTGCGTTCGTCGCCCGGGTCACGCGGGTCGGCAAGGACACCGCCCTCGCTCGGATCGTCGAGGCCGTCGAGCAGGCGCAGGGGAGCAAGGCCCCCATCGCCCGGCTCGCGGACGTCGTGAGCAGTTACTTTGTCCCCGTGGTGCTCGCCATCGCGGCGGTGACGCTCGTCACCTGGCTGCTGCTGGACTCCTCACCGGGCGGCGTCGCCGTCGCCATCGAGCGCTTCGTGGCGGTGCTCGTGATCGCGTGCCCCTGCGCTCTAGGACTGGCCACTCCCGCCGCGGTCGCCGTGGGGACGGGGCGGGGCGCCGAGCTCGGCGTGTTGCTGAAGGGCGGCGTAGCGCTCGAGACGGCCAGCCGCGTCGATCTGGTCCTGTTCGACAAGACGGGCACCCTGACGACGGGGCGCCCCGAGCTGACGGACGTGATCGCCCTCGGCGGCGACGAGCGCGCGCTCCTCTCCCTCGTCGCTACCGTGGAGCGCGAGAGCGAACACCCCGTCGCACGCGCCATCGTCGCGGGCGCCCAGGCGCGGGGGGCGACGCCGGAGATCGCGGACGGGTTCGTCAGCGTGGCCGGGCGAGGGGTGGAGGCGCAGGTGGCGGGCCGCCGGGTGCGCGTCGGGACCGCGCCCTGGCTCGCCGAGATCGGGGTCGACACCGCGGAGCTCGAGGCCGCGGCGGACGAGCTCGCCGACCGGGGACGGACCCCTTCCTTCGTCGCCGTGGATGGACGCCTCGCGGGGCTCGTGGCCGTGGCGGACCGCCCCAACGACGTCGCGAAGGAGACCATCAGCGCTCTGCGACGTCTCGGGATCGAAGTCGCGATGGTCACGGGCGATCGCGAGCGGACCGCGCGAGCCGTGGCCGCGGAGCTCGGCATCGACGAGGTCCGGGCGGAGGTGCGCCCGGAGGGCAAACGAGCGATCGTCGCCGAGCACCGAGCCCGGGGCGCCGTCGTGGCCATGGTGGGCGACGGCATCAACGATGCGCCCGCGCTCGCCGCCGCGGACGTCGGGGTGGCGGTCGGCAGCGGCTCGGACATCGCGGTCGCGGCTGCGGACGTGGCCTTGTTGCAGGGGGGCATCGGCGGGCTCCCGGTCGCGCTGCGCCTGGCGCGGCGCACGCTCGGTACGATCCGTCAGAACCTGTTCTGGGCCTTCGTCTACAACGTCGTGGGCATCCCCATCGCCGCGGGGGCGCTGCTGCCCTGGACGGGGTGGTCCCTCTCGCCGGTGTTGGCCTCCGCCGCCATGTCCCTGTCGAGCGTCTCGGTGCTCCTCAACTCGCTGCGCCTGCGCGGCTTCGAGCGCCGCCGCTGAGAGGGGGACGCCATTCCCTTCTCCGCAGAAGAACCGCACCCCCTGTTGCTCGTGGCCCTCGGGGCGATCGCGCTCCTCGTGCTGCAGAGCGTGCGTCTGTGGGTGGCCCGCAGCCGTCCCCGGCGACGGCTGGAGCGCAACCGACGGGCAGGTGTGGAGGGCGAGATCCTCGCGGAGCGGCTGCTGCGTGAGCGGGGCTACGAGGTGGAAGGGCGACAGGTCGGCGGGAGCTACGAGCTGCTCGTCGATGGCGCCCCGCGGCGGGTGGTCGTGCGCGCGGACTTCGTCGTCCGGCGCGGCGGGCGGCGCTTCGTGGCGGAGGCCAAGGGAGGGCGGGTGGCGGGGCAGCTCGAGACCATCGCGACGCGGCGGCAAGTGCTCGAATATTGCGTCGCCTTCGACGTGGAGGGCGTGCTCTTGGTGGACGCGCGCGCTGGCGAGGTCTCTCTGGTGCAGCTGCCCCGCCCCGGAGCGTCGGAGCGCGGGTGGGGAGGACTCGTCGTCGCGCTCGCGGTGACGGCGCTCCTCCTCGGGGTGCTTTGGAGCGCGTGGGCTCGGTAGGCGGCGGCGAGCGCTCGGCGCGTTAGCGAGGGGCGCCGCTCAGGCGCTGTCCGGGCCGAGGGCGCGTTCGATCAAGGTGACGAGCTGCGCCACCGAGAACGGTTTCCGCAAGAAGGGGAACTCGTGTTCGTTCCGGTCCGCGGAGATGGCGATCACGGGGATGTCCTTCGTGGTGGGTGAGCTCATCAAGCGGGCGATGAGGGTGCCGCCGTCCATGCGCGGCATCATCAGATCGGTGATGATCAGGTCCGGGCGGTGCTCGACGACCTCTTGAAGCGCTTCGACGCCGTCCCCCGCGGTCACGACCTCGTAGCCGCTCATCTCGAGAAAAGCGCTCAACGTCTTGGCGATGTCCACCTCGTCGTCCACGACCAGGATGCGCCTCATGCGGACCCCTCTCCCGGATCCAGGCTGCTCCGCGCGAATCCGCTCAAGATGCCCGTCGCCCCTTCGAACCGAGAGCCCACGCGGACGCCAGAGCTCGTGAGCTCCAGCTCGCGGATGGCGGAGTCGAAGGGGCTGCCCCGCACCTTGAGGATCGCCACCGTCCGGTGGAGCCTGGCGCGGTACTCCACGTAGCGGAGCAGGATCGTGCATTCCACGAGCGCCGACCACAGGTGGGACGGCAAGAGCCGATCGCCGAAGACTGAGCTCTCCGCGGAGAGCAAGACGGTCACGCCGAGAGCCTGCAGTCGCGTCGCCAGGGCCGCCAGCAGGTTGGGGGCGCGCTCCGGGGCGATCGAGCCGCGCACGAAGCCCTCCAGGCCGTCGATGAAGAGGCGGCGGGTACCCCGTTGCTCCGCGCACGTCAGGATCTTCTCGGCCAGCTCGTCCTCGAGGGACTCGAAGGGCTGCTCCCAGAGGATGTCCAAGGAGCCGCTCGAGCGCAGCTCCGTGAGGGGCAGCCCGATGCCCTGGCCCTGGCTCACGATTCGCTCGGGCGTCTCGTAGAAGCCGAAGTAGAGCCCGTGTTCTCCGCGTCGCGCGCCCTCCGCGAGGAAGTTGAGCCCCAGCAACGTCTTGCCCGTGCCCGTCGCGCCGACGAGGGCCGTCGTCGACGCGAAGGGGATGCCGCCGTGGAGCATCTCGTCGAGGGCGTGGACGCCGAAGCCGAGGCGCCGGGGTCCCTCCACGGAGCTCAGGGGACGCTTGGCGATCCAGCCCTCGGTGCGCGGGTAGACGGTGGCGCCGCGCTCGTCGATTTCGAAGACGTGGCTGCCGCCGAGTGTCTTGCTCCCTCGGAATTTGCTGACGTACAGGTCGCGCACGGCGCGTTGCCCCATGCGGGTTTGGCGGAGCTCGATCATTCGGTCGGCGAGCACGTGCTCAGGGGCGATGATTCCGACGGGCGAGAGGGCGCACAGGATCCCGGTGCAGCCGTGGAGCTCGAGCAACGCAGAGAGCTGGTTGAGGAACGCGCTCAGATCGGGCTCGCTCGCGCCGGCGAAGCGGACCCCGATGCTCAGCCCATCCAGCACGAGCACGGCGGGAGAACGACGCCGTACCTCGCCAGCGACGAGCTCGAAGAGCCCGTCCAACCCCTCCTCGCGCAAGGCACGGACGCCGCTGAAATAAGTGATGAGGGAGCCGACCGCCTGGGGCTCGAAGAACTCGAAGCTCTCGAGGTTGCTCACCATGCGCCCGTGGGACTCGGCGAGGGCCGTCACGTACAAGCACTCCTGGTCCTGCGCCGCGCGCGCGAAGCAAATCTGGTTGGCGAGCACGGTCTTGCCGGAGCCGGGTCCGCCGGCGAGCAGGTAGACCCCGCCGCTCAGCAGCCCGCCTCCGAGCACCACGTCCAGACCGGGGATCCCCGAGGGGAGGCGGGTGCGCCCTGGGGGAGCTTCGGGGGGAGGCCCCACGGTACGCTCCAGGGGAGCCCCGGCGGCGGACGCGCGCTCCTCGTGAGGATCGTTCATCGCAGCTCCGGGAAGCGGGGAATCGTCTCGGACCAGTGCATCATCCTGAGATCCTGAACGACCCCGATGTGGCGAGGAGTAAGGCGCTGTGGTCTCGAGCTTGGCCCGACGTGCGGCTCGGTGACGCGGCGGCGTGCTGGCAACGGACGTCGAGGGGCGGCTACCCTCGACGTCTGCCGGCGGCGCCCCGTCCCTCCCGCTGCTCGGCCCCGACATGACTGCATCTGCGTCCCCACCGACCGACCCGGAGACACGACCCTCGAGCGCTCCTCCGAGCGCCCGAACCTCGACGCGCTCGACGACACGCGCCGCGGCGGCGCGCACCCGGCGCTTCGAGCTGCCCCTTCCGTTCATCTGCGTGGTGGGCCTCGTGGGGCTGATCGTCGGGATGGTCGTCCTGAGGAACGAGTGGGGGCCCCGCCCGCCGTCCCCGGAGTACGCGGACGCGCCGCACCTGCTTCCGACGCTCGCCGGCGCTCGTCCGGAGGGCCCCTGGGCCGCCCCGGCGGAGCTCGGCGCCCTGTTGACCGCCCTGTGGGACGAAACCGAACCAGACCGCGTCCCCGAGGTCCTGAGGCGTCCGGTGCAGCCCGTCTACGCGGCGCTCCGGGCGGACGGGACACAGCTCGCCGAGCATTGGGGGACCCAAGGACCGACCCAGCTGCACGCTCTCCGGGAAGCCCTCGCCGTGCTCCGTCCGCACGCCCACCCATCCCAGGACCCTCCCGTCCTGACCCTCGAGCTCGCGTTCAGTCACCCCCCACGAACGCAGCGCCTCCCGGACGCGTCGCGGTTCTTCCGGTCCCGCGCCACGCAAGGCATCGTGGGCTTCGAGTTCTCGTGGCAGGGCCACGTGGAGCGGCACTCTCCGACCTCGATCGTCGCCGCCAACGTCTCCCACGACCACCTGCTCGGCTCCTTCCTCTCGCGCCAGGGCATTGGCCCCGAACGCCTCGGGGAGGTCGGCGTGCGGACCTTCGCGGCCCAGCAGGTGCTCCACGTCTTCGGCCCGGAGCCGCGCACCTTTCTGATGGATCGCGGCAACCGCCTGGTTACCATCGACGAGGTCTCCGAGGAGAACGTGCGCCAGCTCGCGGACCTGGCCCGGACCTGGCTCTTCGAGAACCTCGACGAGCGCGGGCGGATGACTTACCTCGTTCGCCCGAGCGACCCGCAGGTGGTTCGCAGCAACAACATGGTGCGTCAGTGGATGGCCACCGTCGCCATGGGGCGAGCCGCCCATCGCGACGACGACGCGGAGGCCTGGGCGCAGGTCGCGCGCAACATCGACTACAACCTGCGAGCGTTCTACCGCGAGCGGGACGGGCACGGCCTGATCCTCTACGGGGGGAAGGTGAAGCTGGGCGCGGTCGCCCTCGCGGCCCTCGCCCTCCTCGAGCACCCGAACCGGGAGCGCTGGCGAGCTCAGGAGGCTGCCTTGCAGCGCTCCATGCGCTACCTGTGGAACGACGACGGCTCCTTCCAAGGCTTCTACTTGCCGGAGGGGCGCAACGGCCAGCAGAACTTCTATCCAGGGGAGGCGCTGCTCTACTGGGCGTTCCTGTATCGAGAAAACCGGGACCCCGAGCTGCTCGCCCGCATCCGCAAGAGCTTCGAGTACTACCGCGAGTGGCACCTCACCCCGGAGAATCGAAATCCCGCGTTCGTGCCCTGGCACACGCAGGCGTACACCGTGGTCTGGGACGTGACCCGGGACGAAGAGATGCAGGCCTTCATCTTCGAGATGAACGACTGGCTCGTCGACACGATGCTCGAATGGAACCCGCGGAGCGCGCTGCCCGATCTCCAGGGGCGCTACTACAACGCGCGGCTCCCCTTCGGGATCCCGCACGCCTCCTCGACGGGTGTGTACCTGGAGGGGCTCATCGACGCGTTCCGGATCGCGCGGACGGCGGGAGATCGCGAGCGCGCCGAGCGCTACCGCCTGGCGATCCTGCGGGGCCTCCGTAGCATCATGCAGCTGCAGTTCGTCGACGAGGTGGACATGTTCTACATCCCGAGAGACCAGCGCCGCAGGGTCCTGGGTGGGATCCGCACGGACGTCCACAACAACGAGATCCGCTGCGACAACGTCCAGCACAACTTGATGGGGATCCTGAAGATCCTCGACACGTTCGCTCCCGAGGATTATCGCCACCCCTGAGACCCCCCCGAGCGAGTCATCCCGCGCCTGCGAAGAGGACTCGTTGCGAACCTTCTCCGTCCGGGTCAGCTTCGAAAGGGAGGCGGTTCGCACCTCGTGGCCGAGGCAGCGGCGCGGCGGTGGACGGCCCGTGACGGAAGAGTGAGGGGAAAATGGCACGGTCCGAGCAGCTCGACGTCTTGGAGCGCGGGAACATCTACTTTCTGGTGCGACCCCGGGTGGAGGAGCACGACCCGGAGGGGCCCGACGACGTTCAGAATCTCTACGTCGTCCTGTCCCCCGAAGGGCGGAAGATCTATCGGTCGTTGATCATCGGCCGCGCGCAGCTGCCCGATCCGGACGCCTCGGGGCGGCAGAAGCACTGGGGTTTCGTCGACGCGGTGTATCGGGACCCCAAGGAGCTGTCCCGGGCCCTGCGCGAGGAGACGTACTCGACGAAGACGCGGGGGGAGCGCCATCGCCCCGCGGCGCGCCCCGTGGGCGAAGGGGTGTACGAGATCGCCTCTCACAAGGGCCACACCCACCTCTCCTACGCGCTCGAGCTGCCCGAGCAGCCCGGCGAGGTCCAGGGTGACTTGGGCATCGAGGCAGAGGCGAGCTACGTCGTCAGCGTGAAGAACCCGGACCAGCCGTCGCCACCGCGGATGGGTCTGAAACGCGAGGTGCACCTCCCCCAACACCTGAAGGAGGCTTTCGGAGGGCGCAAGTTCGCTGACGCGGATCCTCCGGAGCTGCTCGACCACGAGGGCGTCGAGGTGCTCCTGGTGGCCGCTACGTCCGACCTGCGGCGTGAGCTCGGCAGTGACCTCCCCGGACGAACGCAGGAGGAGAACCGCTCCTCCGCGGACATCTTCCGGGATCTGCGCCTGCGCGCGTCGAAGCACCCTGTGGAGCCGTTGTTCGAGGGGCGCTGGGCCTGAGCGGGGCGAGCGGCCACCGTGGCGCCCTGCCTGGCGTCTGCTTCAGAGCGTGGCGCCGCCGACCCGCACCAGATCGATCTGGCAGGTGAGCAACGCGAAGCGCTCGGGGGTGGAGGCCGTGGCCTCGAGGGCGCGCTGGACCGTGGCTACGGGGACGGGCTCGGGGCAGGACACGCCCGCGAACAGGACAGGGGGAGGCTCCGCGCCGAGCTGCGCTGGTTCACTCTCGGTCGGCGCCGCCGGTGACCAGGGCGCCGAGAGCTCGCCGGTGGGATGGAGCACCCGCACGCGACCATCCACGTCCACCCCGAGCACCGTCAGGTAACCCTCCTCCGACCCCTGGAAGGTGAAGCTCACGGCGTCGCCGGTGCGGAGTCGATCGGAGGAGGCGAGGGGGCGAGTCTCCCCGTCCCGGGTGAGCCGCACCTGGAGCCTGCCGAGGTCGTCGCCCCGGACGAGGTCGTCGTCCTTCCGCGTCGGCAGCAGGGCGATCGCCACCGCGGCGAAGGCGAGCGCCAACCCACCGCCGACGGCGAGATCGCGGAGGCGTTGGCCGCGCGTGATCTGGGGGGACTGGGGGTCGCCGAAGCGGGACGGGGGTTCCGGGGGATCCAAGGGGAGATCGGGCATGGCGGGGAGGCCGGGAACTTTGCAAGTGGGGCTCGTCCTGGCAAACCCGGTCACGGTACCCGGTGAGGGGCGCGGCCCCGGAAAACCAGGGAGACTGAGCCAGGACGAACAGGCGTCATTCTGGTCGCCCCGCGGGCGTCGGCCAGAACGGCAGCGTCTCTCCCAGGCGCTCGAGGGTCACCTCGGGGGGGGCGGTGGTGTCCACGACGAGGTGCCGCTCCGCCGGCAGGGTCGTCTCGGGCTCCCAGCGGGCCGCGAAGGCCGCGAGCAGGTCTTCCCGGGCGTCGCTCACCTGTCCCGGAGTCCGCGCCCTGGCCGCGAGGCGTCGACGCAGCTGGTCCTCCGGCGCGCGACACTCGACGAAAAAGAAGGGGAGGCCGCGGCGCTCCGCCAGGGCTCGCGCCGCGTCGCGGTGCGCCCGCGCCCGGAACGACGCGTCGAGCACCACGGAGCGCCCCGAGCCGAGGACCGCCTCCGCGCGCCTCCAGAGCTCCGCGTACACCTGCTCGGTGCGCTCCGGGGCATAGGCGCCCGAGAAGTGCGTGGTGTCGAGCTTGTGCTCCGGGTCGACGCCCGCGAGGAACTTGCGGGTGCGATCGCTCCCGATGACGGGGGCGCCGAGCCGCGCGCCGATGTGCGCCGCGATGGTGCTCTTGCCCGAGGCGATGATGCCGCCCACGGCGAGCACCACGGGCTGAGCCAGGGCCCGCCGTTCCTCCGCGAGCGCCAGCAGGAAATAGCGGCGGGCCTGCTGCCGTGCCCGTTCGCGCGTGGTTGCGGACACTCCGGCGTCCGCAGCCAACAGCAGGGAGACCTTCGCCCGCACGTGCGCCCGATAGCTCTGATAGAAATCGACGAGGCGGTAGAGGTCGTAGTCGTTGGCTTCGCGGGCGTAGGTCGCGAGGAGCCGCTCGGCGAGGTCCACGCGGTCGTGATAGGCGAGATCCATCGCGAGGAAGGCGAGATCGCAGCACACGTCGGCGACACGAAAGCGCTCGTTGAACTCGATGCAGTCGATGATCGTGACCGCCCCGGGCGGCTCGAAGTACACGTGCTCCAGCCGCAGATCCCCGTGGCCGTCGCGCACGCGCCCCGTGGCTGCCCGCGCGTGCAAGAGCTCGAGGTTCCGGTCGATGAACCCGAGCTGCCACTCCTCGAGCTCTCGGGCCTGGGCCGGCTCGAGGTGCTGCTCGATGAGCCCGCGGGTCTGGCCGAAGTTCTCGCGGATGTTCTGCGCGACGAACTCCACCGACGCGCTCCGCGCCTCCGTAGGGAGGGGGGCGCTGGCTTCGTGGAAGCGCGCGAGGGTGCAGGCGATCTCGTCGATGTCCTCGGCGCCGAGGCGGCCTGCCGCCAGCCGGACGTCGGCGCGCGCGTCCTCGGACAGCCTGCGCATGTGCACGGCGTAGTCGAGGGGGTCCCCGTCTCCGCCCAGGCACATCTTCCCGTCCCGTCCGGCGGTGATCGGGACGACGCCGAGGTACACGTCCGGCGCCAGACGACGATTGAGCCGCACCTCCGCCTCGCAGGCGGCGCGGCGCTGCTCCCGGGAGCGGAAGTCGAGGAACCCGAAATTCACCGGCTTCTTCACCTTCCAGACCTCCTGAGCGCCGAGGAAGACCCAGGAGATGTGGGTCTCGACCAACGTCAGCTCGGGGCGGATCAGGTCGTCGGGCAGGCTCCCCATGCCTCTTTCATTGCCCTCCCCCGGGGACCCGTCAACATCGGGCCCCGCGTGCTTGCTCGCGCGCCGACGCGCCGAGTGGTCGACGAGCTCACCGCTTCCGATCTATAGGGCCGGACTCGACGGCGCGGAGCTCGCCCACGCCGGTGTCGTCCGTGCCGGTGCGCCCGAAGGCCGGACGGGCCGCGGTGTGGGGTGGGCGCATCCCCCAGCCGGCCGGGTGTCACCATGAAGCCCCTCCCGCTCCCTGCGATCGAACGAGCGCAAGCAGTGCAAGATCCGATCATTTCCATCACCCAGCTCAGCAAGACCTACCGCTCTGGGTTCTGCGCTTTGCGAGACGTGAACCTCGAGATCCGGCGAGGGGAGATCTTCGCTCTGCTCGGCCCGAACGGCGCCGGCAAGACGACGCTCATCAGCATCATCTGCGGGATCGTGAACCCGAGCGCAGGCACGATCCTGGCGGACGGACACGACATCATCCGCGACTATCGCCCGGCCCGAGCGAAAATCGGGCTCGTCCCGCAGGAGCTGTCGACGGACATGTTCGAGACGGTCTGGGACACGGTCCGCTTCAGCCGCGGCCTGTTCGGGAAGCCCGCCAACGACGCCTACCTGGAGAAGGTGCTCCGGGACCTGGCGCTGTGGGAGAAGAAGGACTCCAAGATCATGGCGCTGTCCGGCGGGATGAAGCGGCGCGTGATCATCGCCAAGGCGCTCTCCCACGAGCCGCGCATCCTCTTTCTGGACGAACCGACGGCCGGCGTGGACGTGGAGCTGCGGCACGACATGTGGGAGATGGTGCGAGCGCTACGTCAGAGCGGGGTCACGATCATCCTCACCACCCACTACATCGAAGAAGCCGAGCAAATGGCGGACCGCATCGGCGTGATCGACAAGGGGAAAATCATCCTCGTGGAGGAGACGAGCACGCTGATGAAGAAGCTCGGGAAGAAGCAGCTCGAGCTTCAGCTCCAAGAGCCCCTCGCCGCGGTGCCCCAAACCCTGGCCGACGCGCGGCTCGAGCTGTCCAACGATGGCTGCACGCTCGTGTACACGTTCGACGCTCAGAGCGAGGACACCGGCATCGCTGCGCTCTTGCGTCGGCTCGCGGACGCGGGGATTCACTTCCGGGATCTGCGGACCAAGGAGAGCTCCCTGGAGGAGATCTTCGTCAGCTTGGTGAAGAGGCGCCCATGAACGTCTACGCGATCAAGGCCATTTACCTCTTCGAGATGGCGCGCTGGTGGCGCACGGTGCTGCAGAGCATCGCCTCGCCCGTCATCTCGACGTCCCTGTACTTCATCGTCTTCGGGTCGGCGATCGGCTCTCGCATGGCGGAGATCGACGGCGTGAGCTACGGCGCATTCATCGTGCCCGGTCTCATCATGCTGTCCATCTTGACGGAGAGCATCTCGAACGGGTCGTTCGGAATCTACATGCCGAAGTTCTCCGGCACCATCTACGAGGTGCTGTCGGCGCCCGTGTCCGCGCTGGAGGTCATCTGCGGCTACGTGGGCGCAGCGGCGACCAAGTCGGTGCTGCTCGGCCTGATCATCCTGACGACGGCGCGCCTGTTCGTCGACTTCACCGTGCTGCATCCGCTGTGGATGGTGGGGTTCTTGGTCCTCACGTCCGTGACCTTCAGCATGTTCGGCTTCATCATCGGTGTCTGGGCCGATGGGTGGGAGAAGCTCCAGGTCGTCCCGATCATGATCGTGACCCCGCTGACGTTCTTGGGGGGCAGCTTCTACTCGATCGACATGCTTCCGCCGTTCTGGCAGAGCGTCACGCTCTTCAACCCGGTGGTCTACCTCATCAGCGGGTTCCGCTGGGCCTTCTACGGGATCTCCGACGTGGGCGTGGGGGTCAGCCTCGGCATGACCGTGCTCTTCCTGGCGGTGTGCCTGGCGGTGGTCACCTGGATCTTCAAGACTGGCTACCGGATCAAGGCTTGAACGGGCTGGTGACCCACCCGTCGCGCCGCTATATCAACACGACCATGATGACCCCCTCGAAGATTCGATTCATCGCCTCCTCGAGCACGGTGCTCGTGGGCCTGCTCGCGGCCCTCGTCGCTGGATGTGGCTCCAGCGGCTCACAACCCGCAGCCACCGCCGACGACGTCGACGCGTCCTCCGAAGAGGCCGCGCGCACCGCGGAGGAAGAAGAAGACACCGGCTCGGACGAGAGCGCTCCCGAGGAGCCGGCCGAGCCGGAAGGGCCGAACCTGAGCCGGCCCGTCGCGGACATCATCTCCGAGCCCGACAACGCCTGGGTCTACAACTTCCAGGGCTCCGAACCCTACGACAAGGCGCAGGAGAAGTGCGACGAGCGCTTCAAGGACAAGCCCCAGGAGCGCGCACGCTGCATGAGCAGCGCCCGCAGCTCCTTCGTGGCGGATGCCATGGAGTTCAAGAAGAACGCCTCCGGGCAGCTCGTCTGGGTCGTGTACCGCACCCAGGGCAGTCGCCTGCACCAGGTCTATTCGGTGCCGGTGGCGTTCGGTGAGGAGGCCGCGGGCGTGCTGAAGGTCCAGAAGACGGGGAATGGCAAAGGGACGCCTCCGCTCTTCGGGAGCGCCCGCGAGTTCGAGGTGAAGCTCCTGAGTAACTACGTCATGGAGCTCCAGGATCCTCGACACGGGCGGCTCACCTACGACGCGCGCATCGGGTTCGTCTCCAGGTAATTCGTCCCCGTGGGACAGCTCGGAAAGGTGTTGCTGGCGCTCGGCGCCGCGCTCGTCGTGCTCGGCGCGCTGCTGTTGCTCGGCGAGCGCCTCGGCCTGGGGCGTCTGCCAGGAGACATCGTGCTGCGGCGGGGGAAGACGACGCTGCACGTGCCCCTGATGACGAGCCTGCTGCTCAGCATCCTGCTGACGCTGATCGTCAACCTGTGGTTGCGCCGTAAGTAGCTCTGCAGACGGCAGTACCGCGGCCGCCCCCTCGTTTGCTCGTCTCGGCCCCCGGACTCACACTGGATCAAGGAGGTTGAGACCTCGGCCGACGAGGGCGTGGCAGATAGGGCGCGGCAGAGATAGGGCGCGGCAGATGCGGCAGATGCAGATAGGGGGTGGCAGATGCAGGAACAGCGTGAGCAACGACAGGAGCAGCGCGGCGCGGAGGGTGTCGCTGGGGGCACCGATCAGCGAGTGGCCGGAGAAAAGGTGCGAGAGCTGCTCGGCCAGTTCGACACGGCGATGCTCGTGACACGCACCGCGGCAGGGGAGCTGAGGGCTCGTCCGATGATGATCGCGGAGGCCGTGCAGGGGCATTTCGACGAGGGGGGGCCGGGTGACGGAGGAACG
>JAAZAA010000270.1 GCA_012514535.1 Myxococcales bacterium | reverse complement strand
GGCAGGATCCGCGTTCCCGGGCCAATGGACCTGGATCTCGTCTCCGCGGAGCGCGGTGATCCCCCAGCCCTGCCCGAGGGGGAGGTGGATCGCGTCGGCGCGGACGGCGGGCGCGGCGACGTAAGGCCTGCGCTCCAGCGTGAGGGTGCAGTCGTAGGGGGTGAGCAGGGTGTGGGGGGAGGTCAGGAGCCGAATCCTAACCCATCCGGATTGGTGCCGGGGTTGGCTCCGCCCGTGGCGGCGTGCCAGGTCCCCAGCGTCAGCAAGCGCGGCTTGACGTACTCCTCCAGCGGTCTTTCGGGCTCGTCGTGTTCGGGTCGTTCGTCACCGTCGTTGGACAAGTTCGTGCTCCTTTTGCTGCGTCATCCCATATGGGCCGTGCGCCCGGCCGCCTTCGGCTCGGGTCATCGCGGTGGGCGCGGAGGTTCCTTGGGAGAATGCTTCCACAGCCACGCGTTCACCGCCAGACAGCGCCAGAGGTGCGCCCCCTCCGGATAGCTCCAGCTCCCCTTCCGGACGAGCGCCTCCAGGCGGTGGCTGGACAGCAACGGGCGAAGGGGCTCCGCCAGGGGGAGCCGGGCGAGCTCCGGGATGAGCCGCGCGAACATGCCCCGATAAAAGTCCGTGAAAAGGATCTTTCTTTGCCAAGTGCGCAGGCCCTCGGGGACCGTCCCCGTCACCGCGACTCGGAGGGGATGACGTCCCAAGCCATTTTTCCGAAGCAGCGCCAAAGGCAAACTGAGGCTAACCGCCATGAGGTCCCGATCCCCGAACGGGTGAGCCGCCTCGATGCCCATGACAGCGGCGGCTCGCCCCAGAAGCTCCGTCTCCTCCGGCGCGGAGGCAGCGAGCCAGCGGGCACGATAGTCGGCTACATCGCGGTGGCCCCGGGCCACGTGGATCAAGAACTCCTCCTCGGCGACGTCGATGCCGAGCTCACGACGCGCTGAAGGGCTCAAGCAGGAGACCTCCCCAAACCACCGACTCCGGAGGCGTCCTCCACGATGGCGCAGCAGGGGTTCCGACGTCGGCAGGGAGCGTATGGATCCCAGGGCGGTGCGGAGCATGCGCCAGTGCGACGTGCGCGGGAGCTCCGCCCACCAGGTGGCCCAAGCGTGCGCGCGGAGCAGGGACGGAAGCCAGGCGGAGGCGGGAACGCTGCCACTCACCAGATCCCCGTACAGGCCCGTCAAGAGGCGCGTCGCCCCGGCAGCCCGCGCCCCCTCGAGGACGCTCCAAGCGATCGGGAAGTGGTCGAGGTAACGGGGTTCACCCACAGCCTCACCCACCCGCCGCAAGGTCTCGAGATCCGCCGCTGGACGGCGCTCGAGCACGGGCACGCCCACGTGCCCCTCGAGCTGTGTCACCAGCTCCGACTCGTCGCAGGACGCCTCGAGGGGCGCCACGTAGATGGGGCGCAGGCGGGGCCCCGCACCTCCGCGAGCCGCGAGCCCGAGGATGGACGCGGAGTCGAGACCGCCGCTCTGAGCGATCGCCACGATACCCTCCCCGCCGATGCGGCGGGTGACCGCCCGCTCCAGGGCGCTCCGGTAAGCCTCCAGGTACTCCTCCGGGGAGCGCAGCTGGAGCCGCGGAAACGAGCTGAGATCCCAGTAGCGCTGGACGGTTCGCCGCGGAGAACCATCCCGTAGCTGGAACGCCACCGTGGTCCCGGGCGCGACCCGCCGGAGACCGACGAAGGACGTCCGCGAAGGTTCCGTCGGGAGCCGGCACAGGTACCGGGCCAGGATCTCAGTGTCGAGCCGCAGCTCGTCACCCAGCAGGTGCCGGAGAGGCGTTGGATGAGACGCGAAGGCAACCCCACCGGTGGGCAGCTCCGCGGTGAAGAGGAGGCCGATGCCCTGAGGGTCCACCGCGCAGAGCAGGCGCCTCTCGGCGGGATCCCAGAGGACGAGGGCGAAGTCACCGACAACCTCCCCGGGCAGGGCGGCGCTCCAGCGCCGGTAGCCCGCGAGGAGGAGCTCCGCGTCGCCGAGGGCCGCGTCCACGCCGAGCCGCGCTGCGAGGGACGCTCGCTCGTCGAGTCGCGCGGCGACGAGCGCCACCACCCCGTCAAGGCCGATGGCGACCTCGCAGGACCGGGCCGTTCGGAGCACGGCCAAGCCCGACGCGACCTCGTCCACGGCGAGCTTCACGGAGGGGGGCGTCGAGGGCGCTGCCCCCCCGGAGACCTCCGCCTCGCTCGTCATCCGCCGGGCGACGCCCAGCAGCCGCGCGCGCCCGTCGTCCGCGACGGCCCCAGCGAAGGTCCTCATGGGGAGGAGTGCACTCGAGCTCTCAGTGGAGGCCCCTCAGTACAGGACCAGGATCTTGCCGTCCGCCGCCGCGGTATAGTCGACGTCGCCGAGCAAGAGATCGCCGTAGCCGTCACCGTTCAGGTCCCGCGCGGCGGTCACGCTCCGCCCGAAGTCGGTCCAGGGCAGCGCCTCGGAGGGCAGCTCGTAGACGAGGTCCGCGTGGCTCTCCACCGCCTGGAGGCCGCTCGGGAGGGCCTGTAGCGTCTCGTTGCTCAGGAAGAACAGCTTGGGTCCGTCGAGGCTCGGGATGACGACGTCGGGCGCGCTGCTGCGAATGAACGAGATCCCCGTGGACGTGCCTGAGAACCCGCCGCCGATCATGGTCCGACCGATGAGGCGCCCCGGGGTGGCCGCCGTCGTGTGCAGCTCGCCGAGGAACGTCGCGAAGGGCCCCGCCTCGCTGCTGCCCGAGGTCAGCCACACCTGCCCCTTGCTGCCGGCGCCGTAGATGGGCAATCCGAAGGCGGGCTGCCCCTGCGGCCCGATCCGGCCGAGGAGCGCGACCTTTTCTCGTCCGAGGCGGTCGTTGTTGGCGCCGTAGAGGGTGGCGTCCGCCTCCTCCGCGAAGAGGGTCACGGGGCTGACCGCCCGCCCCCGAAACGCGACGATGGCCCCCTGGTTCGTGCCTCCCGCGCTCTGGAAGGGCGCCCCCACCAGGAGATCGCCGCGATCCCCGCTGAAGAAGGTCCCAGCCCCCGCGACCATCCACCCGAAGTTGCCGACGACGCCCGGGTTGCCCTCGATGCGCTGCGCCCCCGTCCCGAACTCCGTCGGCAGAGTCACCGTCGGGCCGAAGCCCCCGTCACGTCCCCGGACCACCGCGACCAGACCGCGCCCGCCGTCGTAGAAGGGCGCGCCGATCGCGAGGTCCTCGACGCCGTCGCCGTCGAAATCTCCGAGACGCGCGAGGGACACGCCGAACGCCGCGTTGACCGCGGCGGTCTCCAGCGCTGGGTCGAGCACGATCCGCGCGCTGGCCTCGGCGCTGGTCAGCGCGGCGGGCCAGGAGGTCCTCCCGGCGAACACGTACACGGTGTTCTCGTTGTGAGAGCCGATGACCAGCTCGGGCCGACCATCCCCGTCCAGATCGACGGCGCCGACGGACGCTCCGAAGCCGACGAAGCTTCCTGTGATGGTGGTCGTCCGCCCCGTCGCGGAGGGACCGGAGGCGCTGCCGAAGTACACGTGCACCAGGTTGGACGAGAGGAGGTTGCCCGCGATGATGTCGCCGAAGCCGTCCCCGTCCAGATCGGTGGACCCGTCCAAGGGGCTCCCGAGGTTGCCTCCGGTGCCAGCCGCCGCGGGCAACAGAACGGTCTCGAACTTCGCCCGGAGGGGGCTCGCCGTCGCGCGGATGGGCCCGCGGTTGCCCACCAGGTCCACGGCGGCGATCGCGAAGTAGTAGTCGGTCTCGATCAGGCGCGACGAGACGTCGACGCTGTCGGGGGATCCCGCGACGGACGGCGTGCTCGTGTAGGGCACCGGGGTCGCGGTGTCGAAGGTCGCGTCGGTGATCTTGGTCGCGCTGACTCGCACCTGATACCCGCTGACGGAGCCGGCCCCATCGGCGGGGGCCGTCCACGCGAGCCGGAACGACGTCTGGCGACGATCGAGCACGCTGGGGCTCAGGCTCGCGATCGCGCTCGGCGGCGTCACGTCCACGGGCACGCTGATCGTCGCGACTCCCACCGCGCCGTCGATCTCCGAGGTCGTCGCCCGGAGCTGGACCGGCATGCCCTCGGGCACCGTCGCGCCCGCGAGCTCCGCGCAGCTCCCGGAGCCCTCCGCCACGAGCGCGACCGGCGCTCCGATGGGGCCACCCCCGACGACGGAGAACTGCACCGTCGCCCCGGGGTTCGCGTCCAGATCGATGTTGGTGCAGGCCTTCAGGGTGCCCTGCCAGCCTGCCACGCCGGCGTCCTCGTCGGGGAGGGCCACGGCCCCGGTCGTGGTGCTCGCCGTGAGGCGGCTCGTGCTCACCGGCGTCTTCCACGCCACCGACGGGGGCGGCACCGGGCCGACGGTCACCTCACAGGGGGACGAGAGGCGCCCCACGTTGCCCGACGGCTCCGTCACGGTGGCCGCCAGCTGGTTCGTGCCGAGGGCGAAGGCGACCTGACTCACCAGCGCGGTACCGAAGCTCACCTCGGAGGACGGCGCGCACGTGGGGCCGCAGCTCCCGCCGTCGATCGTGACGGCCACCGGCGCGATCGCGGTCGCGAAACGCAGGTCACGGGTCACGCCGACGTCGCTCTCGATGAACGATCCACACAACCCCGGCGGCAACTGCAAGGCGAGGGCCGGCGGCGTCGAGTCCACCTTCAAGTCGATCGCGGTGGCGCCGGACGCCGTCGAGGTGTCGGTCACCTCCACGCGCAAACGTGTGGAGTCAGTGAACTCGAACGCAGAGTTCTGGGGAGACTCGGGCAGGCGAACATTTGCGAAGACGACCTTCCCGACCATGCCCGGCGGGCATTGATCCGCCTGGAGGGCGGGGACGATGGTGCCCGTCGCGATCTCCATGGGAGCGACTCCGCTCGGGCCGCCGAGCAGTCGCGCCGTCCCCTGCGCGGCCGTGGTGCAAGCGATCACGTCGTACTGGGCCCCGGGCTCGTCGCCGTCCTTGTCCTTCTTGGTGGCCGCGGTGTTGTCCGCGGCGAGGATGGTGTCGCCATCCACGGGATCGAGGAACTGCACCGAGGGGTTGCTGGAGGCGCACGTCAGGTTGTTCAGCGTGCGGGTCGTCGGGTTCCCCGCGCCGTCTCGGAGCGTCACGCTCAGGGAGAACACCCCTGCGCCGGGGCAATCCACGTCGATGCACGCGCCCGCACCTCCCGGGGTGCCGTTGGCACGCGCCGGTGCGCAGTCCGCCGCCGACGTCCCGATCTTCGCGCACAGGTTGTCGGGCCCTGCCGCGAGGTGCTCCGCCAGATCCAGCGCGTCCTCGGAGGCGCTGAGTCCGCAGATGCGCATCTGCAGCCCGTCCCGCTGGGGATCCGCGTCGTCGTCGGGGCCGAAGTGGTCCCCGTTCGCGAGCGCGCTCAGGGCGCCGCCGAGATCCTTGTGCACCGTCAACGCCGGGGGCTCCGTGTCGACCGTGTAGATCCCCTCGGCGGAGCGTCCGACGACCCCCTCTTCACCGAAGCACGCGGCGGACACCCTGTGCTCGCCGTCGGGCTCGAGGACCACCGCGGGGAAGCTCGCCTTGCCGTTCTCCGCGAGCACACTCAGACCAGCGGCCTCGCCATCGATCTTGAGCATGACGGGCTGCCCGTCGGCGACGTTCGTCTCCACCTCGAAGGCGACCTGATAGGGAGCGCCGGGAGAGCTGACGCGATCCCCACCGTCCGCGACCGGTACGCCGTTGAGCACCGGCTTCGACGGGGCCACCACGGGCGCGACGATGTCGCAGGTGGGGACCCCACAGTCGACCTCGAACTCGACCTTGCCCTCACATCCCGCGCCCGCATCGATGGCGACGAGGAGCTCCACCTCCCCTTGGGACGTGAGCTGCACGTCCTCGAAGCGAACCTTGCCACCGAGGATGGTCGCCCTGCCCACCTGAGCCGCACCCGAGAACAACACGGCGGTGGTCCCGTTCGGCGCGTCGGTGGCGACCTCGACGTCGTACTGGAAACCGTCACCGCAGCGATCGCCGTTCGCGTCGTCGGCATGGGTCAAGATCGCGTCCCGCGCGGGGGTCACGAAATTCGCGACGCACGCTCGCGGACTGCCTCCCGTTCCTCCGCTGTTGGCGACGCCGCCGCTGGCCCCCCCGCTTCCTGGGACGCCTCCGGTCCCGTCGACGGGCAACGAAGAGATCTCACGGCCTCCACAGGAAGACGCGAGTGCCGCGACAGCAGCGAGGCAACAAGCGAAGCGGAAAAGTGACATGGAGCCTCCGGTGGCCGCCTCTCGGAGCCGGCACGCTGGTTCGCGCCACTCTAGCCGCGGGAGGAACCCGGTGGCAACGCACCATGGGGGTGTTCGTCATCCCCTGGGCGCCCCTTCCCGACCGTCCGCTCCGGCCCTCTCCGCCCGCTCCTCGGCCCACCCCTCGGCGGTCCTGTCGCCTTCCCTTCCCGCGCCGAGTCGGCGCCCGGATCGCGGAGTCGCTGCCAGTCCACCCGGAACATTCCTCGGCGCCGAGGGGGGCACGTCGGCGTGCGTGCTACCCTGGAGATCAGGTCACCCGTCACGGGACCGAGACACAGTAAGGAGGGGGAACGATGAAGGTGAAGGACCTGATGACCAAGGAACCGACCTGTTGCGGCCCGGAGACGCAACTACAGGAAATCGCTAAGAAGATGGTGGATTGCGACTGCGGCATGATCCCCATCGTGGACGATGGGGGGCGAGCCATCGGCGCCGTCACGGATCGGGACATCGTGTGCCGTGCCGTCGCCGAGAACCGCAACCCACTGGAGCTGACCGCCCAGGACGTGATGACCCAGCCGCTGACGACCATCTCGCCGGATGCGGAGGTCGAGGAGCTCCTCCACCTGCTCGAGGAGAAGCAGCTCCGCAGGATCGTCGTGGCGGACGACTCGGGGCGTTGTATCGGCGTGGTGGCTCAGGCGGACCTGGCCCGCGGGACCCCGGACGAGGCCATCGCCGAGGTGGTCCGCGAGGTGTCGCGGGAGGCTCAGGCGCAGCACGCGAACTGATGCGTCGCCAGGAGGGCTCCGCCGTTCACGCGTCCGCTGGACGTGCGCCTGCGACGTAGGGGCGCCATCCGCCCAAGGCGGTGATGTCGAGGGCCCCCTCGAGGGCGTGGGGCTCGCAGAGGAACCCCTTCACCCAGCGGCCATCCGCCAGCTCGACGCTGCCGATGCCGAGGGGCGGCGGGATCTCGGCGAGGAAGGACCCGACCTCCTCGAGGGGGAGCGTCCAGAGCTCCACCTCAATGCTCCCCGAGCCACCGCGGAGTAGCCCGGGTTTGGCGGGCCGGGTCGCCTGGAGGGCGTAGAGGCGATAGCGGGCGGCGGTGCGCGTCGCTTCGAGGAAACGCGCGCCGCGATCGGTGAGCTGGTGGTTCAGGGGCATGCCACGGAGGTGGGCCCCGACCACCGCCACCACCAGCGACGGCCCGGACGTGCGCGGCCCGGAGCTGGTCGAGCCCTCGCCGTCGGTGACGACGCGCGCGCGGGGGCGGCCGGTGGCGGCGAGCGTGCCCCCGAGCTGCGCCTCCCACACGCGGGCCAGCTCGATCAAGGCAGCGTCCTGCCAGGCGGGTGCGAGGAGCGTGAAGCCCGCGGGCAAGCCGTCGTCGCGTCGGCGCCCCGGCACGGCGATCCCGCAGAGGTCCCCGAGGTTGGCGAAGTTCGTGTAGTGCCCGAGGCGCGTCACGGTCCCGATGGGATCCGCCTCCACCTCGTCGAGGCGGAAGAAGCGCGGCGCCGTCGGGACGACGAGCGCGTCGAACTCATCGAGCAGGACGTGGATGCGCCGCGTCAGGCGGGCGCGCTCGTATTCGGCTCGGAACTGATCGCGCGCGGAGTAGTCGCCGACGCCCTGGAGCAGCTCTCGCACGGTCGGGTGCACCGCCGCGGGCGCGCGCTCGAGGAGCTCCGCGACGACGAGGTGGCGCTCGGCGACCCAGGGGCCGCCGTAGAGCAGGCGCGCGAGCTCCAGGAACGGCCCGAAGTCGATGGGGACGAGCTCTGCTCCGAGCGCCTCGAGGGCGCGCCGATCCCGAGCGAAGGCCGCTGCCGCCCGCTCGTCACCGTAGAACTCGAGCTGCGCCGGGACGGCGAGGCGCCAGGGAGCGCCGAGGCGACGCGCGGGCCGCGGGCGGCGGGCGTAGGGATCCTCTGGATCGTAGCCGTCGATGATGCCGGCGACGATCTCCGCGTCGGTCACCGTCAACGCGAACACGGAGACGCAGTCGAGAGTGCGGCAGGCGGGCACGACGCCTCGGGTGCTGACGCGACCCCGCGTCGGCTTGAGCCCGACCAGGTCGTTGAAGCCCGCAGGCACCCTCCCCGACCCCGCCGTGTCGGTGCCGAGGGAGAAGGGGACGAGCCCTCGAGCCACCACCGAGGCGGAGCCGGAGCTCGAGCCGCCCGCGACGTAGCGCGGGTCGAAGGGGTTGGGCACGGCTCCGTAAGGAGACCGGTTGCCGGCGAGCCCCGTGGCGAACTGATCGAGGTTCGTCTTGCCGACGACGATGGCCCCCGCCGCCACGAGCTGCGCCACGACGGGAGCGTCGACCTCCGCGCGGTAGGCGAACTCCGGGCAGGCGGCGGTCGTGTCCCAGCCCGCGACGTCGATGTTGTCCTTGACCGCGAAGGGCACGCCATAGAGCGGGAGCCGCTCGAGCTGCCCCTCCGCGGCCGCGAGACGGCGCTCGAGCTGGCTCAGCTGAGCCGACACTTGCTCCGGCGTCGCCACGCTGATCCAGGCGACGTCCGCCGCCTCGAGACGCTCGACCCACTCGAGCAACCCGGACGGCGCGAGGGAGCCGCTCCTGTACGCCTCCTGCCACTCGCCGATCGTCCAGCCCATGGGCACCGAATGGTTCGCGGGGCTCTCCATCTCTCATCGCCTCTTGGGCACCACGATCTCCGGTTCGGCGTGGGACGATGCCCGCTCCCGCGCCTCCTGCAGCATCTGCCAGGTGATCTTGCGCACCTCGGCCTTGCTCAGCTCGATGTGCGTCTGCAGCCGCTGCCGCGCCTCCTCCGTGCGCCGCGCGAACACAGCCCCGAGGACCCCCGCGTGCTCGTCGTAGGTCGCCTCGATGCGCTCCTCCTGCCCGAAGTCCAGGCGGCGGATGATGCGGATGCGCTCGTTCAGCTCGCGATGCAGACGCGCCATCTCCCGGTTCCCCGCGGCGTCCATGATCAAGCAGTGGAACTGCTCGTCCAGAGCCGCCGCGCGCGGGCCATCGAACTGGCGCTCCCCCGTCATCCACGTGGCCTCGAGCGTCTCGAGCTCGGGGCAAGTCTGCCCTTCCGGCCACGCGCACAAGCGCTCGACGGCGGCGAGCTCCAGGACGATGCGCACGTCGTAGAGCTCCTCGAAGTAGTCGAAGTCGAACGGGCGCACCCGCCAGCCGTTGCGGAAATACACCTCCAGGTAGCCCTCCCGCTGCAGGCGATAGAGCGCTTGGCGCACCGGCGTGCGACTCGCCGCGGTCCTCCGGGCGACCTCCGTCTCCGTGAAGCGGGTCCCGGGCAGCAGGCGGAACTCGAAGATGTCCTCCTTGATCGCCTGGTAGACGCGATCGGCGAGGTTGTCCGGGCGCGCCTTGCCGTGGTGGACCCAACTCTTCGTCAGCGCGGAGCTCGCGGGGCTCCTGGCCAGCTCGGCGCTCGCGGGTGGGGTCGTGTGCTGGGTTTCCGTGTGCTGGCTTCCCGTGCGCTGGCTTCCCGTGGGCTGGGGCTTCGTCCGCTCGGCGGTCATGGCCGCGCCCCCTCCGTAGGGCCGCCCGATGGCTCGAGCAAGACCAGGGTGTCTCCCGGGTTCACGGCCTTCCCGGGCTGACACCGGATCGCCTTCACCGTGCCGGAGATGGGGGCGGTCACCGTGAGCTCCATCTTCATGGCCTCCACGACGAGGAGCTCCTGACCAGCGTCGACGCGCTGACCGAGCTCGACCAGCACCTTCCACAGGTTGCCGCACAGGTCCGCGGCCACGGCGTGCCCGTCGACCTCGAGCCCGTCCGGCGCGTCGAGCTCCACGACGGGGGGGACATCCCGCGTCTGCTGCTCCGTCTGCCAGTGGGCGACCTCCCGCTCGAAGGCCACCGCCTGGCGCGCCCGGAACTCGGCGATGCTGGCCGCGTTCTCGTCGAGGAACCGGCGATGCGCGGCGAAGTCGAACTCCTCCTCCCGGATCTCGATGGCGCCGCTCGGGTGCCCCTCCCGGAAGGCCTCGCGTCGCTCCGCGAGCTCCTCCTCGGAGACGGGGAAGAACTCCACCTGGTCGAAGAAGCGCAGGAGCCACGGCTCCCCCGGTCGGAACTGGGGGTTCTTCAGGAACTTGTTCCAGATGGGCAGCGTGCGCCCGACGAGCTGATAGCCCCCCGGTGAGTCCATGCCGTAGATGCACATGTACACGCCGCCGATGCCGACCGTCCCCTCGGCGGTGTAGGTCCGCGCCGGGTTGTACTTCGACGTCACCAGGCGGTGCCGGGGATCGACGGGCACGGCGCAGGGCGCGCCGAGGTAGACGTCTCCCAGGCCGAGCACGAGGTAGCGGGCGGCGTAGACGATGTCCCGCACCTCCTCTCGGCTCGCCAGACCGTTGATGCGCTGGATGAAGTCCACGTTGTTCGGCAGCCACGGGGCCTCCGCGCGCACGGTCTGGGCGTAACGCTCCACGGCCCCCAACGTGGCCGAGTCCTCGAAGGCGAGCGGCAGGCGGACGACCCGTGTCGGCACCTTCAGAGAGCCCACGTCCGGCAGGCTCTCCTCGACCGCCAACAGCTGGTCGATCAGATCCCCCTGGCGTTGGACCCGGCCGTCGTAGCGGATCTGCACGGACCGCACCCCCGGAGACACCTCCAGCACGCCCGGCACGGGCCGCTCCTTCAAGGCCTCCATGAACAGGTGCACCCGCATGCGGGAGGCGAGGTCGAGGACGTTCGGGCCGTACTCGATGAGCACGTAGCCGTCGCCCGCCTGTCGATACACCACCTCGGGTCGCTCCACCGTCGCCGGGAGCGCCGCGAGCACCGCAGGGGACCGCTCGCCGGGCGCAGCCGCACGCGTCGCCGCTCCCCCGCCCCCTGCTCCGAGCGCCGACGGCGCCGGGAGGAGCTCGAGGGTCTCGATGCTGCGCAGCTGACACTCCTCGAGCGCAGACGCCTCCTCATAGTCGATCCTGCAGAACCGGATGCGATCGCCGGGTTTGAGCTGCCCCACCTTCCACAGCTCCGCCTTGGCGATGGTGAAGGGGCAGACGAACCCGCCGAGGCTGGGACCATCGTGGGTCAGGATGACCGGGCTGTCCCCCGTGAAGTTGATGCTCCCGATCGCGTACTCGCAGTCGTGGATGTTCGAGGGGTGAAGGCCCGCCTCGCCGCCGTCGGTGCGCGCCCAGGTCGGCTTGGGTCCGGTGAGGCGCACGCCGAGCCGGTTGGAGTTGTAGTGGACCGTCCAGTGGGCGGCGAAGAGCTCCTCCATCGACTCCGGCGTGAAGAAGTCCGGGGCTCCATGAGGGCCATAGAGCACGCCGATCGTCCACTCGGACCCGTAGGTCGGGACGAGCTCCCGGGGCGCCGCCTGGGGCTCTCGCGGCGGCGGCTCCTTGGCGATGTCGAGGACGTCCCCCGGTCGCAGCGTCCTCCCCGCGTGACCGCCGAACTGTCCCAGCGCGAAGGTGCTGCGGCTCCCGAGGTAGACGGGCACGTCGATCCCGTGGCGCACGGCGAGATAGGTGCGACATCCGGACGTCGCCCGCCCCAGGCGCAAGGTCTCTCCCGCTCGCACGTGGATCGGCGCCCAGAAGGGCACATCGCGCCCCTCGAGCGCCGCGGGGCACGGCGCGCCGGTGAGGGCGATGACCGTGTCCGCGTGGAAACGGAGCGTCGGGCCCTGGAGGGTGCACTCGAGCCCGGCGGCGCCCACTTCGTTGCCGACGATGCGGTTCGCCAGACGGAACGCGTAGTCGTCCATCGGACCGGAGGGGGGCACCCCGATGTTCCAGTAGCCGACGCGCCCCGGGTAATCCTGCACGCTCGTCTGCGTCCCGGGCTCGACGACCTCGATCACCGGCGGATGGAACTCGAGGTCGTTTAAGAAGCGCGTGGACACGCCCCCTTCCCGAAACGCCGGGCTGGCGACGACGTGCCGCAGGTACTCCAGGTTCGTCGCGATCCCCTGGACACGCGCCTCGGCCAAGGCCGCCGTGAGAGCGTCGAGGGCGGCGCCGCGATCCTCACCGCGGACGATCACCTTGGCGAGCAAGGGGTCGTAGTGCGCCGTCACCTCCGTCCCCGTGTCGACCCAGCCGTCGACGCGGACGCCCGTCGGGAACTTCACCTCGGTGAGCGCCCCGGGGGAGGGCTGAAAGCTCCGCAGGGGGTTCTCCGCGTAGAGGCGCACCTCGATCGCCGCCCCGGTCGGCGTTCGCGCCAAGGTGTCCCAGTCGAGGGGATCTCCTGCGGCGACCCGGAGCATGCACTCGACCAGGTCGAGGCCCGTCACCATCTCCGTCACCGGGTGCTCGACCTGGAGGCGCGCGTTCACCTCGAGGAAGTAGAACTCGTCGCGCTCGGCATCGTAGACGAACTCCACCGTCCCCGCCGAACGATACTGCACGGCTTCACCGAGGCGCACCGCCGCGTCGAGCAGCGCGCGCCGGGTGGCAGGCGGGAGGTGCGGCGCCGGAGTCTCCTCGACGACCTTCTGATTGCGCCGCTGGACCGAGCAGTCCCGCTCCCCCAGGGCGACCACCCGCCCCTGCCCGTCCCCGAAGATCTGCACCTCGACGTGGCGCGCCCGCGTGATGCAGCGCTCCAGGAACACCCCGCCGTCCGCGAAGAACTGCTCACCGAGCCGCTGCACGCTCTCGAAGGCGTTCACGAGCGCCTGCTCGTCGTCACAGCGACTCAGCCCGATGCCGCCCCCGCCCGCCGTGCTCTTGAGCATGACGGGATAGCCGATGCGCGCCGCGTGGGCGCACGCCTCCGCAACGCTCGTGAGCAGGCCCGTCCCCGGCGTCAGAGGCACGCCGCTCTGGCGCGCGATGTCCCGGGAGCTGTGCTTGAGCCCGAAGGCCCTGAGCTGGCTCGGCGTCGGACCGATGAAGGCGATCCCCGCAGCCTCGCAGGCTTCTGCAAAGTCCGCGCTCTCGGAGAGGAAGCCGTACCCAGGATAGATCGCCTCCGCGCCCGTCTCTCGCGCGGCCTGCAGGAGCGCGTCGGCGCGCAGATAGCTGTCCGACGCGGCGCTGCCCCCCAAGGACACGGCGACGTCCGCCTGTGTGACGTGTGCGCTGCTCCGGTCGGCGTCGGAATGAACGGCGACGCCTCTCACCCCCAAACGGCGCAGGGTGCGCAGGGCGCGCACGGCGATTTCTCCACGATTTGCGATGAGAACGGTCTTGAACATCGAACTGACCCCCAGCGGCTCGTCGGCCTCTGGCTTGTATCCAACCCACGGTTTCTCTGCGGTTTCGCCTGCTCGACGGGACGATGCCGTCGCGTCGAGCGCCATCGAGGGCCGCTCTCGATGACGGCCGTCGAGGCTCGCGCTCGATGCGTGCGCCAGCGCCCCTCGGCGTGTGTGCTCGGTGCGTCCAGTGCAGCTCGGTGCGTCCAGTGCAGCTCCACCCAGCGCCGGTACGGCTCGGCTCGGCCTCGGAACACGCCCGAGCGCGCCCCCCCTCGGCGCTCGCCTCGCCCCTCAGAGCTGCAGCTGGGCTCCGATCTGCAGCATGTTCACTGGATCCGTGTCTCCCCCCGCGTCCAGGTAGCGGTAGTTCAAGAACCAGCGGTGATTGAAGTCGTCGATGATGTAGCCGAGGCCGAAGTCCGCGACGACCACGCGGTTCTGCTCGTAATCACCGACCTGAATCTTCGCGAGCGGCTGGAGCTTGCCGTAGCCGACCTTCTCCGGAGTGAGCCAGCTGACGCCGACCAGGTAGCTCGTCCCCTGCACGGGGCCCGCCACGCCGCCGCCGAAGTTCGTGGTCCCCTGGTTCGGGACGTAGTCGACGCCGGTGTTCTCGTAGTTCCAGTAGCCGCCCTCGAGGGTGAACGTCCCGCCGCTGCCCAGGTTCTTCTCGAAGAGCAGGTCAGCGGAGAACGCGAGGAGGTCGTTGTCGAGCTCGACGTCCGGATCGCTCCCGGGCGCCGGATCCACCCCCTTCTGGGCCTGCACCACGGCGCCGATCGCCAAGGTGTCCTGCGTGCCGTAGTAGGTCCCGGACGTGTAGTAGTAGTTCTCGGGATCGAGCAGGTTGAGCGTCGCCCGCGCCGCGACGCGCGCGTTGCCGATGGTCGCTGCGGCCGTCTCCACGTCACCGATGGTCGAGCGCGCCGGCGGATGCAGATCCACCACGGACACGTGGTATTTGAAGAGCCCGCCCGCCACGAGGCCCCAGGCGGTGACCCCGCGATCACGACCAGCGATGTCGAAGGGCAACGTCTGCACGGCGATCGGCAGGTTCCAGCCGTTGTTGTAGAAGGGGCCGTTGAAGTTGTTGCGCTCCATCGCCGGGATGTGCTGACCGACCCAGATTTGGAGCTCGTCGGCCACCTTGACCTGGATGATGGCGTCGAGGATGTCGACGCTCCCGTCGGTGATCTCGAGGTTGCCCGTGAACCCGATCGCCTCCGTCAGCTGCCCGCTGAAATAGGGACGCACGTTGAGCTGGCTGGCGACGCCGTCGTCGAGACGGAGCACGGTGCCGTCCGCGCTCGGATCGTCGAACACCAGCGCCGTGCCCGCTCGGATCCCCATACCGACCTTCAAGCTCGGGCCCGCCGACTCCTCCTCCGCTGGCGCGGCCTCCTCCGGCGCCTCGGCGAGCTCCACGGGCTCCCCGCCCTCGCCCGCGGCGTCCTCCGGCTCCGCCGGGGCGCTCGCGGGCGGCTCGGCGGCGACCGGCTGAGCGGGCTCGCTCGACTCCACTTCGTGCTCCGCTGGCGTCGCCCCCACCTCCTCCTCCGCCTGCCACCCCGCGTCGTCCGTGTCCGCTTCCTGGGCAGCCGCGGCCTGCGGCAACACCACCAGGCCCGAGCTCCCCGCGAGCAACGCCGACAAGGCGACACCCGGCCCGATCCTCCGCCCACGCGATCGTCTCAACGATTTCATCACAGCACTCCTTTTTCTCACCAACAGCTCCGTCGGCGCCGCAGCGCTCACGTCGGCTCGCCCACGTCGATCACCGAGCACCGAGACCGAGGCCAGGCTAAGGAGACCAGGTTTCACCGCGGTGTCCCCGCTGTGTTGTATCCAAGAATCGCACTCATCATTCGAACATCTCACCTACTGTTATCGGGTCGTGATGAACGAGTCGCGACCGGCGATCACGACAGGCGCGGACGATTCACGATCGCGCCACGCCACGCAGCGTCGCCTCACGCGCCGACACGACACCGCCTCGGCGCGACGCGGCGCGCCGGCCACCCCACACCGCGCAGCGATCCCCGGCGCCCCGCTGCCCGCCCGATCTCCCAAAGTCCAGCGGGGCAGCGGCCCTCCCTTCACACGGTCAGGTAGCGAGCCACGAGCCCCTCATCGAGGGCGTCGATCTCCCCCGCCGCCATCGAGCGCCCCCGATCCAGGATGGAGAAGCGGTGCGCCACCCGCCGCGCGAACTTCAGCTTCTGCTCCACGACGAGGACCGTGAGCCCCTCCTCGCGATTGAGCCGGATCAGCACGTCCCCGATGTCCTGGACCACGTTCGGCTGGATGCCCTCCGTCGGCTCGTCGAGGATCAGGAGCTTCGGTTCGAGCACCAACGCGCGCCCGATCGCGAGCTGCTGCTGCTGCCCGCCGGACAGATCTCCACCGCGCCGACGCAGCATCGTCTTCAACACCGGAAAGAGCTCGAAGATGCGCTCCGGCACCTCGCGCCCTCCCCCCCGCCGCCCGACGAGCCCGAGCCGGAGGTTCTCCTCCACCGTGAGCTGGGGGAAGATCTCGCGCCCTTGGGGCACGTAGCCGATGCCCAGGCGCGCCCGTGACTCCACGGGCTTGCGGGTGATCTCCTGCCCG
>JAAZAA010000269.1 GCA_012514535.1 Myxococcales bacterium | reverse complement strand
GAGCCCCAACATGTGGACGCTCATCGGCACGGGGACGGGCGCCGCGTACCTCTACAGCGTCGTGGCCACGGTCGCCCCGGGCGTCTTCCCGAGCGCCTTCGTCTCGATGGGCCGCGTGGCGGTGTACTTCGAGGCTGCGGTCGTCATCATCTCCCTCACGCTCCTCGGACAGCTCCTCGAGCTGAAGGCGCGCGCCCGCACCTCGGCGGCGATCAAGGAGCTGTTGGGGCTCGCTCCCAAGACGGCGCGTCGCATCAACGCGGACGGCACCGAGGAGGACATCCCACTCGACCACGTCCACGTCGGCGACTCGCTGCGGATTCGCCCTGGAGAGAAGGTCCCCGTCGACGGCGTCGTCCTCGAGGGCAAGAGCGCCGTCGACGAGTCCATGCTCACCGGTGAGCCGCTTCCCGTCGCCAAGGAGCCGGGCGACAAGGTCATCGGCGCGACGCTCAACACCAGCGGAGCGCTGATCATGCGCTCGGAGCGCGTCGGGTCAGAGACGATGCTCGCGCAGATCGTCCAGCTCGTCGCGCAGGCGCAGCGCTCCCGCGCGCCGATGCAGCGCATGGCGGATCGCGTCGCCGGGGTGTTCGTGCTGGCCGTCGTCGCCGTCGCGATCGCGTCCTTCTTCGCGTGGGGGCTGCTCGTGCCCGGACAAGGTTGGGTCTTCGGGCTGGTGAACGCCGTCGCGGTCCTCATCATCGCGTGCCCGTGCGCCCTCGGGCTCGCGACGCCGATGTCGGTCATGGTCGCCACCGGCAAGGCCGCCACGCAGGGCGTGCTCTTCCGGGACGCCGCGGCCATCGAGCGCCTGCGCACCGTCGACACCCTCATCGTCGACAAGACCAGGACCCTCACGGAGGGCAAACCCGTCTTCGAGCGCGCCGTCCCCGCCGCGGGGGTGGACGCCGACGAGGTGCTCCGGCTCGCCGCCAGCCTGGACCAGGGCAGCGAGCACCCGCTCGCCGCTGCGATCGTGCGCGCGGCCCGCAACCAGAAGCTCTCCCTCGAGGAGCCCGAGTCCTTCGAGTCCAGCTCGGGCATCGGCGTGCGCGGCCAGGTCGGTGGGCGACGCATTGCGCTCGGGAACACGGCGCTCATGGAGGAGGTCGGCGTCGATGTCGACTCCCTGGAGGCGCAGGCCGAGGAGCTGCGCGCCGAAGGAGCGAGCGTGATGCACCTCGCCGTCGACGGCCGCCTGCTGGGTCTCCTGGCCGTGTCGGATCCCATCAAGGCCAGCACCCCCGAGGCGCTGAAGACCCTGCGGCGCGCAGCTCTGCGCGTCGTCATGGCGACCGGCGACGGCTGGACGACGGCGCGGGCGGTCGCGCGGCGCCTCGGCATCGACGAGGTCCACGGGGAGGTGAAGCCCGCGGACAAGCTCGCGCTCGTCGAGCGGCTCCAGAAGGAGGGCCGCGTGGTGGCCATGGCGGGAGATGGCATCAACGACGCGCCCGCCCTCGCCCAGGCGGACGTGGGCATCGCCATGGGGACCGGCACCGACGTGGCCATGAGCAGCGCGCAGGTCACCCTCGTGAAGGGCGATCTGCGCGGCATCGCTCACGCCCAGGCGATCTCCCGGGCGACCGTGAGGAACATGCAGCAGAACCTCGGCTTCGCGTTCGTCTACAACGCCCTCGGCGTCCCCCTGGCCGCCGGCTTGCTCTACCCGCTCACCGGCTGGCTCCTCTCGCCGATGTTCGCCGCGGCGGCGATGAGCCTGAGCTCCGCCTCCGTCGTCGCCAACGCCCTGCGCCTCCGCGCCCGCGTCGTGAGCCATTGAAGCGGAAAGGTCCGTGCGGACACACGAGCAACCATCGAGGACGTGGAAAAAACACCGCTGGGCTCGCTCGGGCGAGCGAATCTGAAATCACGGCATCCACAGCTTGGCCCGTGAGCCAATTGGAGACCTGCGCAAGTTTGGGTACGGTGCAGAGCTGGAGGAGTAGAACAATTGGCCTTCCCAGACGATTTGAATAGGCACATTGAGCAAATCCGAACCCGACTTCCACACATCAAGGGGGAAGAAGCGACGAAGCAGGCCCTGGTGATCCCACTGCTTCAGCTGCTCGGGTACGATGTTTTCGACCCTCGAGAGGTCAAGCCCGAGTTCACATCGGACTTCGCAGCAAAACGCGCAGGGCAACTCGAGAAGATCGACTACGCGATCTGCCAGAACAACGAACCCACCCTGTTCGTCGAGTGCAAAGCGCACGATCAGAAGCTCGACGACCACACCGGGCAGCTCGCACGATACTTCAACGCCATGCCATCCGTTCGGGTCGCACTCCTGACCAACGGAGTTCGACTCAAGCTATTCACCGATCTACAGCAAACGAACATGATGGATCCGACCCCTTGGCTCGAGATCGACCTCCTGAATCTGAACCCCGTTGAAACGGACGCGCTCAGGAGACTCCGGAAATCGGAATACGCAGCAGAGGACATCGTATCCCTCGCCGAAGAGATGGTCTATTACCGCTCGATGGCGTCCTACGTGTCGGAACAGTTCCGCGAACCCCGGGAATCTTTCGTGCGACACGTGGCCAGTGAGGTTCTACCAAGCACCCGCTTGACCAAGGGACTCGTCGACCGCCTGTCCCCGATCCTCAAGAAGGCGATCCAGTCGGCCGTCCTGGAAAACGTCGCCAAGTCCTTTTCCACGCCCAGACCAGACTCGGCCGTCGAGAATGAGCCGCCGAGCACGAGTGTTCCGGCTGAATCGACCGAGCAACCCATCGAGGGAAGCGACGGAGTGATCACGACGGAAGACGAGCTCTGGTGCTATGAACAGATTTCTTCGTGGCTGCGAGATACGCACCCCGACGCAGAGATCGCTTTCCGCGATTCCAAGTCCTACCTCACCGTGCACCAGAACAACCTTCGGAAATGGTTCGTTCGCCTGAATGTTCAGAAGGCACCGTTCTGGGTGGCGTTCCGCCACGTCACACCAGAAGATATGAAGCTTCTCGCTCCAGGGCTCCCTCACGCCGCTCCCGGAGCTTTTGGTGACTCGAGGGTGACACTTGCATCAGTGAGCGACTTCCCCATCCTTCGCTCCGCCATCATCGCAGCCTACGACCGTGAGGCTGCCCCGGCCGATGACTCGAAGGCAGCTGACGCAGCGGTCGGGGAATAGCACCGTCCTAACGTTCGTGGACCTCGTAGCTCTCGTCGGCGCGGCGGCCTTCGCTTTCGGGCGCCGGGGGGTCGGCAGGGGGAAGATCCTTGTCGGCCCGCTCCAGGTGATGCACTGCGCGAAAGAGGTGATACCCGACGCGATCGAGCCAACGCAGGGACTCGAGCAACCTCGACGCCGCCCGGGGAGACAGGACGCCGCGAGCGGTGTTCTCGAGCACGCTCTGACGCTCCCGCCGTAGCTGCAGGGCGATCTCCTGAGAGAGAGCCTCGACGGGCGGCGGCGGACCGCTCGGATCCCGGGCCCATGGAGCCGACGCCGCGAGCGCCTCCGCAAGGCGAGGAGCGAGCGCCGCGCTCACCCGATTGCGCGAGACACCCGCCGCCAGCTCCGTCTCGGCCAGCGCCTCCACCAGCCGGTGCAGGTGATCGAGGACGTGCAGGACCGCCACGTGCTCCCGGTAGACCGCGGGGGCCGCAGGATCGCTGCGCACCGCGTGGAGGTGCTCACGGGTCGCGCGCAGGGCGCCGTTCAGCTCGTCGAGCTGCCTCGCCCAACCCCGGGACTTGCCTGGTGTGAGCAAGACGCGGCGGGTCTCGTCGAAGGTGACGGCGGCGATCTCCGCCGCCGCCTTCCGCGCCGCCTCCACCGCGACCGCGGGCAACTCCGCGGCGGCTCTGGACAGGTGCGCGGTGAGTGAGCGCCCCTCGTCGGGAACCCAGCGCTCCAGCAAGCGCACCATCCGGTGAGACATCGGCAGAAACAGCACCACACCGAGCACGTTGAAAGCCGTGTGAAACGCCGTCAGCGCCAACGCCGGATCGCCGACCTCCATCCCTCTCACGATCACGCCCAGGAAGAGGGGCAAGAGCGCGAACGCGACCGCACCCGTCCCCACGTTGAAGAAGACATGGGCGAAGGCGATCCGCCGAGCCGCCGTGGTGCCCCCCACGGCTCCCAACACGGCCTTCACCGTCGTCCCGAGGTTCTGTCCGATGACCAACGCGGCGGCCTGTTCGAGCCCCAAGGCACCCTGGTTCACCGCCGCGAGCGTCGCCGCCACGGCGGCCCCCGAGGACTGCATGACGACCGTCATCACGACCCCCACGAGCACGAGCAGCGCCGCGCCCCCGATCCCGGGCAGCGCGAAGCTCGCGGGATCCACGTGACGGGTGAGCTCGGTCATGCCCGACTGCAGGACGTCGATCCCCACGAACAGCAGCCCCAGGCCCGCGAGCGCCATGGCGAGGGCGGATCTCCGCCCCCGGAGCACGAGCTTGCCGAGGGCGCCGACCCCCACCAACGGGAGCGCCAGCGCGCTCATCTGCATCTTGAGCCCGACGGTGGCCACCAACCAGCTCGTCACGGTGCTGCCGACGTTGGCCCCATAGATCACCCCCAGCGCCTGAGCGAACGGGATGAGCCCCGCGCCCACGAAGCCCACGGTGACGAGCACCGTCACGCTCGAGGACTGAGTCAGCGCGGTGACGGAGATCCCCGCCAAGAGGGCGCTCCAGCGCGTCCGCGTATACCTGCGCAGCGCATCGCGCAGGCTATCCCCCGCCGCCGCCTGGAGGCCATCCGTCAGGAGGCCCATGCCCAGCATGAAGAGGCCGACGCCTCCGAGCAAAGACCCGATCACGGGCAGACCTCACTCCTACGTGGCAACGCCGCCCTTGAACCAGGTTCGCCACCAAAACGCAACGGAGCGAACCAGTCTCGCCCCCCACATCAGGAGCGCCCTTCCGCCCAGCGGGACCGGTCCCCTTCCAGCCCGCGCCCGGGAGGAGCCCTCGCATTCGCGTTGACGCGTTCCCGCGGAACGTGCGAAGGGGCTGCGATGTTCCGGGAATCGAGTCTACGCGGACCTTTGGCTGCAGCGCTCTTGAGCGCCTCGTCGTGGGGGATCGGTTGTGGGTCGGTCGACGACGGAACGGAGGGCACGGCGAGCGGCGGGGCGAGCAGTGGCGCGTCGACGGCCACGGGCGGTGACTCGACGGGGAGCGGCGGGGCGGGCGGCTCCTCGGAGGCCAGCGGCGGGCGAGACGGCACCTCGCCCCCGGTGCTCTGCGGAGGCGCGTACTCCCGCGAATGTGGCGATGGGTACTTCTGTCGCTTCACGACAGGTTGCGGCACCGTGGCGCACTGCACCCGCCGCCCGAAGACGTGTGACGACGTTTTCGAGCCCGTGTGCGGTTGCGACGGGACGACGTACAGCAACGAGTGCGCGGCTTACGCCGCCGGCGTGGCCGTCCGCGATCCCGGTCCCTGCGACGAAGACGAGCAGTTCCCCTGTGGCCCCTACCAGTGCGCGCGCACGTCCTACTGCCTGGACAAGAACGGCACCGGCACGAGCACCATCTGGCAGCACGCCTGCCTGACGCCGCCGACCGAGTGCGCCGACGGACCCAGCTGTGATTGCCTGAGCGACGTAACGCACTGCTACCCGAGACAACACACCTGCCAGGAAGGGACGGGCGTCACCTTGACCTGCAACTGAGACGAAGCCCGCACCTCGGGGGGGGCCCGCTGCGTCACCAGGGCTCGAAGCAATCGTAGTTGCGCTGACGACGAATGCGCTTCGACTCGAGCTCGAAGAACATCGCGAAGTGCGCTCTCATCGCGGCGCCAGCCTCCAGGGTGCCGAGCGGCACGGCCAGCGTCCCCGTCCACGAGGCTTCGACCGCCACGCGATCGCCGCGCGCCAGGACGGAGCGCACCTCGTAGGTCTGCGAGCGCAGCAACTTCCGCCCCTGCTCGGCGCGCTGCAGCAGCGTCTCCAGATCACCCTGCCCCCCCTGGGGGTTGAGTCGATTGGGGAGCTCGACCTGCAGCGCATCGTCCGTGAAGAATCTCCGCAGCACCTCGCTGCCCGCCCCCTCGGCGAGCGCAGCGAGGTATGCCTCGATCGTCGCAACGTTCCCGGTCTCTTCCTCCGTCATCGCGCCACTCCTTCCGGCTTGCTGGCGCTGAGTGTCACCGAGCTCATCGGGGGAGCACAAGTCCTCGGAGCAACACAAAGGCCTCTCGCGCGCCGCGGCTTGGTCAGGCTACGCACTGGCAAGGCGCACCGGGAGCGCCGCCCGCGCGCCCCTCAGAATTTCAGCGTCTTCGTCACGTCGCCCCGCACGCCCGCGGGCAGCTGATGTGCCCAGAGCCACTCGACGACGCAGGCCGCGAACGGCGTCTCCGTCGAGAGGAGCGTCACGTCGGCGGTCTCTCGATCTTGGACCTCCACCCGGGCGCGCGTGGGTGCAGGAGGAGACGTCGCCCCGTGGTGTGAGCACGCGTCACGGGCTCCCTGCTGGATCTTCGACCAGTCGATGGGGACGGCGCGGGCGAAGCCCGAACCACCGAGTCGGCCATGGCCCGCACCGAACCCCAGCCCGCTCACGCCTTCCTCGAAGCCGTCCGTGGACGGGCGCACGCCCGGCTCAATGGCGAGGTACGAGGTGACGGGGGAGACGGCGCGCGCGTAGGAGGCGATCACGAACTGTTCTGGCTCGCTCAGATCCGTGTAGTGATCGAGCGAGAACACGAATCCCGCCGTCGCCCGGTGGAAGGGCTCACTTTGTCGCGCAGCGAGCGCCCAGGGCCGGGACCAGAGCTGCCCTCGGAGCTCCGTGGTGCGGGGCGCCTCATCCAGCGACGCCATCCAGCGGATCGACTCACCTTCGCGGAGGGCTCCCGCAAGCTGCTCGGGACCTGGGGAGCCGAACTGGGTGAACACGGGGTGGTCGATGCGG
>JAAZAA010000042.1 GCA_012514535.1 Myxococcales bacterium | reverse complement strand
TGGGGCATGACCGTGACGACCATGCCCTTGGGGCTCAGCACGGACAGCATGTGCTGCACGAACATGAGGTCGGCTTTCTTGCCGCCCTCGGGGCAGAAGCCGAAGCGGAACCGCTCGGGGAACGGGATCCCCTCCTCGGTGTAGTTCTGGGAGAAGGGCGGGTTGGTGATGACGCGGTCGAAGCGCATCAGCTCGCCCCCTTCGACGTGCTGGGGAGCCGCCAGGGTGTCGTCGTTGCGGATGTCGGCGGTGCGGATGTTGTGCAGCAGCATGTTCATCTTGCTGATGGCCCACACGCCGCCGTTCGACTCCTGCCCGAAGAGCGCCAGATCGTTCGAGTCGAGCCCGTGCTCGTCCAGGTACTCCTTGGCGGTGATCAGCATGCCGCCAGACCCCGAGCAGGGGTCGTACACGCGCATGCCCTCCTGGGGCGCCGCGATCTGGACCATCATCCGCACCACCGACCTGGGCGTGTAGAACTCACCGCCCTTCTTCCCCGCGGAGTCCGCGAAGTCCCGGATGAGGTACTCGTAGGCGGCGCCGAGCAGGTCCGGGTACTCGAAGTCCTCGTCCCGCAGGCGCTTCTTCGAAAAGTGGAGGATCAGATCCCGGAGCCGCTTGTCCGGGATCGTCGACTGCCCCACCTTGCGGGTGAAGTCGATGTGGGCGAGCACGCCGTCGAGGCTGGGGTTGGCCGTCTCCAGCTCGCCCAGGGCCTTGTTCATCTCGTCACCGACGTTCTTGTGGGCGTGGTCCCGCAGGTAGCTCCAGCGCGCCTCCTCCGGCACGAAGAACGTGTCCGCGTAGAAGCTCGGGTGGTTCGCTCGATCCTCCGCCTGCTTCTGGGTGCGCCCCTTCTTGCGTTCCCGGGCCAGGATCTCCTCGAAGCGCTGCTCGAACACGTCCGAGCAGCGCTTCAGGAACAGCATCCCGAAGATGTATTCCTTGAACTCCGAGGCATCCATCTTGCCGCGCAGGATGTCGGCGGCAGAGAACAGGTGTCGTTCGAGCTGGGGCAACGTCAAGGTCATGGGAAAGCAGCAAGGAGGGTACACCGATCCGGGCCGCCGGGGGAGCGTAGGGCGGACGTTGATTGGCCGCGGAGGTGCCGTTTCGTCGTAGGAGACGAATCTTGCGGACCCCTCCACCTCCGTCCCGCGGCCCCGGATTTCGGGAGGAGCCGTGGACGGCCGAGCTCTGACCCTCCACGTGCCATGCGAACCGGGGCTCCGATGGGGAACCGCTCACCCCCGATGACCGGGGTGGTTGCACATCAAAGCCCCATTTCCTCGAGCTCGCCGCTCCACTGCTCACGCCAGGTGTTCAGGAGGCGACCGACGTCCTCGGCCAGGGGGTGATCCGAGGAGGCGAGGGCTCGTAGGGCGTCCAGGGCAGTGCGCACGCGCGCGTCGTCGTCGTCCTGTACGGCCAGGGTCGCCAGCTCCAGGAAACGCGCGGCGAGCGCGGCGCTCGGAAAGAGGTCGACGTAGGGGCTCAGGAGGCGGAGCAGGACCGACCAGCCCTCCGTGTCTTCGAGGTAGCTCGCGAAGAGCCGCTCGCGCGCGTCTGCCGAGAGTCGTTGGATCACCGTACGCGTGAACTCGACGCCTTTGTGGGTGTCCAGCCGGACCAAAGGTACCCATCGTTCCGGCAAGGGAGCGCCGTCGGGGAGGGCCGCGACCACGGGCTTGAGCACGAGCCGTGAAGTGCTCACCCCGATGCGCCGCCGTTCGGGCACGCGCAGATCGTATCTCAGCCGCCCCCAGAGCTGCTCCGCGTACCGCTCCGCCCACTCCACGTCCTTCGCCGAGAGCGCCGCGAAACACTCGGCGGACACCTCGTCGGGGGGCGAGCTCACGTAGGCTGCCCCGGCCGACGCTTCGCCGATCACCTCGGCGAACTGATGGGGCGTGAGACGCTCCTTCAGATACTCGTACGCTTCCTTCTTGCGTCCCTCGTCGTGCCAGCGCAGGAGGAGCGCCGGCACGCTGCGTGTCTGACCGTCATCGTCCTCCACGAGGAGCTCGAAGGCCGTGGCAGGCGCGAGGCCCAACCAGCGCCGCCGCTCCCAGCAGCTCGACGGCAGACCGAAGCCGTCGAACCGGGCCGGCGTGTCGAACTCCGAGAGCTTGCCGAGCACCGACCGCTGCAGCGGCGTCAGGTCCGCGCTCGTCTGCGGCAGCTCCCCCGCTCGCGGCCACAGCAGGTTCAGGGCGGTCATCGTCCATTCCCTGGCCCGCTCGCCCGGCACTTGCTCCGGGCCGAGGCCCACCACCGCGTCCGCCAAGGCGTTCGTCATCACCTCGAAGCCCGCCGGTCCGCGACGCGCCACGGCCCGAGCCAGCAGACAATCCAGACGTCCTGCGTCGAAAGGAAAGAGCTCCTGCAAGCACCAAGGGCGCTGGGCGAGCTCCGCGAAGAGACGGGCGGCGTGCTCCGCCTCGCTGCTCGCGTCGGCGTTGATCGCAGCGCTGGCGTAGGCCTTGCCGCAGCACCACGCCGCTCGTTGCTCGATGGCTGCGTCGGGCGCTGGCTCGGGCACGTCCCAGGGCAGCTTCGCGT
>JAAZAA010000268.1 GCA_012514535.1 Myxococcales bacterium | reverse complement strand
TGATGGGGCCAGCATGATGGGGCGGGCGCGCGACGGGCTGATCGGCGAATTTCGTCGCCGGTGGGCTGCGACCGCTCTCCTCCCGATGGAGCCCCCTTGCCGAAGGGGCCGGCTCGGGGTAGTGGAGGCCCCCCGCCCCTGCGCCCAGTAGGGTCCGGCGGGTGCTGGTGCCTCTCCTGGGCCGGCGTCAGAATCAAGAGTCCGAGGAAAAATGGCCGTTCACATTCGTCTTGCTCGCCACGGTTCCAAGAAGCGTCCTTTCTATCGCGTCGTGGTGACCGATCAGCGCAATGCCCGCGACGGGCGCTTCATCGAGAACGTGGGGACCTTCGATCCCTCCGGTGCAGGTGTGTTCCAGGTGGATCGTGCCCGCGTCGACTACTGGAAGGGGCATGGCGCCCAGACCTCCGAGACCGTCGACCGCTTGCTCAAGCGCGCAGCGCGTACCGCGGCGCAGGGCTGAGGGTCGAGGGACGGCGTAGCCGACCGGACTATCACCATGGCATTGAAAGACCTCATCGCGACCCTCGCAGAAGCCCTGGTCGACGACCCGGACGCCGTCGAGGTGGAAGAGCTCGAGAGCGACGACGGCTGCGTGATCGAGCTGAAGGTCGCCCCCGAGGACATCGGCAAGGTCATTGGCAAGGACGGGCGTACCGCGCAGAGCATGCGAGTCCTGCTCACCGCCGCGGCGACGAAAGAGGGACGTCGAGCTCACCTCGACATCCTCGACTGAGGGTTCGCGTGACTGAGCGCGAGCGCTCCAGCTCGACCGAGGAGGCCCGCCCCGGGAGCCCCTCCTCTCCCGATGCGCCTCTCGAGATCGGCGTCATCCTTCGCCCCCACGGGCTCCGCGGTGAGGTGAAGGTGAAGCTCCACTATGCCGAGAGCGATACGCTCTATCACGTGGAGCAGGTGCTCTTGGAGTCTCCTCGGGGCCAGCGCAGCCAGCGGCGCGTCGCGGCCGTGCGCGCCACTGGCAAGGGGCTCCTGCTCCGGTTGGACGGGGTGGACGACTGCGACGGCGCCGAGGCTCTGCGGGGCCATCGGCTGCTGGTGGAGCGCTCCGCCCTGCCACCCCTCGAGCCCGGCGAGTACTACTTGGCCGATCTGGTCGGCTGCACCGTTCACCTGGTGGCGAGCGACGCGAGCGAGGGCCGGGTCGTCGGCGTGGTGCGGCAGGTGCGCCCCGATCCGAGCGTGGACACGCTGGTCATCGAGGGGCCGGAGGGACGCCTCTTGGAGCAGCCCATCGGGGACGCGTGGGTGGCGTCCGTCGACGTCGGCGCGCGGCGCATCGAGCTCTCCACCGAGGACGGCCTGATCCGCTGAGGCGTGGGTCGCGCGACCGTCGTCGCGCCCCGTCGCAGCGACGTCGTCCCGTCTGATCTCACGAGTCGTTCCCATGCGTGTTTCGGTCGTTACCCTGTTCCCGGAGCTCTTCGGTCCTTTCGCGGAGACCAGCTTCGTTGGGCGGGCGCGCCGCGCCGGTGATCTGGAGCTGCACTTCGAGGATCTCCGCGCGCATGGCATCGGGAAGCACGCGTCGGTGGACGACACGCCCTACGGCGGTGGCTCGGGCATGGTGATGCGTGTGGACTGTGTGATGTCTGCGGTGGAGGCGGCGGAGCGCAAGCTCGGCGGGCGCGCGCTGCGCGTGCTCATGACGCCCCAGGGGCAGCCCTTTCATCAGGGGCTGGCCCGAACCTTCGCGGAGCGGTCCGATCTGGTTTTGGTGTGCGGGCGCTACGAGGGCTTCGACGAGCGCGTGCGCGCGTTCATGGATGAGGAGGTCTCCCTGGGGGATTTCGTGCTCACCGGCGGAGAGATCCCCGCGATGGCGATCATCGAAGCCTGCGTCCGCCTCGTGCCCGGGGTGCTCGGCAACGAGCAGTCCGTCCAGGAGGAGTCGTTCAGCCCCGAGCTCGACGGGGGGCTCGAGTACCCTCAGTACACCCGCCCCGCGGAGTATCGAGGGCTCGAGGTGCCCGAGATTTTGAAGAGCGGTGACCACGGGCGTATCGCCGAGTGGCGGCGGGAGCGGTCCCGAGAGCGCACGCGCGCGCGTCGCCCGGAGCTGATGGGCGAGGTGTCCCTGGCGAGGCGCACGCGGTCATCCCGGGCGAAGCCCGCGGAGGCGGAGAAGAGGGACCCATGAGCCGTCGTCGGGTCGCCGCCGCGCTCGTCCACCACCCCGTGCTCGATCGAGCCGGCGAGGTGGTGACGACCGCGATCACGAACCTCGATCTCCACGACATCGCCCGCAGCGCCCACACCTTCGGTCTCGAGCGCTACTATGTCGCTCACCCCGTGGCGGCGCAGCGGGAGTTGGCGTTGCGCGTCCGCAATCACTGGACCGACGGGTCGGGGGCGCGGCGCATCCCGGATCGCCGACCGCCGATGGAAGGACTCACCGTGCTCGCGTCCCTCGACGAGATCGTGGGCCAGTTCGACCCGGCCGCGGACCTGTGGATCACGAGCGCGCGCCCCTTGGCCGGAGCCGTCGACTTTGCGGCGGCGCGCGAGCTGCTCGAGAGCCCTGGACCGGGCGTCTTGCTCGTGTTCGGAACGGGCTGGGGGCTCGCCCCCGAGATCGTCGAGCGGGCGGCGGTGCGCCTCGCGCCCATCGAGTCCCCGCGCGCCGACGGCTACAACCACCTGAGCGTGCGCGCCGCCGCCGCGATCGTCTTCGATCGGTTGCTCGGGCGATGAGCGACGTGGAGCGCGACGCCGAGGCAGGGTGGGCCCCGCGTTCGGCGGGGTGGCGGCGCTGGGCCTATTGGGGCGCGCGCTTCGGTCCTCGCGCCTTCGTCCGCTGGAGCCCGCCTCTGATCGGCCTCGGCTTCGGGATGGCGTTACCGCGCGCCCGTCGTCAGGTGCTCCGCAATCTGCGGCGGATTCATGGCCGCCGCGACGAGTTCAGTGAGCTCAAGGACATGGCCGCCACCTTCGGCGCCTTCGCAGCCTGTCTGGCGGAGTCGTTGGCTGCGGAGCGGGCGGAGGGCAGGGCGGCGCGCTATCGGGTGGTCGGCGCGGAGCGCTACGAGGCGCTCCGCGAGCGTGGGGAAGGGGTGCTCCTGGCGACCGCCCACGTCGGGCCGTGGGATGCGGCGGCGCAGGGGCTCCGGGGAACCCGGCAGGAGCCGATCCTGCTGGTGATGGGGCAGGAGCAAGATGCGGCGGCCGGCACGTTCCACGACCTGGTGCGACGCACCGCGGGGCTCGAGGTCCGGCGGGTGGGAGCTCATCCCCTCGACGCGCTGCCGGTCCTCGAGTGGCTGCAGGCGGGGAAGGTCGCGGCGGTGCAGATGGATCGCGCTCCGAAGGAGGGGGCCATCGTCGTCGATCTGCTGGGCGCTCCGTTCCCGTTGCCGAAGGGGCCCTTCGCGCTCGCCAGCGTCGCGCAGGTCGCCCTCCTGCCGGTCTTTGCCAGCCGCCGCGGGTTCTTCGACTACCGGATCGACGTCGGTCACCCGATCCGCCTGCCGCGTCGCGCGGATCGGGAGCAGGTCGAAGGGGCGGCCGGCGCCTTCGCCGCGCAGATGGGCGCGTTCCTGCGGAGCAACGCGACCCAATGGTTCCATTTCACCGACGACGCCCTCGCCGCGGACCTCGACCTCGACGAGTGACGCCGCTCGTTTGCTCCGGGTCGCACACGCCCTCGCGCCGCGGCAGGTCTCTCGGCGACGAGCCGGCGACGTGGTTCGTCGCGCCGTCGACGGAGCCAGCCAGCGGTTCACGTCGCCGTGGGCGTAAAGAGGTGGCGCCGCGTCGAGGCATTTGGCAAAAGCATCGCCCATGAAACTTCACATCGGGCAGTCCGCGCTGCAGGGTGGCATTCGCCGGTATCCCTTCGATCTGCTCGAGTTGCTCGTGGCACCGAACCTGCCACAGCCCAAGAAGCTCGCCCTCTGGGTCGATGCGATGCCGAGCCGCGTGTTCTCCCTGCGCCTGCCGCCGGAGGTCGTGCGACCCGGCAGTGCGCAGGAGGAGATCGTCGAGCGTGCCCTGAGGGCTCGTGACGCCCTGGGCGCGCGCTGGGGGGTGCTCACCACGAGCCCCACGACCACGCCCACGGCGCGCAACCGGGCGCTGCTCACGGCGCTGACGGAGCGGCTGCGAAGCCCCGACTGGCGGCTGGCCTGGGAGCCGCACGGCGTGTGGGCGCCGGAGGAAGCAGAGGGCTGGGCTGAGGAGCTCGACCTCACCCTGGTGCGAGACTTGAGCCGGGACGATGCCCCCGAGACATCGGTCGTCTACACGCGGCTGCGGGCCCTGGGCTTCGGAACGAGGGTCGGCGCCCGGGCGATCGAGCGTTTGGCCGAGCGCCTCGAAGGTGTGGAGGAGGCGTACGTGGTGATCGAAGGAGAGGGCGCGGTGCGTGCAGCCGCGTCCTTGCGGGAGCTCCTCGGCGGGGAGGCGGACGCGTGAGCACTTTGCTCGTCGTGTGCGGGTCTTCGCGTGGCTCTGGAGCGCGGCGCGGGCGAGGAGTGTCCTGATGCAGCGCGCTGGCGTGGTGTCCACGCATCCGGAAGCGGACGACGTGGCCGCCGAAATCCTCCGTGAGGACGGCACCGCGATGGCGGCGGCCTTGGGAGGCTATTTCGCGGCTGCCGGCAGCGAGCCCGGGGTGTTGTTCGCGCCGCTGACCATTCTGGTGGGCGGGGGGGGCGCTGGCGGGCGCGTCTTCGACGGGCGCTGTCGCCAGCCGGGTGTGGGCGCGAAGCGTCCGCGCGGGTGGACGGACGCAGATCGCATCCCCGAAGCGGCTTACGTGGCGGTGCCGGGCAGCGTCGCCGCGGCGGTGGTTGCCTGCGCGTACGTTCCCGGGACGAGCGTGAACTCCGTGGTGCGCCGCGGTGTCGCCGCGGCACGCCGGGCGGGGGCGGGGCGGCGCGCCGCGCTGGTTCGTCAGGTCGCGGCCCTGGGCGCAGGGATCTTGAACGACGCGCAGCTCAAGGGGGCGCTCTTGGGCGAGCTGGGGCCGGCGCAGGGGGGCCTCATGTCGTCCGGAGATCTGATGCCGCCGCGGGATCTCGATCGACCGGCCCTCGAACGGGACGGCGTCTGGTTCCCGCCTTGGGTGAGCGACGTCCCGGAATCGGAGGGCGACGAGGCGCCTGGGGCTCCCCCGTCTCCCCTCGGGGTCGGACACGTCCTGTGCGCCGTCGACGTGCGGGGACTCTTCGTCGCCTTGTCCTTTCGGAGCTGCCCCGGGTGGGAGATCGAGGATCTCGAGATCGCCTTGCCGAAGCTGGCGGTGCCGGTCCGGCGCGGAGTTCCGCGGACGGAGCCGGGCTCGCCCTTGCCGACGCCGGCTCCCATCGGGCTCCGGCGGAACCCGTCGGGCCAGGTCGTCGAAGCGATCGCCTCACCGCGGAGCCAACGGATCGACGAGCCCGAGATCGTCCTGCGTCGCGATCCGAGCACCCTCGACGTCTCCGTGCTGCGTCACTGAGAGCTGCGTCGCCGGAGCGTCGCCGGAGCCCCGCTGCAGCCCTCAGCGGCCAGCGCTTCGCCGTCAGCCGGCGGGGCTGGCTTGCAGTCAGGCACTCGGGCAGCAGGGCCCGGCTAGCTAGCAGCGTCGAGCAGCCGTGCTGCCGACCAGCCGGTTCTGAGGCTGCAGCGCGGTCGAGGAGTGCCCGGCTCGGTGCTGTCGAGCAGTGCCGGGCCGCGAGGCCCCCTGGTCAGCTAGCATCGAGCTGCCGTCGAGCAGCCGCGCTGCCGAGCAGTGGGCTCTCGGGCGAAGGACGCCGCGCTCCGACATCGACGAGACAAACGGAGAAAAGGTCGCTTCCCTGGGGAGCGACCTCGACACGGACGTCTGCTCGTTCCGATCGGTGACTCGGCTGGGTGCTGAGAATGAACACGACAAAGCCGGGAGCACCGCTCGAGCGCTCCCGCCGCGTCGTCCTCAGACTAGTCTCAGGCGAACTTGTAGCCGTGCTTCTTGGCGAAGGCGATCAGGCCGATCTTGTCGATCGTGCGCAGGTCGTCCATCGTCAGCTTCAGCGTCACGTGGCGGTTCAGCTCGGGAACCCAGAGCCTGTGCCGCTGCACGTTGACCTTCTGCCAGCGCAGGGTCTTGATGTTGGAGTGCGAGACGTTGCGTGCCCGCATCCGTCGCTTACCTGTAATCTGACTTCGGGCCATCGGGACGGCGCGGAAGCTATCTCAGGCGTACCCCATATTCAAGCCGGAAATGCGGATCCACTGCGCAGATGATGCGCTCGGGCCCGTCGATCACCCGGCGGACCACCGCCACGGCGCGATTCACAGCTGGAGCTCGCCGAGTCGGCGCACCAGCTCTCGACAGAACGCGCGCGCGGTGGAGAAGCCCGGTTCCTGTCGGACGAGGGTCATCTCGTCCATGTACGTCGACCGACTCAGCTCGATCTGGATGGCGTGGACGCCCTCCGCCGGTCGCCCGTAGCGCCCCGTCGAATAGCCCCCGCGGTAGGGAATGTCGTGCTCGAGGCGCAGAGAGAACTCCTCGGCGACCTGCTCCGTGACCGCGAGGACCGCGGGTCCGGCGGACGTGCGACCGCGGCTGCCGGGCACGACGTCGGCCCGGCGCTCCCCCATCCGACCGAAGGTGGGCATCGAGTGACCACAGACCAGGATGGCGAACCCGAACCGGGCGTGCTTCTGGGCGAGGAGCTCCTGGAGGGTCCGGTGGTACGGGCGATAGATGTACTGGAGGCGCCGCTCCACCTCCTCCGGGGGGAGCGGCTTGGCCAGGGCGGGGCGCCCCTCGGTCGTGCGGCGCCAGATCAAGCCGTGGGGGGCGCTCCGCGCCGTGCCCACGGGGGACGTCTGCTCGTCGAGCTCGGCGGGAGCGCGGTTCAGGTCACACACGTAGCGGCTGAGGTGGGCGCGCAGCATCGTGGCGCCGCACTGGGGAGCGTCCGCGAACAGCTCGTCGGCGTAGAGATCCGCGTCCCGGCCGATGGAGCGGGCGGGCGCGACCAGGCTGGCCAGGGACTCGGGGTCGACGGAGATCCCTGCGTGGGGGACCTCGACGACGACTGCCGTCTCCTCCCGCTCCGGCGCTTCCACGGAGAAATACACCCGAGTGGCCATAGCACATCGGTCCCACCCGCGCGCTAGAGCACGGATTGGTTCGCCATCGGCAGGGCGCGCGCGCCGCCGGGCCGGGAGGAGCGCGGGGGCCTCAGGCGCGGGGGTGGGTCGCCGCGTGGGCGCGCCGGACGTGTTCGTTGGACACGTGGGTGTAGA
>JAAZAA010000267.1 GCA_012514535.1 Myxococcales bacterium | reverse complement strand
CCAGCCCGTCGCCGCGCCGCCCGCGGACGCCCAGCCCGTCGCCGCGCCGCCCGCGGACGCCCAGCCCGTCGCCGCGCCGCCCGCGGACGCCCAGCCCGTCACGGCCCAGCCCGCCACGACGCCGCCCACCACCGCGCCACCCGTCACCGCAACGCCCACGACGGCGCCGCCCAGCGTACGCGCTCCCCTGACGTTGCAAGGGATCCCGGCGGAGCTCCGGGAGAGCTTCGACGAGCTGGTCGCCGAGCCCGTCTCCGAGCGGGGCGAGCTGCGCCGGCAGATCGAGGCGCACGTGAGCCGGTTCTTCGAGGAGTACCGCGTGAGCGAGTTCGTGGATCTCGAAGGCGCGCGCACCCTCCGGGAGCAGAGCGAGCTCCTGCTGAGCCGCTGGGACACCTTCACCCCCGGTGAGCGCCAGCTCGCCCACGCAGCCATCCGCTACTTCGTCATCGCGGAGAATCGCGAGAGCGACTTCGACATCGGCGGCCTCGACGACGACAAACGCATCATGGCCGCGGTGCTGGAGCACCTGGGCATCGACGACGAACGGCACGCGGAACTTTGAACGCTGGGGCGTCTCCCACGGGATCCCGCCCCCGCCTTCAACTCCCCGCGTCCCCTTGCTACTTTGCCAGGGCGGCTCCCCTCGCCGTGGCCCGCGGGGGCAGCGCTCTGCTGCCCACCGCGCCGCCTCACCGCGTCGAGCACCTTTGACGCGCACGTCGCCCCGCCCTGCACGTCGCCCCGCACATCGCCTCGTCGTCTCCATGGCTCGCCCCTCGCCGCGCACCGCCTCCCTCCCCCAACAGACCTTCGCTCCCGGTGCCCGCCTCGAGGTGCGCGGCGAGGAGTGGATCGTGCGCAAGGCCGAGCAGACGTCCACGGGCGCCACGGCCCTCCACGTCACCGGGTTGAGTGAGCTCGTCCGCAACAAAGACGCGATCTTCCTCACGGACATCGACACGGAGCTCCGCGTGCTCCAGCCGGAGGACACCGCTCTCGTCGCCGATCCCTCTCCCGGCTACCGCCGCTCACGCCTCTACCTCGAGAGCCTCCTGCGCCAGTCGCCGCCCACGGACGCGCGCCTGTACCGCGGCCACCGGGGCGCCATGAACCCCGCCGACTACCAGCTCGTTCCCGCGGCGAAGGCCTTGAGCCAACCGCGGCCGCGCCTGCTCATCGCCGACGCGGTGGGCCTCGGCAAGACGATCGAGGTCGGCATCCTCTTGAGCGAGCTCATCCGCCGCGGCCGCGGGCGGCGGATCCTCGTGGTGACCCTCAAGAGCGTGCTCGAGCAGTTCCAGGAGGAGCTCTGGGCCCGCTTCACGATCCCCCTCGTGCGCCTCGACTCGGTGGGGCTCGAGCGGGTGCGGCGCAGGATCCCCGCCAACCACAACCCCTTCTACTACTTCGACCGGGCGATCATCTCCATCGACACCCTGAAGAAGGACGACAAGTACCGCCGCTTCCTCGAGCAGTGCCAGTGGGACGCCGTGGTCGTCGACGAGTGCCAGCACGTGGCCGTCCGCGCTCGCGCCGGCTCCAAGCAACGCTCCCAGCGCTCCAAGCTCGCCGAGCTCCTCGCCCGCACCTCCGAGGCCCTGATCCTCACGAGCGCCACGCCCCACGACGGGAAGAAGGAGAGCTTCGCCAGCCTCATGAACCTGCTCGAGCCGACCGCCGTCGCCGACGAGCAGGACTACGGCGCCGAAGACGTGCAGGGGCTCTTCGTCCGTCGCTTCAAGAAGGACGTGCAAGCCCAGGTGAAGGGCGCCTTCCGGGAGCGGGTGCTGCGCCCCCACCACGTCGCCGCCTCCCCCGAGGAGGACGCCGTCTTTCGGCTGCTCCAGACCGCGAGTTTCCAGACGATCCAGCCCCGCCGCCGCAGGTTGCTCGCCGACGCGGACGCCTCTGCGCCGTCCAAGGGCCACGGCATCCTCTTCCGCACCCTGCTCCTCAAGGCGTTCCTGTCCTCGCCCGACGCCCTGCGCGAGTCCCTGCAGGCGCGCCTCCAGAGCCCGCGCCTGGCCCAGGACGATCCGGCAGCCGCGGCGGATCGCGCCCTGCTCGGCGCCCTCGACGCCGCCGCCAAGAAGGTCACCACGACCAAGAACACCAAGCTCCAGCGCCTGGTGGAGCTCCTGCGCGGCATGGGGATCGGCCCCGAGGGCACCGAGCGCGTGGTCGTCTTCAGTGAGCGCATCGCGACCCTCGAGTTTCTCCGAGCGGAGCTCCAGAAGGCCCTGGGCCTGAGCAAGGATCAGGTCGAGCTGTTCCGGGGCGAGCTGGGCGATCAGGAGCAGCAGCGCCTCGTGAAGGAGTTCGGCAGCGAACAGAGCGCGGTCCGCGTCCTGCTCGCCAGCGACGCCGCCAGCGAAGGCGTGAACCTGCACCATTTCTGCAGCCGGCTGGTGCACTATGACATCCCCTGGTCCCTCATCACCCTCGAGCAGCGCAACGGCCGCATCGATCGCTTCGGGCAGACCAGCGAGCCCGAGCTCCACTACCTGCTCAGCGTGCCGGGCGACGCCGACACCCGGGGCGACCTCCGCGTCCTCGACGTGCTCATCGAGAAGGAGCACGCGGCCCACCAGAACCTCGGCGACGTGCGCTGGCTCATGAACCTCCACGATCCGGAGGCGGAGGAGGAGCGCATCGCCGAGGGCATCAGCCAGAAGGAGTCCCCCGAGTCGATCCTGCCGGATCCAGAGCCCCAGACGGACTTCCTCGCCGTCCTCATGGACATGGCCCACGAGGCCGCCGCTCGCAGGGGCGCCACCACCGGTCAGCTCGAGCTCCCCGGCGCGCCCCCCGAGCCCCTGGATTTCGCCACCGCCCCGCCCAACGCCACCGAGGCGCCCCCCGTGAGCGCTCCCCTGAGCCTCTTCCCCTCGGATCTCGAGTTCGCCAAGGACGCCTTCCAGGAGCTGCTCGACAGCGAGCCCGCCGGACTGCCGAAGGAGGCGCGCCTGGAGGAGCCCCAGTGGGAGGACCACATCCAGGGCTTCACCCTGAAGGCCCCCTTGGATCTCGAGCAGCGCTACCGCTACCTGCCCCCCGAGCTGACCCGCGCCCAGGGCTTCACCTTCAAGCTCACCTCCGACCGCGCCCTCGTGCAGCGCGCCCTCGAGCAGAGCCGCCAGAGCGCCGACACCTGGCCCGAGTACGAGCTGTTCTGGGAGCAGCACCCCGTCGCCGAGTGGCTGAACGATCGCATGGCCGCCCACTTCCGGCGCCACGAGGCCCCCGTCCTCGAGCTCCACCAGGGCCTGGGCCTCGGCGAGACCGCGTTCCTGTTCCAGGGCGTGCTCAGCAACCACCGGAGCCAGCCCATGGTCGCCGAGTGGTTCGCGGTGCGCTTCGACGCCCGGGGCCGGGCCTCCACCGAGCCCCTGAGCGAGCTCGCCGCCCGCGCCGCCCTCGACCGCCCCCTGGTCAACCCCGGCCGCCCCCTCGACGTGAGCCCCCTCGAGGCCCGCCGCGGCGCCGCCGTCGAGCAAGCCCGCGCCTACATGGCCCAGATCCGCGAGGAGCGCCGCGCGCGCCTCATGCCCCGGCTCACGGAGGGCCAGAGAAAGCTCAGGGATTGGGCGCGACGCAAGCTCGCCGAGCTCGACGCCCGAGAGCAGGCCGCCACCGCGGGGGGCGCCAAGCTCCGCAGCGACGTCGCCCAGCGCCTCGCCGAGCGCCGCCGGGACATCGAGCGGCAGATGGCCGCCCGCGCCACCTGGCTCAAGAAGACCATGAGCACCATCGAGACCCCCTACCTGCGCCTCGCCGCGGTCTTCGTCGCCGCCCAGGAGAACGGCTGATGGCCCTCGACATCTCCGGCATCGGCAACGTCGGCGAGTTCTTCTCCCAGCACTACCTCGACGCCCTGCTCGAGCGGGACCTGAAGGACACCCTCGCCCGCTGGGCCACCAAAAAGAAGAACGACAAGATCCCCGCCCCCCAGGACCGCCTCGCGCGCCTGGCGGATCCCTACTTCCGCCTCGCCGCCCGCGCCCAGGCCGTCACCGATCCCGCCGAGCGCCTCGAGCTCACCCGGGACTTCCACGCGCGCCTCCTCGAGGCCCTCGGCTACGAGCGCACCCCCGCCGTGGAGGTGCTCGACGACGACCGTTTGGTGCCGGTGCTCCTGTCCCTGCGCCAGAGCGGCCAGCCCTACCTCTGGGTCGTCGAGGTGCCCTTCTCCGCCAGCGAGGACGACGCCGATCCCCTCGGCGAGCGCCCCCTCCCGGCTCAGCTCCCCGAGGAGTTCGCCGAAGACGCCTCGCGGTTGCCCACCGAGACCTGGCGCGAGCTCCTCGACGGCCCCGTGCTGCGCGCCGATCACCCGCCCCGCTGGGTGCTCGTCCTCGCCGGCAGCGATCTCTTCCTGGTGGATCGGGACAAGTGGCACCAGGGCAAGCTCCTGCGCTTCGACCTCGGGCGCCTGCTCGGGCTCCGCGACCCCAAGGCCCTGCAGGCCACCTGCGGCCTGCTCCACCGGGAGGTGCTCCTCCCCGAGGGGGGCCAGAGCCTGCTCGAGCGGCTGGACGAGGAGAGCCACAAACACGCCTTCGCCGTCTCCACCGATCTCAAGTTCGGCGCCCAGAAGGCCATCGAGCTCCTCGGCAACGAGGCCGTGCGCTACCGCCGCGAGGTCCAGAAGCTGCGCACCTTCGACGAGCACGACGGCCTCGACGCCGCCGAGCTGACCCGCGAGTGCATCACCTACCTCTACCGGCTGCTGTTCCTCTTCTACGTGGAGGCCCGGGGAGCGGAGCTCGGCGTGGTGCCCATGCAGAGCGACGCCTTCCGCCTCGGCTACAGCCTCGAGAGCCTCCGGGATCTGGAGCTCGTGCCCCTCACCACGGAGGAGGCCCGCAACGGCACGTACATCAACGACAGCCTGCGCAAGCTGTTTCGGCTCATCCAGCGGGGCCACGGCAAGGGCCAGCGCTCCCTGCACCTCGCCACCGCCGACGACGGCACCCCCTTCGAGGGCGCCCTGCACGCCACCTTCGAGCTCAAGGGCCTCCGGAGCCCCCTCTTCGACGAGGAGCGCACGCCCCTGCTGCGGGCGGTGAGGTTCCGGAACCAGGTCCTCCAGGAGGTCCTGCAGCTCCTCAGCCTGTCGAAGGAGGGCGGCAAATCCCGCGGCCGCATCAGCTACGCCCAGCTCGGCATCAACCAGCTCGGCGCCGTGTACGAGGGGCTGCTCGCCTACACGGGCTTCTTCGCCAAGGAGGAGCTCTACGAGGTGCGCGACGCCGCCGAGATGAAGTCCGACGACGCCCGCACCTACTTCGTGCCCAAGTCGAAGATCGACGCCTACGCGAAGAAGGAGATCGTCTCCGACGAGTTCGGCCGCCCCCTCGTCCACCCCAAGGGCGCCTTCCTCTTCCGCCTCTCCGGCCGCGACCGCGAGAAGAGCGCCAGCTACTACACCCCCGAGGTCCTCACCCGCTGCCTCACCAAGTACACCCTGAAGGTGCGCCTCGGCGAGCCCCTGCTCCCCGACGAGCCAGCACACGCGGCCTCTTCGGCAGACGGCACCGCGCCCCCTTCTCCGGATCGGGACTCGACCCAGCGAGCCCCTGCGCGTCCGCTCCCGCGGGCCAGCTCTGAGCGTCTCAGCGCCGACGAGATCCTCGCCCTCACCCTCTGCGAGCCCGCCATGGGCTCCGGCGCGTTCTTGAACGAAGCCATCGGCCAGCTCGCTCACAAATACCTCGAGAAGAAGCAGGAGGAGCTGGGCCGGACGATCCCCGCGGAGCAGTACCAGGCCGAGTGGGCGAAGGTGAAGTACCACTTCGTCGTCCACAACACCTACGGCGTGGACCTGAACCCCCTGGCCGCCGAGCTCGGCAAGGTGTCCCTGTGGCTCAACGTGCTGCAGCCCGACGTGGAGGCGCCCTACCTCGATCAGCGCCTCGCCATCGGCAACAGCCTCATCGGCGCCCGCCGCGAGGTGTTCCCCGGGCACCTGCTGACGGCGCGGGGCCACGGCCAGCGCAGAGGCCAGAGCAAGGGCCAGCAGAACGACACCTGGCTCACCACCGTGCCCCAGCGGGTGCCGCTCCGCGATCCCGACGCGCCGCTCCCGCCTCCCCGCGCGGCTCAGCGGCCGGGCGGCCACCCCGCCGCCGAGGTGCGCCTCCCAGCGCGGCCCAAATTTTCAGTCTACCATTTTCTGGTCCCCGACGGGGGCATGACCGCCTACGCGGACGACAAGGTCGTGCGCGATCTGCGGCCCGAGGACACGGAGCGTCTCCGAGCCTGGCGCAAGGCGCTCACGCAGCCCTACTCGGAGGCGGAGGTCGAGGAGCTGGTGCGGCTCTCCGATCGCGTCGACCAGCTCTGGGAGCGCTGGGCCACCGAGCGCGTGCTCCGCAAGAAGCGCCTCAGCCAACCGATCCACCTGTGGGGCCAGGAGCGCGACGAGCAGCTCGAGGCGGGCGGCCGCGACGCGAGCGCCACGCCGCGCTTTCTGACCGTCGAGGAGTGCGAGGAGCTCATCCAGGAGCGGGACAAGAAGGAGACGGCCGGCGCCCGCCTGAAGCGGGTGATGGACTACTGGTGCACCCTGTGGTTCTGGCCGGTGCTGGAGTCCGGGCTCGCCCCGACCCGGGCGGAGTGGAGGGCGGAGGTGGCGGCGCTCCTCGAGGGGGGCGACGAGGCCTGCGCGAAGCTCGGCGAGGCCGCGGAGGAGCGGCTCCGCATCGTGCGGGACGTGACCGCCGCCCAGCGGTTCTTTCACTGGCAGCTCACCTTCGCCGAGGTGTTCGCCCTGCGCGGCGGCATGGATATCTTCCTGGGGAACCCGCCCTGGTTGAAGGTGGAGTGGCAGGAGGCAGGCATCCTCGGCGACATCGAGCCCCTGATGAACCTGCGCAAGCTGAGCGCCAAGCAGGTGGCGGACAAGCGCCGGGAGGTGCTGGCGTCGGAGGAGCTCGCCGACGAGTACCTGGGGGAGCTCGCGGCGACCCAGGGGCAGGGGGCGTTCATCGCGAGCGGGCAGAACTATCCGCTGCTGCGCGGGGTGCAGGGGAATCTTTATAAGTGCTT
>JAAZAA010000266.1 GCA_012514535.1 Myxococcales bacterium | reverse complement strand
GCAGAGCTCGCGGAAGCAGAGCTCGCGGAAGCAGAGCTCGATGAGGTCGTCGCCGAAGCAGAGCTCGGCGAGCCCGGCCCAGAATCGGTCGCCGAGGTCGTCGACGAGGCGGAGCTCGACGAAGCAGAGCTCGGCGAGGACGAGATCGGCGATGCGGAGCTCACCGAGGACGAGCTCTTCGAGAGCGCCGAGGAAGACGTCTCCGACGACGCTCCCCAGGCTCGGGAGGACGACGCGATCGCAGAAGAAAGCCCCCTCGCGGCGGACTCCCAGGAAGAGGTCGTCGCCGACGATCTCGAAGGAGACGGCGTCCCCACGGAAGCCAGCGCGCTCCAGCTCGGACCGGACGAGCTCGAAGCGGAGGCGTCCACGGAGAGCCTCGACGAGATCGAGGAGCTGGAGGAGATCGACGAGGACTCCATCGAAGCGACCGTGCGGGGCGCTGGCGGCGAGGAGCGCCTGTCTCGACCGCCCCCGCTGCCGGGAGCGCCGCCTCTGCCGAACCTCGACGGGCGCCCCGCGGCTCCCGCGAAGACGTCATTGCCGCCTCCGCCGCCCCCCCGGGCCGCGCGCCTGTCGGCGGGCCCCTCGCTTCCGCCGCCTCTCGGGACCCACCCGCCTGCCTCCGCGATCGTGGGGCGGGTGCCCGCAGCGCCCACGGCGTCGGGACCGCGTCCGCCTCCACCACCTCCTCCGGGAGCCTCACGGCGCGCTCCGCCGCCCCCGCCGCCTCCGCCCACGAAGAAGGGCAACGCCGTCGGCTGAATCCCTTCGCCCCTCGGGACGGAGCTACCCCTCGGGGAGGAGCCGTAGGGAGGTTCCGTTCGGTCTGCCGCACTCGAGGCGCGCCGCGCGGCCCAGGGGCACCGGGTCGTTGTGGGCGCCATGACCGACGGGCAGCCCGCCCGCGACGGGGATCCCGAGCGAGGCGAGCCGGTCCTGGAGCACCACCTCGACGGGCACGTCGTATTTGCCCGGCGAGCAGTCCGTGAACGTGCCGAGCACGATGCCCGCCGCCCGCTGGAGGTGCCCGCCGAGGGACAACGCCGTCAGCATGCGGTCGATCCGATAGGACGTCTCCGTCACGTCCTCGAGGAGCAGCAGGCAGCCCTCGGGGACGTGCAGCCGCCCGCTCGCGGCGAGGGTGAAGAGCAGGGTCAGGTTGCCTCCGAAGAGCCGCCCCTCGGCGACGCCGGGCCCCGAGAGGGGAGACAGATCCTGCCAGGACCGCGGGGCGGTCGGATCCTCGAGGGCGCCGAGCCAACGGGCGCGGGCCTCGTCGTCGGCGTCCCCCAGGCCCGCGACGTTCATGGCGTGCAGGCTCGCGTGGCCGCGGTGGGCCACCTCACAGTGCAGGGCCGTTGCGTCGGAGAAGCCCACGAGCCAGCGAGGGGCGCGCAGGAACGCGGACCAGTCCAGACGGTCCAGCAGGCGGAGCGCGCCGTATCCGCCCCGAGCCGTCACCACGGCGGCCACATCCGGTGCGTCGAGCGCCTCCTGGAGCTCCGCGAGGCGCTCCTCGTCGGTCCCCGCCAGGAAACCCTGGCGTCGGGTGAACAGGGTCGGGGCATGGACGACGCGATGACGCTGCGCGAGCCAAGCGATCCCCCGGCGCACCGCCTCCACGTCGAAGGGGCTCGACGGCGCCACGACGTGCACCCGCGCGCCGGGTCGGAGGGGCGGCGGAATGATCACGGGATCATCGTCGCGGCGCCCGCGGTCACCGTCAACGGCTCGGCGTCTCGGCGCGCGCGGGGGAGTGAGTTCCCAGAAACGTGGGCCGACCGCGCAGCGAATGGTAGCGTGATCGGAGCAGACACGCTTCGCGCGTGCGCACCATCATGAAGCGCCACAACGCACTCGCCCGCCTGTCGGACGTCGCAGGTCCCTCGGTGTTGCCCCTGGTCGGCAAGCTGATGGGCGTGGCGCGGCGGAAAGCCGACGAGTGGACGCGGCGGCTCCTCGGCGACGATTTCGAGGATCGGGTGGCCTGGCTGCGGGCCCGCTACGAAGCGCGGGGCGGTGATCCCTTCGGGCTGGATCCGGACGTGGCCAAGTCCGCCGTCGCCGCTCTGGCGTTCTTCCACCGGATGTACTTCCGGACGGAGACGTTCGGCCTCGACAACGTGCCCGAGGGCCGCGCCCTGTTGGTGTCGAACCATTCCGGGCAGATCCCCATCGACGGGGCCATCATCGGGACCGCCCTCTTCCTCGACGCCCAGCCGCCCCGGGTCGTGCGGGCCATGATCGAGAAGTGGGCCCTCAGCCTGCCCTTCGCGGCCACCTTCTTCAATCGGGTGGGGCAGGTGGTCGGGGTGCCGGAGAATGCCCGCCGGCTGCTCGAGCTGGACGAGGCGCTGCTCGTCTTTCCGGAGGGCACCCGCGGCATCAACAAGCCCTTCAGCCAGCGCTACCAGCTGCAGGAGTTCGGGCTCGGCTTCATGCGCCTGGCGATCGAGACGGGCACGCCCATCGTGCCCGTGGCCGTCGTGGGGGCCGAGGAGCAGTACATCAGCCTCGGCAACCTGGAGTGGGCCGCACGTGCCCTGAAGATGCCCTCATTTCCCATCGTACCACAGGTGCTGATCCCGGGGGGACAGCTTCCGCTGCCGATGAAATACCGCCTCTACTTCGGCGAGCCCCTCCGCTTCGGCGGCGATCCGCAGGACGACGATCTCATCATCCGCGACAAGGTTTGGCTGGTGAAGCAGACGATCCAGGACATGTTGAACCGGGCGCTCGCGCAGCGGGCGCACCTGTTTTATTGATCGGCCCAGATGGGCGAGCGGGGTTACAAGCACGAGCGGCGTCAGGGGACCGAGCGACGACTCTCGAACGAGCGGCACGACCGGATCCGCGAAGGCGCGGTGCTGATCACGGGGATCTCGGGGCGCCTGGGTCGCCGAGTGGCCCGCCGACTCCACCGTTACCGGCAGATCGTGGGCCTCGACCCCAAGCCCATCCGGGGTCTGCCTCCGGACGTGGAGCACGTGGCGCTCGATCCGCGGCGCAGTCAGGCGCGTCAGGTTTTTCGGCGGGGCGACATCGGCGCCATCTTGCATCTGGGCGTCCTCCACAACCCGGGCAAGGGCGCCGAGCACCACACCCAGAACCTCGTCGCGCTCCAGAAGATCCTGGAGTACGCCGACCAGTTCGGGATCCCGAAGGTGGTCCTCTTGTCGAGCGCCAACGCCTATGGACCGCGGCCCGACAACCCGCAGTTCCTGACGGAGGAGGCGCCGCTCCTGGCAGGCGGAGCCTTCAGCGAGATGCGTGACATCGTCGAACTCGACATGTTCGCCCAGTCCTTCTTCTGGCGCTCTCCGGAGATCGAGTTCGTGATTTTGCGTCCGGCCAACATCCTCGGCACGGTGCGCAACGCCCCGAGCAATTACCTGCGCCTCGACGTGGTCCCCACCGTGATGGGCTTCGATCCGATGATCCAGGCCCTGCACCAGGACGACGTGGTGAGCGCCATCGAGTGCGCGCTGGCGCCGGGAAAGAGGGGCGTGTTCAACGTCGCCGGGCCGCCGCCCGTCCCTTTGTCGCGGGCGGTGGCGCTCCTGGGGCGCCGCACGATGCCCGTCCCCTACAGCCTCGCCAAGGGCGTGCTGCGGCAGGCGTTCCGCCTGGGGGTCACCAGCTTCCCGGCGCCCGAACTCGATTTCATCCGCTACGTGTGCATGGTGGACGACACGAGGGCTCGCCGGGAGCTGGGGTATCGCCCCGCCTACGATCTCGAGGCGACCCTGCGCTCCGTGGACGAAGAGAGGTGGGTTGCGTGACCGCCCCTCGCCGGGGGAGGCTGCGCCCGTGACACGAGCAGCACGGGCCACCCGTCGCGGGCCGGCGAGACCCACCGCCGAGGAGAGGTCCTTCGAGGAGGGCGCACCGAGGAAGCATCTTTGCGGGGAGGAGCGCGGTTCCACGGCGTGGCGCGGGCTCAGCGGGGGCGCCCGGCGCATCGGGGTGCCCTTGCTGACCCTCCTCGCGCTCGCCTGTGGTGGCGGCGCGGAGCGACCCAGGCATCTCCCGCCTCCCGAGTACGAGCGCCCCGAGCTGCCCCCCTGGGAGGCGGAGCAACCGAGCGATCCCCTCGACGGCGCCATCCTCGAAGGGGAATGGGTGGAGGAGCCGCCCGAGCCGGAACCCCCGGCGACGGCTCCCACGGCAGAGCCCCCCGCCGCCGATCCTCCCGCCGCAGAGTCGCCCGGCGGGGCCCCGGCGACCGCGCCCCCCGATCCGCAGCCAACGCGGCCTCCCGCCGATGCCCCCGAGCAGGGGCCGCCACCCCAGCCGGACGCCGGCGAGCCAGCCCCGAGCGGAGATTGAAGCCCGGCTCCAGCGTCCTCGTCGGTGTCTTCGCGGGCGGTCGGGCGCATCGTGGGCCAGCGCTCCGTCGGCCTGCTCACCCGCGGCCTCCGTCGACGGACGGGGCTACACTCGAGGAGGGCTCGGCGGGGCACTTCGGGCCGCGCTTCTGTGGGTGGACCAGTCGGGAGACCCATGGCAAGGTTCGCCCCCCTTCCTCCACGGATCCGCCTGGGGCGCTGCCCCTCTCGAGCAGACTCCGTACTCCCTTGGATGGTTCATTGACGTCTCCGAAGCTTCCGCTCATGAAACCCGCTCGTGCCTCGCAGCAACGCGACTCGGCGCCGCCCGCTGGCGCGCCCGTGGATCGAGTCGTCGCCGACGCGTCGCGACGCCTCGCCCTGCGCGCGGCAGAGGCCGGCCTCGACAAGAAGGCCATCGGCGTCGAGATCATCGACGTGGTCGGCAAGGTCGACTACGCGGACTACCTCGTCTTGATGACCGGGACGAGCGATCGGCACGTCTCCTCGATCGCTCGCAGCGTGGACGAGGAGCTCTCGAAGGCGGGGCACCCCCCGATGTCCGTCGAGGGGCTCCCGCGCGGCGAGTGGGTCCTGCTCGACTTCGTCGACGTGGTCGTCCACGTGTTCGCCGAGGACGCTCGCTCCCTCTACGACTTGGACGGGCTCTGGATGGACGCGGGTCGGATCCCGCTGCCCGACTCCGATCGCGGCGAACCGGGCCCCGGCACCGAGTAGCTCCGCGGATGAGCCTGCTTCTGGGAGCGCCGAGCCGCGGCGCGGGGACGAACCCGTGAAGGTGACGGTCCTCGCCGTCGGCAAGGTGCGCGAGGCGCCGGCGCGGGCGCTCGTCGACGACTATCTCGGACGGCTGCGCCGTTACGTGCGCGCCGAGGAGCTGGAGGTGAAGGACGCCGCCGCCCTGGCTCGAGCCGTGCCGGGCGACGCGGTGATCGTGGCCCTGGAGGTCTGGGGGAAGGGGCTGAGCAGCGAGGGGCTGGCGCGACGTCTGGAGGCCTGGGGTACGACGGGCAAGGGCCACGTGGTCTTCCTGATCGGCGGCGCGGAGGGGATCCCCAAGGACGTCAGCGGGCGCGCGAGCTTCCACCTGAGCCTCTCCACGCTCACCTTGCCTCATCGCCTCGCGCGCATCCTGCTCTTCGAGCAGCTCTATCGAGCGATGACGATCCTGCGCGGTGAGCCCTACGCCCGCGAGGGGTGAGGCGTCCCGTTCCCGAGTCGTGACCGCTGGTCGCGGAGGCGCGCTCGTTCGAGAGCTTGGGTGAGCCCATCAGGCCCTCGCAAGGGCCCAGGCCTGATGGGCGGAGTTCTTCCGACGGGGAACCGACGGTGCATCGACGTCTACGGCTGTCTGTCCGGCGTGTCGCGCGCCAGGAAAGGGAGGTTCGCCGCCGAGGCGGTGTGACCTGCGGGTGCCTGCGGCACCTGCGGTCCTCCTGCGCGCGAGGACGAGGCCGTGTCGGCGGTCTCGGCGGTAGCTGTCGAGCGCCTACGCGCCTTGGCTAGGCGGAGGCCACCCGCTTTCGCCCGACCAGCCACGCGATGCCGATGGACAGCACGTAGAGCACGCACAGGGGGATCGCCAACATGAGCTGGCTCATCGGATCGGGGGGCGTGATCACCGCGCCGAGGATGAAGGCGATGACCACGAAATAGCGCGCGAACTTGATGAGATGAGTGTGATTGATGAGCCCCGCGACCGTCAGGAAGAACACGACCACCGGGATCTCGAAGACCGCCCCGAAGGCGATGAGCGCCCGGGTGACGAACTCGATGTAGTCGCCGACCATCACGGTGGGCTGCACCTGGATCGGGCTCCCCGCGGCCGTCTGGGAGAACCCCAGCAGGTAGTCGAAGGCGAGGGGGAAGACGACCTTCCACCCGAAGAAGGCGCCCAGGGCGAACAGCAGGCACGACACCAGCACGAAGGGGATCGCGAAGCGCTTCTCTCGTGAGTACAGGCCCGGCGCGATGAACGCCCAGACCTGATAGAGCACGATGGGGAGGGAGATCACGAAGCCCCCCAGCATCGCCAGCTTCACGTAGGCCAAGAACAGGGAGGCGGGGGCCGGGAAGTGGAGGGTCGGGCGGCTCTCGTCGGGGCCGTGCCACCCCTCGACGAAGGGGCGCGTGAGCAGGACGAGGAGGTCCTCCTTGAACCACCAGGCAATCACGGCGCCAATGACGAAGGCGATGAGGGCGCGGATCAGGCGGGAGCGGAGCTCGTTGAGGTGCTCCCAGAAGGTCATCGTCCCGTCGTCGAGGGACTCGGAGGTCATGAGCGCGTTCCTCCTGCTTCGTCGATGGGCGGGGCGTCCGGCGGCGGGGCGTCGGGCGACGCCGTGCGCTCCTCGTCTCCAGAGGCGGGCGGCTCGAGGGAGTCGTCGTCTTGGAGCAGATCGTCGGGGAGCGCGCCGGCCGCGTCCGGACCCTCCGCCGGGTACTCCTGTCCCTCGTCGATCTCGATGGTGTCTTCGTAGGGATCCCGAGCGCGGGCCCGCGAGGCGGTGATCTCACCTCGCAGCAGGGCTCGCAGCTCGTGCACGCCGTCGATGCCCTCCTCGCGGAGCACCTCGTCGATCCCCGTCTGCGCGCGCACCTCCGTGGTCAGTCGGCGCAGGCGCGCGATCCACTGGCCGAGGCTCCGCAACATGGTCGGGAGCTTCTGCGGTCCGACGACGAGCAGCGCGATGACGGCGATCACGACGAGCTCGGAGAACGAGATGCCGAACACGGCCGGAAGCTAGCCCGCTGATCCCACGGCCGCAATCGCGACCGAACAGGGCCGCCGCGACATCTCGAGAGCACGAGCGCATCCGTCGAGCGCGGCCCGTTCCCCGAGCAGTCGGTGGCGACACCCCCGGAGGGTGGAGCCGGTGGTCCCCCCTTGACGAGCTGGCCCGGCGCGGGCACCCGGGATCGCTGGCAGAAAGCTCCACGACCCCCGGGGTGAGACGCCGGGGGAGGCCCCCAGGGAGCTCGCTGGGAGCCGCCGGGAGCCGGGCGAGGCGGCGCCGCGCGCGGGCCAGGCCGTGCTCAGGCGCCGATCAGCGAGCGAGGGAGCGGGCGATCACGATGCGCTGGATCTGGCTCGTGCCCTCGTAGATCTGCAGCACCTTGGCGTCCCGCATCAGCTTCTCCACCGGGTAATCACGGACGTAGCCGTTGCCGCCGAAGACCTGGACCGCGTCCAGGGCCGTCTGCATCGCGCGATCGGCGCCGAACGCCTTGGCGTAGCTGGACACGATGGGATCCCGCACCCCGTTGTCCAGGTTCCAGGCAGCCTTCTGGTAGAGGAGGCGGGTCGCCTCCACGCCGATGGCCATGTCCGCGATCATCGCCTGGACCATCTGGTGCTCGATGATGGCTTGTCCGAACGCCTTGCGCTCCTTGGCATAGGCCAGCGCCTCGTCGAGGCAGCGCTGCATGAGACCGGTCGCCATGGCGCCGATGTCCGGGCGCGTCTGATTGAAGGTCTCCATGGCGAGCTTGAAGCCGTGGCCCTCCGGGGCGAGCAGGTTCTCCTTCGGGACCTTGACGTCCTCGAAGTGCACCGCGGCCGTGTCGCTGGCGCGCTGCCCGAGTTTGTCTTCGTGTTTGCCCACGACGAGGCCGGGGGTGTCCCGATCGACGATGAAGGCGGCGATGCCCTTGTGTCGCAGATCCGGGTTGCTGGTCGCGAACACGACGTAGTAGCTGGCGAAGGACGCGTTCGTGATCCAGCTCTTCTCCCCGTTGAGCACGTAGTCGTCACCGTGCTTCGTGAAGCGGGTGCGCAGCCCGGCGACGTCGCTGCCGCCCGTCGGCTCCGTCGTGCAGTAGCTGGCGAACAGAGGCTCCGCGGTGAGCATGCCGAGGTACTTCTTCTTTTGCTCCTCGGTGCCGGCGAGCAGGATCGGCGTGAGCGCCAGGGTGTTCGCGAGCATGCTCGTCTGGATCCCCGTGCAGCCGTAGGCGAGCTGCTCGGCGATGAGGGCGTTGTCGAGCTCACCGAGCCCCGCGCCGCCGTATTCGGGCGGCACCGTGGGGTTCACCAAGCCCAGCTCCCACCCCGCCTCGAAGACGTCCTTGGGGAAGCGCGCCTCCCGGTCGCACTCCGCGGCGACGGGGATGATGCGCTCCCGCGTGAACCGGCTGGCCATGTCCACGAGGGCTTTTTGTTCGTCGGTCGGCTCGAATCCCAGCATGTCTTCACCTTCGCGTTCGTAGAACTTCGGGCGCGGCGCCCTCCTCAGGATGGAAGCCTACCCCCGACAGCCGCGGGGCACGACCCCGCCCCGACAGCGTGTCCCGACGCGCCGGGGGCACGCCCCCGCCCGACGCGCGGAGAGCACATCGGCGCTCCGCGCTCGGATCGAGCGTGAGGCGGGGGCGGCGGGTCATCGGCGAGCGCGCTTGCGCATCCGTTCCATCTCTGCCCGAACGGCGCGCGCCCCCAGGACATAGCCCAGGGTGACGCCGATCAGGAGCACGCCAGGGATGTAGATGATGTGCTCGAAGGTCATCGCCGCACCAGAGACCCGGTGAGCCCGTCCGCTCAGCCGTGCTCCACCTCACCGCCGCGCTGGACCTCACCGCCGGCGGGCCCGGCCCTTCCGTCGCCAGGTGTCGCCTCCAGGCGCTGGAGCGCTGCCTCCACCTCGCCGAGGCGTGCGTCGAGGTTCCGTTGCCGGCGCGAGGTCAACCAGACGAACAGGAACACGGCGATCCACATCGCCGCGTAGGCCGTCACGAGCAAGGCCTCGGCGCTGGTCGTGTCCCGACCACCCTCGACGGGGACGAACTCGGTCGAACGGTCCTGGATGGTGGGTTGGGTCGTGGCGGGATCGGTTTGGCTCATTGCGTCTCGTGAGGATTACTCGCCGTCCAGGAGGCCCAGGGTCGCGGCGGTCTCCGTGGCGTCGTCCAGGCGGGACTCCGTGACGGCCAGGCGCGCCCGCACGACGAGCAGGATCAGCGCCAGGAGGGTCATCGTCCCGAAGCCGATCGCCAGCGCGATGCGCATCTCGTCGCTGCCGAGGCCCCCGCCGCCCTCGGTGATCACCGTCGGGTGGTTACCGCCCCAGAGGCGCACGGAGAAATGGATGATGGGCAGGAGAGTGGTGCCGAGCACTCCGAAGGCCGCGGCGAACTTGCGCTCCGCCTCGCCGTCGCCCGTGAAGCGTCGCAGCACGACGATCGCGACGTAGACGAGGACCGTGAGCAGCAGCGTCGTGAGCCGCGGATCCCACGTCCAATAGACGCCCCAGGCCTTCTTCGCCCAGAGGGGACCGCTGATGAGCACCATCGACCCGAACACCACGGCGCACTCCGCGCCTGCCCGCGCCCAGCCGTTCGCCTTGTGGGTCGGCGAGACGAGGTACGCCGCGCTCCCCAGGAAGCAGGCGACGCCCCCCAGATACATCGCGTAGGCCGCGGGGACGTGGAAGTAGAAGATCTTCTGCGCCAGACCTCCCGCCGCGAGCTGCGCGACGGGCGCGCGGAAACCGATGTACCAGATATGGTAGGCGAAGCCTGCCGCCGTGAGCGCCAGGAGCCCGTTCCAGAGAAGGCGTCGCCGGTCCATCCGGGGGCGAACCTACCTCGACCCCGTGCGGTGGTCGAGGGGGGTCAGGGGGCAGACCTCCCGGATCCGTCACAGGTGGCCAGGGCGAGGAGGGCCCCGATCTCCGCTTGGAGGAGCTCGAACTCCCGGAGGGTCACGTCGAGCTCGGCCTCGCGGAGGCTGCGGAGGGCGTCGACCAGATCGAAGCTCGTCCCCGTGCCGCTCTCGAACTTGATGCGCGACAGCCGCGCGAAGCGGCGCGCCGCGTCCCGGGTCTGCTGACTCACCTCGAGCTGGGTCTTGGCGACCTGCACGTTGCGGTATGCCTGCCGCACCTGGATCGTCGCGTCGCGACGGACCTGTAGCGCGCGCTGCTCGGCGGCGTCGCGCTGGCCCTCATTGGTGGCTCGCTGCGCATAGCGGAGTCCGCCGTCGTACAGGTGCCAGGTGAGCAGACCCCCGACGGTCCAGGTGACGTGGTCCTGGTTGGCGGCGAACTTCGGCACGGTGAAGTAGGTGACCGTGCTCTGCGCCTGCACCTGGGGGAGGTAGGAGAAGTCGATGCTGGTGACGTTCCGCTCCGCCAGCAGCAGACCGGCGTCTGCGGCCTGCACGTCCGGGCGCTCCCCGATGGTCCTGCCCTGGCGACAGGTCGCGGCGGCGTCGGCGCGGAGGCGGTCGAGGCGGATCTCCGGCGTGACCCCCCAAGGCGTGTCGTACCCGAGCGCCAGGCCCAGGGCTTCCCGGGCGCGTCGCACCGCCTCGTCCGCGTTCACCACCTGTGTCCGGGAGCGCAGCACCTCCTGCTCCGCGCGCAGGACGTCGACCATGTTGGCGGCGCCCAGCCGCTCGCGGCGCCGATTCAGCTCGTAGGTGGACAGGGCGAAGCGCAGGTTGACCCGGGACACCTCCGCCATGCGCTCGGCGGTGATCACGGCGACGATCGCCTCCGCCAGGCCCCCGATGACCTGTCGCTCGACCTCTTTGGCGTCGAGCTCCGCCGCGCGCACCGCCAGCTCCGCGGTGCGCCGATCCCACCACGCGCGCGGCGCGAACAGGGGGAGGCGCGCCTCGACGCTGTTGTTCCAGGTCGTCGGCGGATCCGGGATGCGTCGGAAGGTGAACGTCCCGATGTCGAGGCCGTCGCCCCGGAGCAGGTGATGGTTGATGGAGCTGTTGGCGATCAGGGTGGGCAGGGCGCTCGCCAGCGCCTGGCGCGCTTGTCCCTGCGCCACGCCGACCTGCGCGTAGGCGGTCCGCAGGTTCGTGGAGCGTCGCCGGGTCATCGCCAGGGCCTCCTGCCAGCGGAGGAGCTCCCGATCCGCCCGCGGCACGGGCTCGAGCATCGGGTCCCGGACTTCGTCCAGCAGCTCGGGAGGAAAGGGCTCCTCGGCCGCAGGGCTCGGCACTCCAGAAGCGGCCCCGTCGAACCGATCGAGCTCGCTGGTTGGGCGGATCGGGATGGTGGAGGTTGGCGCAGTGGTGGGGACCCCTGCGGGGAGTGGGGCGGTCTGGCCGACCGCCGCGGGGGGCGCGTGGTCCTGAGCGCTCGCCACCGCCGAGAGCAGCAGTCCCGCGCCGAGAGCCAATCCGGTGACGCCCAAGGAACGGAAGGCAGCCATGGCCGATCCGTACTGATGGCGCGCGCGGGAGGAAAGGGGGGCTCCGCTCCTCCGTTGCTCTCGGGGCTGCTCTCTGGGCGCGGCCGGGATCAGTCCTGTGCGTCGCGCCGCGGGTCCTCGTCGCGGGCGTCGCCGGGCGGTGGTCGACTCGGGCGAGGGAGCGATCCGACGGGCTCTCGGCTCAGCCAGTCCCGGAGCATCGCTTCGGCGGCGTCTCGATCGCGATCCAGCGCCCGCGCGAGGAGGGGGACGGCCTCGGACCAGCGATCGGCCCGGGCGAGGGCGTGGGCGTAGGAGCCGGCGATCTCCGGCTCGTGGGGCAAGCTGCGGTGGGCCGCGGCGAGGTACTTGAGGGCATCCCGCGGACGATCCAGCGCGATGTCGAGGAGATGCCCCAGGTTGTGGGCGTACCAGGGAGAGCACGGGGCGAGGTAGAGCGCCTCCCGATAGGCCTTCTCCGCCGAGTGGAAGTTGCCGAGCAGGGTGTGGGCCAGCCCCAGCGCCGCCCAGGCTCGGTCGTCTTCCGGGAGCACCGCCAGGACGTCCTTGGCCAGCCGCGCCGCCCGCCAGGGCGCTCGCTGGACGATGAGCTCGGCGAGCTGCCGCTTGGCGAAGACGGCGTGGGGGGAATGCCCGGGTGCGTGCCGCAGCAGCTTCTCCAGCATCGGCACGAGCTCCCGCGGCGGCAGTCCATGGGCAAGGGCCCACTCGATGTCGCTGTAGAGGCGGTCGACGTTTGGCGCGCGTTGGCTCACTTGAACTGATCCGTAGCGTTCACGGTGAGCTCCGGCAAACGAAAACGGGCCGGAAGAGCGCGGAACGGGTCGTCATTCCGGCTCCTTCCATCGGGCCGCGGCCGTTTTCGGGGGGCCCGTGGGGTTCATGGAGCGGGTGCTCTCCTCACGTGAACGGCCCCCGTCCGCGGTGGCGGAGCTTTGCCCGGCGGGCCGAAGCGCCTCGACGAAAGGCGTCGAGAGAGCGTCCAAGCTTTTCAGTGCTTCCAGGCGTCCTGCTCGGGGAGCGGAGCCGGTCCCTCGTCGTCGGGCGGGCTCGTGTCCGCAGAGCTGCCGGCGCTCTTGGAGACGTCGAGCTCCTCCTGCTGGTCCTCGACGACGTATCCCCCGGCCGCGGCCTCGGAACGTGCCTGGTCGGCGACGGGAGCCTCGGAGGGGGAGGGCTCGGGCGCGCGGGGGCGCGCCCGCTCTGCCTGGGCCGTCTTGCCCCGGATCAGCGCTCCGTCCAAAGCCAGCAACGCCCGCTTCTCGAGGTCCGCGGGGACGCCGACGAAGGTGTGGCGCTCTCGCACCTTGACGAAGACGACGTCCTCCTCGTCGAACCCTTGCTCCTCGAGCACCTCGCTCACGTCTTCGCGGCGCAGCCCGTGCTTGCGGCCCAGGTTCACGAAGAGGCGGACGACGTCGTCCTGGTCCTCCGCCTCGTCCCGGGCGCCCCGTCGGGAGCGGCCCTCGTCGCGCGGGCCCTCATCACGGTGGCCCTCATCACGGTGGCCCTCATCACGGTGGCCCTCATCACGGTGGCCCTCGACGCGGGCAGCCGCGCCGTTGCCGCGCTCACGCCGCCGTCCGCCGCTCGCGCCCAGCTCTCGGGGCTCTCCTTCGCTCTCCGCGGCGGAGGGCCCGGTGAAGTCGGGAGCCCGCCCCTCCGCCAGCAGGGTGTCCTCCCGGCGCTCGTCCTCCTCGGCGCGCTTCTTCTTGCGCTTGTCCTTGTCCTTCTTCTTGCGCTTGTCCCGCTCTTCGAAGCGGCCGTCGCCCTCGCCCCGGCTCCTCCCCTCGCCGCGGGTCCTGGCGTCGTCACTCCGCTCCCTGCGCTCCTTGCGCTCCTTCGGGGCGGAGGCGTCGTCCTCGAGGAGGGGGGCGGGGAGACGGCTGCGCCGGAGGGCCGCGGCGCTCTCCTGCGTCTCCGGGCGCGCTCCCAGGTGGGCCCGCAGCAGGCCCGCCACGACGACCTCCGCGGCTTCGTGGGTGAGCAGGCGCCGCGCCAGGCTCAGGTCGTCCGGGTGAGGCCGCTGGGAGCCGAAGGCTTCCGCGAACATGTTCACCAGGTCCGCCTCCTGGCGGGTCCGCTGCTCGCGCTGGGTGGGCAGCTCACGCTCGATCGGGAAGATCTTGTAGGTGAGCTTGAGCATGTACAGGTTGCCCACGTCCTGGGGCGTGATCAGCGAGATCGCCGTCCCCGTGCGGCCCGCGCGCCCGGTGCGCCCCGTGCGGTGCACGTAGTTCTCCGTCGACTCGGGGAAGTCCGCGTTGATGACGTGAGTCAAATGGGAGATGTCGATGCCCCGCGCGGCGACGTCCGTCGCGACGAGGAAGCGCAGCTTCCCCTCACGGGTGGCCGCCATGACCTTCTCTCGATCGCTCTGGGCGAGATCCGCGTTGAGCCAGTCGGCGGCGTAGCCTTGCTGCTGGAGGGCCGCGGCGATGCGCTTCGTCTGCTCCCGCGTGTTGCAGAAGATGATGGCGCTCTCGGGGTTTTCGATCTCGATGATCTGGACCAGCTCCGCGCCCTTGTCGCGCCGACTCAGGTAGACGAAGTGCTGGATCTCGAGGGCGCCGATGTGATCGCCGCTCAAGGTGATGAACTGGGGATCCTTGAGCCGCGTCTCGGCCATGCGGCGCACGTCCGGCGGCACGGTGGCGCTGAACAGCAGGGTCTGGTGCGCCTGCTTCAGGTAGGAGAGGATCTCGTTGATCTGCGGCAAGAACCCCATCGAGAGCATTTCATCGCTCTCGTCGAGCACCACGGTCTTGATCGTCTTGGGATCGAGCGTGCCCCGCGACAGGTGGTCGAGGACGCGACCGGGCGTCCCGATCACGAGCTGCGCGCCCTCGCGGATGTCGTCGATCTGTCGCTGCATCGGCGCGCCGCCGTACACGGGGGCGAAGCGCAGGCCCCGGTGTTTGCCGAGGGCCGAGAGTTCGCGGGTGATCTGCAGGGCGAGCTCGCGGGTGGGGCTCAGCACCAGGGCTTGCACCACCTGCTGCTGCGGCTTCACCAGGCGATCGACCAGGGGCAGGCCGAAGGCGGCGGTCTTGCCGGTGCCGGTGCGCGCTTGCACCACGAGGTCCGCGCCCTCCGCGGCGGCCTCGAAGACGGCTCTCTGCACTGGGGTGGGGTGCACGTAGCCGAGCTCGTCGACGGCCCTGCGCACGTCCTCGCCGAGGGGCAGGACGTCGAAGGTGGCGAGCGGTTCGGAGGATTCTGCGGGTGGGGCGGAGGAGGTGGGGCTCACTGCGAAGATCGTTTCGGCTATGGGTGATCGGAGGGGCGACGCGGGTGCGGAGCTCAGGGCTCTTCCGCCGTGCCAAAAGAGGAGGGGGCGGACTCGGCGCTCTGACCGAGCTCGCGCTGGAGCGCGAGCGCCCGCTGTCGCAAGGGCGACAGGCCGAGCGCTTCATAGCGCACCGCCCGCTCCTCGGCATAGCGCAGGAGCTCCACCGTGCGCAGGGCTCGCCGGGCGGGATCGTCACCTTCGCAGGCCAAACGCACGTCCGGGAGCGTCTGCCATTCTGGATCCAAGGCGCGACGAAATACGCCGAGGGCGGCTCGCTCGCCCTGGGGGCTCTCTGCCGCCGCTTGATCGCGGGCGCGCTGGACCGCGGCGACCAGGCTGAGGACCCCGTTGCGGCACGACGCGCCGGGGACACCCTGGGCGGGGAACCACACGGCCAGTACGATTTGCACCGTGCAGGTCACCGAGAGGGCGACCGCGAGCAACCCGACGACGACCAACCCGGCACGACGCGCCGTGCTCAGGTGCGGGCGTCCAGCGGGGGCGGGTTCCGGTCCAGCTTCCTGCGGCATCGGTCCGATGCCTTAGTGCTCGCTGGCGCCCGGCGTCAAATGCCCTCGCGAGAGGGTCACATCCTTGCTAACAGGGCCCCGCCCGGCGGCGCGGGCCTGGGCCAGCCGCGGAACTTCGAGAAACGGCAAGGGCGGGCTTGACCCCGAAGCCGATCGCCTCGATTGTTTCAGGACAATTTGAAACTACCGAAACCTGGCGCCCCCATGTCGCTCCCCCTCGATGCTGCCCTGACCCACCTCTCCATCGGAGCCCAGGCTCGCCAGGCGGACGCCAAGCTCCAAGATCGGCTCCTCCAGGTGCAGCAGTTCGTGGGGAGGGATCTCGCCGAGGTGGAGCGACTCCTGGCGGAGGCGGTGGCGTCCGGACCGGAGCCCGCCGCGTCGGCGGCGCGGCACCTCGTCGCCCATGGGGGCAAGCGGGTGCGGCCGGTGGCGTTGCTCCTGGCCGCCCAGTGCTTCGGTGAGGTCACGCCTGCGGTCCGGGAGTTGGGCACGGTGGTGGAGCTCGTCCACTCGGCGACGCTGCTCCACGACGACGTGGTCGACGAGGGCATGGAGCGGCGCGGCGTCGCCACGGCGCGCATGCGTTGGGGCAACGGCGTCAGCGTCTTGGCTGGAGATCTGCTGCTGGTGGAGGCCTTGCAGCGGACCGAGGTTCACGCCCCGGATCTGCTCGGCGCCCTCGTCGGGACGCTCCGCCGCCTGGTGAACGGAGAGATCGTGCAGCTCCGCGGGCGCACGGAGCTCGACGTGACCGAGGAGACCTATGAGCGGGTGCTCCGGGACAAGACGGCCTCCCTGTTCGCGTTCGCCACGCGCGTGGGTGCTCGGCTCGGCGGAGGGGACGCTGCTGGGCAAGCCGCGCTGGCGGAGTTCGGTGAGGCGCTCGGGATCGCCTTCCAGTTGGTGGACGACGTCATCGACTATCAGGGAGAGGCGACGGGCAAGACGCTGTTCGCGGATTTGGGGGAGGGAAAGCTCACGCTCCCCCTCGTGCTCGCGGTCGCCGCCGTCCCGGGGCTCGACGAGGACGTGCGGCGGGTTCACGGCGGGGATCGCAGCCTCGTCGCCTCCATCAGCCGCCGCGTCATCGAGAGCGGCGCCTGCGAGGAGGTCCGTCGTCGCGCGCGCCAGTTCACCACGAAGGCGATCGACGCCCTGCGTCCCATCGAAGAGTCCCCCGCGCGGCGGCTGCTCGAGGTCGTCGCTCACCAGCTCGCAGCGCGGGTCTCCTGACGGCGCCGACGGGCGCGCGGCTCCCGCTCAGTTGAGGGCGCTCGACTTCGGCGGCGCCGCGGCGTCGATCTCGAGCATGGCGGCGGCGATCTCCCGCTCGAGGGCGGAGCGGATTTCGTCCTCGATGCGGTCGAGGGACCCCGCCAGGCGCTCCACGTTGCGTTGATAGACGAAGAGCCGACCCGTCGGAGCCCCGTTCGGTCCCTCCAGGGCGTCCACCAACACGAGCGCGCGGGGATCGACCCCGTCGACGATGGCCTCCGCGCCCGGAGCGTCCGTGACGAAGATCTCGTCCTGACGAATGAAGGTGCGGAGCCGGGGCGTCAAGCGCTCCACCGCGCGGCGGGCGCTGAGCTCGAAGGCGTCGCGGCTGAGCGCCCAGGACGGCGGCGGCAAGGACAGATCGAGCTCCCGGGACTTCAGGAAGGCCTGGATGGCGCCGGGCACGTCGCCGCGTTCGTCGCGGATCAGACCAAGATAGTAGTGCGCTTCGGAGTTCTCCGCGTCCCGTCGGACGGCCTCGCGCAGCAGCTCCTCGGCGCGATCGACCTCACCCATCTCGAAGTGCGCGCGTCCCACCAGAAAGACGTGGCTCGGGTTGTCGTAGGGCCCCGCCGGAAAGCGTCCACACACGGCGCGCGCTTCCTCCTCCCGACCGAGGCCGAGGAGGGCGTCGAACTGGAGCAGCAGGGCGTCGACGAGCTCCTCGTCGTTCTCGGCGAGCTCGAGGGCGTCCTCACACAAAGCGAGGGCCTGGGGCAGGTCCCCCAGCGGGTGGATGCAGAGCTCCGCGGCGTTCAGGATGGCCTCGAGGAAGGTGTCGTCGAGGGCGATGGCCTGCCGGTAGCTCTCGAGGGCCTCTTCGTACTCTCCCTGGAGCGCGGCGACGTAGCCGAGCAGGTTGTGCGCCTCGGGTGATTGGGAGTCGAGCTCGAGGGCTCGCCGGGCCGATTGCTCGGCAGCTCGAGAGTCACCCTTCTGCACCAAGTCCCAACCCCGATCGAGGTGGGCGGAAAACTGATCCATGGCTGGGGGGTTCATTGGTCCGGCGCGCCCCCCACGTCAAGGGGAGCGCGCGGGGGCCCAGCCGATTCGGGGAGCGGGTCTCCGGGGTTGGGCCTGGAGGAACCCCGCCCCGATGCTGGCCCCCTTCGCTGGTCCCCTTCGCTGGTCCCCTTCGCTGGTCCCCTTCGCTGGTCCCCTTCGCTGGTCCCCTTCGCTGGTCCCCTTCGCTGGGCCGCCTCAGTCGTGCGCGACGATCATCGTCCCCGGGTGGTCGGCGTCGGACCACATGCCGTGCCAACCGGGCGGGATCTGCGGGTCCGCCCAGAAGAACAGGTGCTTCGCGTCGAGGGGCGAGAGGTTCACGCAGCCATGGCTCATCTGCACGCCGTAGTTCTCGTGCCAGAACGCCGCGTGGAGCGCGTAGGAGCCCTCGTAGTACATGACGTAGGGCACGTCCTCGATGCTGTAGGGCAGGTCGCCCGCGGCGCTGCCGTCGCCGTCCATCGTGGCCGTGATGTGCTTCTCGCGGACGCGCCAGGCCCCTCGCGGGGTGCGGTGATCCTTGGCCTTGATGCGGGACTCCCGCCCCGTCGACACGAGGGTCGCGTAGACGGGGCGATCTCCCTGGAACGCCACCAGGGTCTGCTGCCCCACGTCCAGGTCGATCCAGCGCTCGTTCTCGCCCACGTCCGCGGGACGTGCCCCTGGCGTGGTGCGGCGGACCTGATCGCCGCGCACCCACGTGCCGTCGGCGGTCTCGTGGTAGGTGTGGTTGCGGATCTCGAGCTCTCTGCCCGTCAGCTGCACGATCTGAAAGCGCTTCAAGGAGCCCTTGGTGCTGACGTTCTTGGTCTCTTCGTCGATGACGTAGGTCGCGGAGCTCTTGCGGGTCCCGTTCACCCACGCCACGGGCAGCTTCCAGGTCTCTCCGTCGATCTCGACGCCCTTGAACTCCGAACCGGGCGCCTTCCAGAAGCGCTCCGTCGGCGCCAAGAGGCCCTTCGTCGTCTTGTACCAGGCCCGGCCACCCCAGTTGAACGTGTTGTCCACGGCGACGTAGAAGCCGCGCACCATCCGCTTGGCGAGGATGCCGTCCGCCTCGGCCTCGAGCTCGTCGAGCTTGATCTCGTGGAGGCGGTCCTTGATGTCCTCCTGCTGCCACCAGGGCTTCGGCGGCTCCTCGGGGGCCGCCTCGGGCTGGTCGAGGAGCAGACCGTTTGCCTCGCCCGCGCCGTCGGTGGGGGCGGTCTTGGCGGCCTGAGCGGGAGGAGTCGTGGGGTTGGTCGAGACGAGCTTGGTCTCTCCGTCCTTCGTCTCCGCCTTCTTCGGGGGCGACGCCTCCTTGTTCTTCCGCAGGTAGGGCTCGTACTCGAGCATCTGAGCGCGGGACGGCAGCGAGCGATACAGGGGCGTGCCGTGGTGCGCGTTGCGGGCGTAGAGATAGGGCAGAATGTCGTCGAGGTTCGGCTGCCGCGGCGCGAACTTCACGTCCCGGTGGTTCTCGTCGGTGGTGCCGACGACGGAGCAGATGAATCCGCCGCCCACGATCTGGTACCAGCCCTTGCTGCAGTCCTTGCCCTCCACCTTCTCCGCGAGCACCGGCAGCTTGCCGCCATGCTTGACGTAGCCGAGCTTCACCTCGCGGGCGGCCCGGGGCTCCGTGTAGATGCCCGCGGACGAGCGGGTGACCCAGAACCACGGCCCCGGGTGAGGGGGCGGCGGCTCGTCGATCTCGGCGAGGGGCGGCTCCGCAAGGACCGGCTCCGTGGCCGGAGCGTCGACGGCAGCGACCGGTTCGACGCCGGGCTCCGTCACGGGCGGCGGAGGCGGTTGGGGCGGCTCCGGAGCCCGATCGCAGGCGAGCAGCAGGCTCATCAGCGCGACGCCCGAGCCGAGCAGAGCTCCGCGGCGAGCTCGCGACGAGCGTCCCCGGGGATCGCGGCCAGACGGCCAGGAGCGGAAGCGTGCGGCGGTGGGGAGCGTACTCTCCGTCATGGTCGACGCGATCTCGCCTACTACTCGGGGGACCGTTTGTCGAACTGTCGGGCCGGAGGAGTGCACCCGGGTCGGCCGAGACCGGCCTGTGTGTTGCATTCCCATCTTCCCTGTCCCCCTTGCGAGGTCCGTGCCATGCTGGCCGGGCCTCTACCGAAGCGAGAGCAGAAAGTCGGCTTGGACGAGCTTGCCAGGTCCCCGCAAGGGGTTGGGGCCTGGGGGGCGGACGCTCCCGGCGATGAACCGATCGGTGCTCTAGGGACATGACGCGCGTGGACGTACGGACCCAGTGGCGTGGCCACCGAGACACGGAGCGGTGGCGGCTCGGTGTCCTGCTCGCCTTGTCGGGGGCGCTCCACCTCGTGTTCACCCCCTGGGCCGCCCTGTGGGGGCTGGTCCGCTGGCTGCCGGATTGGCGGGTGAACCCGGTGCCCGAGGAGGCCGTGAACGCGATCCCCGTCGATCTCATCGCCGACGAGCCCGAGCCGCCTGCCCCGGCCCCAGCGCCGGAGACGGAAGCCGCTGGGGAGCCCCTGGAAGCCGAGCCGGACGTCGAGGACGCCGCCGCACCGGCGCCTGCTCCTCCAGAGCCCGTCGCGCCGCGGCCAGAGCCCCCTCCGGCGCCGCCCGCTCCGACCCCTGCGGACGGGCAGATCGGAGATCCGGTCACTCTGAGCGGTAGCGCGGGCAAGATCGCCGATCCCAACGCCAACGTGCGGATCCTGCTCTACACGGATCAGATCCGCTCGCACCCCCTCGGGCTGCGCATCGGGCGGCTGCTGCGGCGGACGCCCCAGTGGCGGGATTTCTTCGGGCCCGCTCAGGTGGATCCCATCCGCGACATCGATCGGGTCCTCATCGCCGGGCCGCAGCTGCGGGACTCGTCGAACGTCGTGGCGGTCGTGCAGCATCGGCTCCCCGACGAGCGCATGGAGAAGGGCCTCGACGCGCTCATCGCCCGAGGCGGTGGGACGTGGCTCCCGGGTGAAGGCAAGGTGGCGCGCACCGTCGCGGATCGCGCGGAGCGGATCATCGCGTTGCCGGCGCCCGGGATCGTGGCGGTGGTGCCACCGAGCGCGGAGGAGTCCGCGCGGGGCCTGGGCAAGGACACGAGCTTCGGAGAGGCGCCCGAGGGCGTCGCGATGCAGGCCTATGCCGTCACGCCCTGGCGCGTGTTCCTCGGGACCCCCGTGCAGATCCCGCGGAGCATCGAGTGGGTGCGCCTCGAGGTGCGGCCGCGGCCGGACGGTGGGGCGTCGCTGCGGCTCGTCGCTCGAGACGCGTCGGAGGAGGACGCTCGGCGCAGCGCGCGGGAGATCGAGCTGCTCCTGCGCGCCGCTGGAAGCGGGGAGCTGCTGGCGGGCGTGCCGAAGGTCGTCGCCAGGCGGCTGATGAGGGGCCTGGAGGGGATGCTCGCGAAGGTGCAGCTGCGAGCCGAAGGCCGCCAGATCGTCGGTGAGCTCGACGCCACCGCCCGTGAGGTGGAGGCGACCCTGGATATGGTGGAGTTCGCCGCGGATGTGGCCGCGGCGATGGCCGGCGTCTTCGGCGACGCTGCGCCGCCCCCGCAGCCTCTGGAGGCCGCGCCGGGGCCGAGGGGAGAGCGGGGATCGGCCGAGGGGGGGCCGTCCCCTACGAGAACGGCGGAGGGGACGGCGGCGGAGGAAGCGCGCTCGGCGAGAACGGAGGAGGCGTCGCCGGAGGAGCCGAGGTCCCCTTCGGGATCGCCGCGCTCCGAGGGCTCGTCCCCGTCCGAGGGAGCACCGGAGAAGGCGCCGGAGCCGTCTACGCCGCCGGAGCCGTCTCCGCGGGAGCCTGCCGGGCCGCCGCCAGGCGATGGAGCATCGCGTCCACCAGGCTCGGATCCAGCTTCCTCACCGCGAAGCGACGCCCCCGTCGCGGACGAACGATGAGGCGACATCGCCCCCGGCGGCTGTCGCTGAAGGAAGTGAGCGCGAAGTCCGCCAGGGCCCCGAGGGCGATGCAGAGGAGCGCCCACCCGATGAGGGCCGCGGAGCCTCCGGGCGCGCGCAGGCCGTCCACGAGCAGCCCCGCGCCGACGTACGTCCCCAGCGCCAGCGACACCAGCCCCGCGTAGAGCCCACCGCGGGCGAAGCGAATCTCCCGCTCGACGCTGGCGAGCTGATCGAGGGGCACGAAGTAATTGCGGCTGCGCAAGGTGCGGCCCAGGAGCAGGGTGCGGGCCTCCAGCTCCAGGCCGCGCCCGCTCACCCGGGCCCGCGTCGGGGTGCGATAGCCGAGCACCGCGCGCCCGAGGAGGCGCAGCAGGTGACTGACGAAGAGCCACAGGGTCATGGCGAGCAGCACCGTCTGCCAGGCGCTGCGCGGGGGAGGGCCGAGCTCGCCCTCGAGGTACGCTCCCGGGAGCACCTCCGTCGATCCCACGCCCTCGAGCTGGCGCGCGGCGGCGTCGTCCTCCAAGAGCGCGCTGGGCGGCGGCGGCAGGCGGCTGGCCACCGCGGGCGGCAGGGCCGCCAGGGCCGCGGCGATGACCAACACCTCACCTCGCGGTGGAAGTGGCGGCTCTCGCTCGTCGTTGCCGCCGTCGGGTTGCAAGGCGCGCACGAGGGCGGCGCCGAGGGCGCCCGCGTCGTCGCCGAGCCGCAGGATCAGGGCATCGAGCACACGCACGCTGGTGTGGGTCTCGAGCCACACGAGACGCCGGGCCGTCTCGAGCTCCGTCTCGGGGGCGCTCGGAAAATCCCGCGCCGCCGCCAAGAGCACGAGATCGGCGACGAGCTCCCGCTGCTGCGGGGTCTGGGCGCCCTCCCGGAGGATGACGGCGGCGTTGCCGGCGGCGGTGATCGCGTCGGCGGGCTCGAGATCGAACTCCGCGGGGGACGGCTGGTCCGGGAAGTGCCGGTTCCCGAGATCGATCGCAGCGCCCGCGGCGCGCCAAGCCGCCTGGAGCAGGAGGTCCCGCCGCGGGTGCTGCTCCAGGTGCTCGAGGCGATCGGGTCGTGGGGATTCGGTCACGCTGACGGGAATGCTCGATGCCATACGACGGCCGCTCGCCACGCTCCGTTCAGGAGCTTGGGCGGTTCAGGGCGCTCGAAGGGGGCGGGCGCTCAGGCGAGCCCCGTCGCCCCGTGCCCGGGGGGCAGCGAGTGGAGCACTGGACCGGGGAGCTCGGCGGAGTCGTCGTCGAGCGCGACGTTGTTCCCGTCCACGCGGACGACGCGCGGGCGATGGTCCCGCGCCTCTTCGGGCGTCATCTCCGCGAAGGTGGCGAGGATCACGAGATCACCGGGCTGATTCAGGTGTGCCGCTGCGCCGTTGATGCACACGGCGCCCGAGCCTCGCGGACCCTCGAGCGCGTAGGTGCTCAGGCGCGTCCCGCGGGTCACGTTCCAGATGTGGACCTCCTCGTAGGGGAGGATTTGCGCACGATCCATCAGATCCCGATCGATGGTGACGCTGCCTTCGTAGTCGAGGTCGGCGTGGGTGACGGTGGCGCGGTGGATCTTCGACTTGAACAGGCGAAGTTTCATGGGTGCTGTCCTCTCAGCTCCACATGGCGGCCTCTCGGTGGAGGTCCCCCTGGGAGACTGTGCTGGTGGATCCCTTCGACCTGGGCCCCAGCGCTGGGGGCGATTGAGTTGCCGAGGACCTCGCCGCGGCGGTGCCCAACGGTGGTGACCCAGAAGGGACCCTCCGGGTGCCCGGACGATAGGGCAGGATTCGCATCGGGCCCATACATTTGTCACGAGCGGGGTGCTTATGCCCGCTCGATCGCGTGCCGCTGCTCTCCATGTCGGTCGCTCGGCACCCGCGCCGGGAACCTGAGTCCCATCCATCAACGTGATGCCGGCGCCTCGCGCCGTCAACGGAGTTCCGGGGAGGTACGCCGCCTCCTCGCTTCGGAGGGAACGGCCCGATTCATCGCGGGCCGTCGACGGGCACCGCACCCGTCGCAGGGAGGTACGTCCGCCTCCGAGGCCTCCGTCCGCCCTGCGCGGACGACTCGGCGTCGAACGACTCGGCGTCGAACTTGGCCCAGCCGCCTCAGCCCACGTAACCCATGGACAGTCGCGGGACGTCCCGCGCTCGGAGGTTCGCCCATGCTCCCGCCCCTCGACGCATCTCAGGTTCAGCTCCCTCGGAAACCCCAGCTCCTGAGCACCCTCCGGGGTCTGCTCCGCGACGTGCTCCGACTCCGTCGGGAGGGGGCGGCCTATGCTCGCCTCACGGCGGCCCAGGGATATGCGGACGGCTACATGCGGGCGCTCGTCGACGGCGGCGTGTCCACGGAACAGGAGCTCCTCGAGCTCGTCGGTGAGGTGCGCCGCGGCATCGATGGGCCCGCCGTGACGGCAGTGGCCGTCGACGCGGAACAGCCCGCCACCGCGGCGGCCTGAGCCCGCGACGGCGCCGCGGGCGGCTCTCCGCCGCGGGCGGCTCTCAGCCCTCCAAGGTGGCCAGAGCGCGCAGCTCGCTCAGGCGGGCGCCGAGCATGTCGCCGTGCACCTCCGCCAAGCGGGCGGTGCCGACGCCCTCGACGCAGAACGACGCCACCGTGGTGGCGTGCACCAGCGCCCGGCGCAGGGTCGCCGTGTCCGTCTGCCCCGCGCGCGCGACGTACCCGAGGAGCGCCCCCGCGAAGCTGTCTCCTGCGCCCGTGGGGTCCAGCTCGGTCTCCAGGGGGTAGGCGGGCACGAAGCAGATGCGGCCCTGGTCGAACAGCAGGGCCCCGTACTCACCGCGCTTCACCACGAGGCGCTTCGGGCCCATGGCCAGCACCTTCGCCGCGGCGCGGCGGATGTTGTGCTCTTCGGCGAGCTGGCGCAGCTCCTCGTCGTTGATGATCAGGCACTCGATGCGCTCGAGCACTCGGAGCAGGGTGGGGCGCTCGCCCTCGATCCAGAAGTTCATCGTGTCCGCCGCGACGAAGGCGGGCGCCTGCATCTGAGACAGGACCTCGAGCTGCAGGGCCGGGTGGATGTTGCCGAGGAGCACGAAGCGGGACTGACGGAACTTCTCCGGGATCTTTGGGGCGAAGTCGGCGAAGACGTTCAGCTGGGTGTCGAGGGTCTCGCGGCTGCCGAGGTTCGCCGCGTAGCGTCCCGCCCACTTGAAGGTGCGGCCCTCGACCACTTCCACGCCGTCGGTGTCCACCCCGCGGGCCTGCAGCCCCTCGAGCACCTTCGTGGGGAAGTCTCGGCCGACCACCCCGACCATCTGCGCGGGGGCGAAGAGGCTCGTGGCCATGGCGCTGAACACCGCGGAGCCTCCGACCACGTCCTTGAAGTTGCCGGAGGGGAGCTCGAGATCGTCGAGGGCCATCGAACCGACGATGAGCACGGGGGCGGGGCTGGGCTTGGACATGGTCTTCTCCAGGATCGGGTTCACGTGCCGCTCGATCGAGCGGGAGTGGGGTCGTTGACGTCGCCCCGGGGAGCGGGCACCTCACCGAGCAGCCACGAGAGCCGCTCGAGCGCCGCAGGGCTTCGTTGCTCCGGGGGCGTGAGGATCGCCGAGCGCAGCGCGGTCGCCGCGGGGCTGGTCGCCGGATCGGGCAGCTGCTCGCAGAGTCGGCGCACGGTCTCCCGCGCGAGGGCCGCGTTCTGACGGAGTACGGCGAGGATGGCCTCCACCGAGACGTCCTCCTCCGTCTCGTGCCAGCAGTCGTAGTCCGTGACGAAGGCGAGGGTGGCGTAAGGGAGCTCTGCTTCCCGCGCGAGCTTCGCCTCGGGCAGGGCCGTCATCCCGATGACGGACGCTCCCCAGCTCCTGTAGAGGTGGCTCTCGGCCCGCGTCGAGAACTGGGGCCCCTCGATGCAGACGTAGGTGCCGCCGCGATGGAGCCGCCCCCCGGACTGCTCCGTGGCAAGAGCGGCTGCCTCGGACAGGGCAGGGCAGACGGGATCGGCGAAGGACACGTGAGCCACGACGTCGGCATCGAAGAACGTCGCCGCGCGGCGCTTGGTGCAGTCGATGTATTGATCCACCACGACCACGTCGCCGGGGGCGATGTGCTCCTGCAACGAGCCGACCGCCGACACGCTCACGATCTGTTCGGCTCCGAGCATCTTCAGGGCGCACACGTTGGCCCGGTAGTTGATGGCGTGGGGCGCGAGGCGGTGCTGCCGACCATGGCGGGGCAGGAAGATCAGGCGGGTCTCTCCGAGCCAGGCCTCGACGAGGGCGTCGCTGGGGGAGCCGTAGGGGGTCTCCACCTGGAGCTCTCGCACCCGGCTCAACCCGGGGATCTCGTATACGCCGCTGCCTCCAACGACGCCAAGGGCTCGCATGGTCGGCGCCCTACCACGTGGGGGCGCGGGGAGGCAACGCAGGGCGCGACGGGTCGTCGGCCAGGACACCTCGGCCGGCCGACGCGCTGGGTTCGGGTGAGGGGTCTGCTCGGGCTCTGGGTGGGTGTCGGCTGACACCCCAGGAAATGGGGTGAGCGGTGGGCCGGGCCGTCCGTCAGAGGGCCGTTCGTCAGTGCGCGGTCCGGGTCAGGTCGCGCCCTTCGCTCAGCAGCTCCTCCGCCAGGCGCGCTGCCCGACGCCTGCGGCACTCCTCCGCACGGAAGATCGAGACGAGCTGCTCGGTCGCCTCGTCGATGTCGTCGTTGACGAGCACGTAGTCGAACATGCCGTAGTGGGCGATCTCCTGGCGGGCGACCCGAAAGCGCCGCTGCACCGTGTCTTCGTCCTCCGAGGCACGACCCCTGAGGCGCTCGAGCAGGGTCGCCATGTTCGGGGGCAAGATGAAGATCCCCACCGCGTCGGGCTCCGCGCATTTGATCTGGCGCGCGCCCTGGTGATCGATGTCGAAGATGATGCCGCGCAAGCCCTGGGCCGCCTCGAGCTCGCGACGGCTCGTGCCGTAGAGGTTGCCGTGCACCTCCGCCCACTCCAGGAACTCCCCGGCGGCGATCAGCTCCTCGAAGCGACGACGATCGACGAAGTGGTACTCACGGCCGTCCTCCTCCGCGGGCCGGGGGCGGCGCGTCGTGTGGGAGACGCTGAAGCGGATGGAGGGGATCGCCTGGCGCAGGCGCGAGGTCAGCGTCGTCTTCCCGGCGCCCGAGGGCGACGAGACGATGAGCGGCAGAGGGGGGCGCACGGCTCGGAAAATCGCGGGGTCAGTCGACATTCTGCACCTGTTCACGCATGCGCTCTACCTCTGCCTTGAGCTCGACCACCGTGCGGGTCACCGCCGCCGACTGGCACTTGGAGCCGATGGTGTTCACCTCCCGCCCCACTTCCTGGAGCAGGAAATCGAGCTTACGGCCCACGCTCTCGTCGGAGGCGAACACTGCCTCGAGCTGATCGAAGTGGCTCTGTAGTCGCACGAGCTCCTCGGTGATGTCGCTTTTGTCCGCCAAAATCGCAAGCTCCACCTCCAGCCGAGCCGGATCGAAGGTCGTATCGGTGCCCTGGAGGAGCCGCGCCAGCCGCTCGCGGAGCCGCGCGCGTTGGTGCTCCACGAGTCCATCGGCGTGCTCGACGAGCTCCTGCCGGAGCCGCCGCGCGTTCCCAAGCCGGGTCAACAGCTCCCGGGTGAGGTTCTGGCCTTCCTGCCGGCGCATCTGCTCCAGCCGCTCGGCGGCGCGGGAGAACGCGTCCGTGAGGGCCGCGCGCACCACCTCGGTGTCCAAGGTCGCAGGCTCGACGACGTGGGGGAGGGCCAGCAACGCCGTGAACGGGAGCTCGGCCCCCGGCGCGAGCTCGTCGCGGAGTTCCGTAAGGGACCGGTGGAGGGTGCGGAGCCGCTCCGCGCACAGCCGCGGCGCCGTGGCGGCGGCCCCGGTGACGCGGACGCTCAGCTCGTAGCGGCCTCGACCGAGGCGCCCGCGGGCGAGCTGCTCCATGAAGAAGGTCTGCTCCGCGAGCTCCGCAGGCAGCCGCACGCGTACGTCCTGATACCGGTGGTTCAGGGCTCGCAGTTCCAGGCTGAGCTGCCCGCCGTCCAGCGGGACCTCGCTCACCCCGAAGCCAGTCATGCTCCTCATGGCACGTTTGGCGCTCCCGCGGGGCTGCCCGTGGGACGGGTCAGAGCCCTTTGCGCCGCTTGATGTCTTCCTTCACGCGACGGTACTCGACCTCCCACAAGCTCGTGCCTTCCTGCACGTGCTTGAGCTGAGCCCGCACGGCCTGATCGAGATCGTCGCCCAGCTCGACCTGCTTGCGGAGGGGGCCCCGGAGCTTGCGGCGCAGCTCGTGGTCCGGGGCGTAGATTTCGTCGACGTGGCTCGATTGCATCAGCATTTCGAGCATCTGATCGAGCAGATAGTCGATGGCGCCTTCCCCGAGCTTGATGTGACGTTGCTCGGCGAACAGCTCGCGGGTCCTCCGGTACTCGGACTGGGGGAGACCCCGGGCGGCAATCATGTCGCGGGCCTTCTCGCTGACCTCTTGCTCGTCGCGGATGTATTGGCTCAGGACGGCTTCCAGATCCGCCTGCACTTCTGCAGGCGCCTCCGCTTCGATGTCGCCCGCTTCCATGAGGGAGCGAACCATTTCGGCCGCCATCTGGGGGACCTTGGCGCTGTGCAGACGCATAGGCCGCTTCCTTACCAGATTTCGGTTCCCCTCGACCCCACAAACGCGCGCAGTGGGCGGGAAAGTGTGTCCCTCCCCGGTCGGTGGCGCCGGGGCTCTCCGCGGGCGGGTGTCCTGGTGCGCCGAGCACCCGGTTGCCGAGCACCCGGTCGCCGAGCACCCCGTGCGCCCAGCACGGGCCGTGGTGCCTCGCTCGAGTCGACCACGTCGGAGGCCCATCCGAGGGCCGTAGGCCTCCGTGCACTCCGTCCAGCGTGCTGGACTTCGTGCACCTCGGTTCCATGGGGGCT
>JAAZAA010000265.1 GCA_012514535.1 Myxococcales bacterium | reverse complement strand
GCGGGCGAATATCGCCACCGGAAGATGAAGCTCGCCGCTGCGGGGCCGCTGGCGGCCCCCGTCACGCTCACTCCGGAACGCCCCCAGGTGGGGGCCGCACTTTCGGGTGAGCTGTCGGGTGGGTGGCTGGTGGGTGGCTCGAATCGCCTCGTGTGGAGGAGAGTTCGAGCTCGTTTAATTTTGTGGAGGCGCCGGGAATCGAACCCGGGTCCGCAAGGCTTCCGGTCAACCCTCGTTCACGTGCGTAGTCGGTGATGGCCCGCCGACAGGCTTCCTGAATTCGGTCAGGACCTATCCCTCACTGATCTCGACCAGGCTATCGAGGGCATCCTCACCTGATCCAGCCTTAGTAGTGACGCCCTTCCGTTACCAAGACAATCTCACGGTTGGACGGCTTCGCTGGTTTTTTAGGCCGCGAGAGCGATTGCGTTGTCGTTCGCAGATATAACGTCCCGGTTTTTGTAGAGGTCCAGGAGCCCCTGCACGCAGATTGACTTTCCGTCCCCACGTCGAAACCGATCGCCCCCTTGGTGTTGCAGGCCCGAACGGGCCGAACAGCAGCCGAGGGAGGTTCCTCGGGGTTGTCGGCTCAATCTGGGGCCTCGTGGGCAATGTGTCAACCCCGTGTCAACCCTCCGGGGAGGTGCGCGCTCCCGGCGCCCACGGGGGCGCGTTCCCGTCACCCCATCGTCGGAGGCGAAGCCGCGGGGCCTTCAGATGTCGAGCGGCACATCGTGATCGCCACGCGCCCCCTTGGCGTGGTCGCGCGCACCCTTGGTCGGCGACGCCTCGCGGCGCCTCCGCGCCGATCCCAGCGCTCAAATGCGGCTCGACGGGGGCGACGTCCCTGGGGCTGGCGGTGGCGCCATGCCGGGGAGGTGCAGGGAGAGCCACTGGAGGACGTCGCGGCGGCGCAGGATGCCGACGAGCTCGTGTCCTTTGAGGACGGGGAGCTGCTCGGCTTCGCTGAGCAGCTGCATCGCCTCCTGGGCGGGCATCTCCTCGGGCACGTTGGGGAGCTGCGCCGCAGGCGTCATGAGCTGCCGCACGGGCGTGGTGTCCCACTGGCCCTCGGGCAGCCGCTGCACCTGCTCCAACGTGATGAGCCCGCGCAGCTCGTGATCTTCGACGACCGGGATGGCGCGCTGCTCGACCCGCAGCGCGAGCTGGACCAGGTCGCCCACGGTCGCGTCGGGTGCGATGGTGGGCGGCTCTCGTTGCATCAGGCGCGCGACGGAGACGTCGTGGAGCGCCTGGCTCACGCGCATCTGGCGGTAGCTCGCCTTCGCGGCGTTGTTGAGGAACCAGCCGATGAGGATGCGCCACATCCCGCCGAGCAGCGCCCCCTGCAGCAGCACCCCGACGCCCCAGGCGATGAGCAAGAAGCCCACGCCTTGACCCACCCGGGACGCCCAGCGCGTCGCCTTGTCCAGGCTGCCCGTCATCCACCACAGGAGCGAGCGCAGCACGCGGCCGCCGTCCAGAGGGAAGCCCGGGACCATGTTGAACATCGCGAGCACGAGGTTCATCGTGCCGAGCCACAGGAGCATCGTCGCGCCGGGGCTCAGGGAGGCCAGCGCCTCGCCGAGGTTCTCCTCGGACACGTTGGCGAGCTCGTTGGCGCCGAGCAGGCTCGCGCCGACGAGGCCGGCGACCGCGATGAGGAGGCTCATCAGCGGCCCCACGATGGCCACCAAGAACTCCGTCTTGGGGGAGGGGGCCTCGCCCTCGATCCGGGACACGCCGCCGAACACGAACAGCGTGATCCCCTCCACCTTCATGCCGCGGGCTCGCGCCACGACGGAGTGGCTCATCTCGTGCAGCAGGATGCTCACGAAGAAGAGCACCGCCGCGCCGAGGGCGACCATCCAGGTGGTCGCGGCGCTCCACTCCGGGTGCCAGATGGGCAGCGCCACCATGCCGAGCTGGCCCGCCACCAAGCCGAAGATGATCAGCACGCTCCACGCCGCGGAGATCGGGATGCCCCACCAGGTGCCCAGGGGCAGGCTCCCTTCCAGGGCGCCACGCCGTCGACGCGGGCTCGGCGAGCCTGCGCGTTGCCAGGCCTGGTTCTCCGGCGCTCCTGCGCGCGCGCGTGAGTCGTCCATGGATCAAGCTTACGACGCGCCGGCACCTCAGGCACTTTGTGCCGTCTCGGATGGGGACGCTCCGCTGGGGTCGCGCGTCTTCGCTCCTTCGCTCCTTCGCTCCGCGCGCCCTTGTTTCGGGAGGACCAGGGGAACGCGGACGGGCGCCCGCGCCTCAGGTATCGGGGATGGCCGTCACCCTCGAGCCGAGGATGAGACCGAACGGTCTCTTTTGGGGCGTTCAGCCCTCGAAGGGGACGTGATGTGCGCGACGAGAAGAGACCGATCGGTCTCTTTTTGCCATCGGCGCAGCGGGGCGCCTGTCGAGCGCCGGCGCTCGACGTGCCGCGCCGAGCGCCCTGGTCCATCGAAAAGCGACCGATCGGTCTCTTTTGCTCCACGAGGCAGTGACGGCTCGAGCGCCTTGGCTCCCAAGGCGATGACGGCTCGAGCGCCTCCAGAGCAACGTGCCGCGGTGGTCGCGCGGTCGTGCCACATCTCGACGCGGCGCGCGCCTGTCCGTCTCAGTGGGGCTCGGGGAGGCGTGGATCGGGCGTGACGGAGAACGAGACCTCGTCGCCCTTGAGGGTGAGCAGGAGCCCTCCGGTGACGCCGAGGAAGAAGCTGCCCGCGCCGAGCCACGCGTAGGGAGAATCCTGCAGGCAGAGGCCGTCCCCCGCGCAGCGGTTGTAGGCGACGAGCACCAGGGCGGAGCCGCCGATGAGCCCCGCGCCCATCGTCGCCCAGCCCACGGCGCGCAGCCAGCCATAAGACTGATAGTCGGTCGTGATGAGCACGGGGGAGTTCACGAGGAGCGCCTGGCGTGCGCGCAGGGGCTGCCTCTCCCGTTCGCCCGGCTCCGTGGGCAGGGCAGCGCCGAAGGTGTACTCTCCCGGATAGATCCAGCGGGCGCAGGGCGCGGCGCAGAGCTCCTGGAGCTCTCCCGTGTCGAGGCGCGGGCGCCCCATGCCCACCCCGTAGGGATCTCGCTGGGGGCGAGCCGGGCCCAGGAAAATGCGCAGGCTCTCGTCGGGGGAGTCGAAGTGAGCGGCGAGGAGGGGGTTGCCGGCGCTGTCGACCGCCCGCCCCCGGGGCATCGCCCGCTCGCTGAAGCGGGGATCGAGGGGGCCGTCGGCCTCGCCCTGATCGGGGGCCGGGGGCGCGTCCTCCGTGGGGGACGCGCCATCGCCGTCGTTCGTTTCGCCCTCCGCCGAGCCGGTCGAGGTCTCTTCTCCGGTGGCTTCGGGGTCGCCCTCGCCGGGGTCG
>JAAZAA010000264.1 GCA_012514535.1 Myxococcales bacterium | reverse complement strand
GCTGGGCCCTCGACGGGATGGCGGGGGTCGGGGTGAGTGTTCCTGGGGGAGTGTCGGCGACGGACGTGGACCTGTCCGTGCGCTTCGCGTTGGTGCCGGGCCTCTCGCTCGGAGGCACCGTCGGCTACCAGCGGCGCGGGGACGACACCGATTATCCCGCGGAGTTCCGGTCCACCGTGTTTCCCGGTGCTTTCTTGGAGGTCCACGCGGCGCCGGGATCTCCAGTCGACCTCTGGCTGCGGGTGACGGGAGGCGTAGGGATCGACAACGAGCGGCACGACCAGTATGACCGGTACGCCTCGGAGCGCTCCGGGCGCATGGTCCGCGGGTTCTTCGAGGGCGCGCTCGGTTTCGCGGCGGGCTCTCGCTTCGTCCGAATCGGCCCCTTCGTCGCCGTCGGCACGCGGCGGCTGGGGCTGGGGTTGCGGGTCGACCTCTTGTTCCCCGTGGAGCGCGACCCAGGGCCGGGCCAGGACTGACGATGAGACACCTCAGGCGCAGGCGCCGCCGTGGGCGGTGGAGGGTGACACTGGAGCTTCGTCCCCTCACATTGGCACGAGCGGGTCAGGGCGCGTGGCTCATGCGCGCGGCGCCCGTCGCGAGGCCGAGCTTCTTCACCAAGAGGCCGATCGTGAGCCCCTGCACGATGATGGAGAAGCACACGACGACGTAGGTCATCGTGACGAGGAGGTCGCCGACGCCGCTGAGATCGGGCGGCAGCTTGCCCTTGAGGGAGAGCGCCAGCGCCACCGAGACACCACCCCGCAGCCCCGCCCAGGCCAGGAGGCGGGTGGCGCCGGGGGTGAACTCCTGAGTGGTCTTGAGCAGGGCAGCCATGCCGGCCACGGTCACGAAGCGTCCCAGGAGCGCGAGGGGCACGACGGCGAACCCCGCCACGAGGAAGCTCGGCTTCAGGGTGATGACGAGCACCTCGAGCCCGACGAGCACGAACAAGACGGCGTTCAGGATCTCGTCGATGAGCTCCCAGAACTCGTCGAGGCGGCGGACCGACTCGTCGCTCAGCGCCGAGCGGCGCCCGCGGTGACCGATGAACAAGCCAGCGATCACCATGGCGAGGGGCCCCGAGAAGTGGAGGTAGGTGCACAGGACGTAGCCCCCGGTGACGCCCGCGAGCGTGAGCAGCACCTCCGTCTTGTAGTCGTCGATGCTCCCGAGCAGGGCCACGAGGAGATAACCGAGACCGAGCCCCAGGAGCACGCCGCCGCCGACCTCCACCAGGAACAGCTCGCCCATGCTGGTGGCGTGATGCACGATCTCCGAGGTGAGGTCGTCCTCCGTCGGCGAAGACGCCGTCGGGCCGCCGATGCCCGCGATGCGCAAGAGACCGATGAACACCACCACGGCCACGCCGTCGTTGAACAAGCTCTCCCCCGCGAGCTTGACCTCGATGCTCTTCGGCGCGCCGACCTGCTTCAGGATGGCCAGCACGGCGATGGGATCCGTCGGGGCGATCAGCGCCCCGAAGGCCAGGCAGTAGATGAACGGCACGTCCAGGTCGAGGACCTGGGTCACGAGCCAGGTGGCGCCGCCGACCAGCACCGCAGTGATCAGCACGCCCGCGGTCGCCAGGAGCAACACGATGGTCCGGTGGTTCCGCAGCTTGGCGAGGTCGACGTGGAGCGCGCCCGCGAACAGCAGATAGCCGAGCATGCCCTGCATCAAGGTCCGGTCGAAGTCGATGGAGGTCATCATGCGCTCTGCGGGCGCCACCCAGGCCGGGGCGAACTGCTTGGCCATCAGGAGCGCGAGCGCGTTGAGCAGGGCCAACAGCATCAGGCCGATGGTGGCCGGCAACCGGAAGTACCGCTGGTTGACCCACGCGAAGAGCCCCGCCAAGCAGAGCAGGATGGCCGCGATGGAGAGCAGGGACATGGCGCGGAAAATTATCGGAAGTCCCCAGGGCTGAAAAGCGCTCTCGTGTGACCAGCCTCGGAGAGGTCTATGGGCGTCGACGGGGGGCTCCCCTCCGTACCCCGCCGATGCGCCTGGCTGGCACCAATCGCGATGTCCTTCCGACGCGATCGCCGCTCCGCGCTCGGGGATCCTCGGAGGTCGGCGCGACGAGGCATCGGGAGCGACCCGGTGAGTCGAGCTCGTCGAGAACGGCCTTCAGCGAGAGCTTCTGCCTCGCCGCGCGCAGCCGCGCGAGATACCCGCCGAGCTCCTTACGCGCCGGAGCCTGCGACTTGGGGATCGTGTCGAGTGATTCGTTCAGAGCGTCGATGATCTCGTCGAGCGTGGGCTCGAGATAGCCGGCGACTTTGCGAACCCCGGGCTCGAGCGCCGGGTCGAACGCCGTCCGTCGAGCGATCCCCTGCACGTCCTTGCTCAGTCGGTTCCAGAAGGAAGAGATTTTACTCTTCGTGCCTCCCTTCAGGGATCCTGCCAACGACCTGCGACGCGTGTCCGCGATCAGGTGCGTGAAGATGGGGGCGAGGGGATATTCGACGAGGACGAGGAGCTTGGACCTCATCGCCAGGATCACCTCGGAGGAGCGGGTGGGCTTCTCCAGAGGAGCAGGGGCGACGGCTCCCTTCCACAGTCGCGCGTAGTCCCGCCAGCGTCCGTGGCTCACGGCGTCGTAGAGGAGGTACACCTTCTTCGCCAGCGGTAGGTATTCTCCCCGCAGGCTCCAGTCGTCCGTGGAGGGGTCGCCGAAGGACGCTTGGGCTCGCTGACAGAGGCCAGAGGTCAGCGGCTTCGCGAGCTCCCCGTCTTGCTTCCAGACCAAGATTTCGCCCAACTGGTAGCGATCGAGGGAGCCCGTATTGTACTTCAGGTTCGAGCGGAGAAAGACGACACCAGCCATGTCGTCCGGCTCGTCGCTGACGAGAACTCGGAGCCATCGGGCCATCACCGCCAAGATGGGATACAGCCGGTCATTCGGCATGTCGGCGGCGAACTTCGTGTAGTCGATGACGAGGAACAAACGTGAGGGTGCGGTCGAGGCGCGCTCCCGTACCCGGCGCACGAACTCCGCGGTCATCCTGGCGAGCGTGAGCCCGACGTCCTTTCCCGGGCGCCCAAGGAGGTCGTCGTGCAGGCCATCCGAGAGGTTCAGCCAGAGCTGTCCGCCGGCCTTCCCGGGCGTATTCTTCCTGGCGACCTCTTCTGGGCTCAGGAACGACGTCACCTGCTGATAGAATTCGAAGTAGGGGGTGAACGTGGAGAGGTCGTCGCGAGAGACGCGGACGGCGTGCGTCGCGAAATCGAGCGAAGCGAGGTGCTCGTGGACCGCGTCTGCTGCTGCGGTGCCGGATGGGAAGAGGATACGGTCGAAGAGGACCCCGTGACGACCGAGTTCGATCGCTTCTCGTACCCCGTTCGATTGATCGGTCTCGCGCGGGGCGCCGACCGAAGGCGTCCACTCGGGGAACACGCGCCGCAAGGCGACCTGCATGTCGTGGGGTGACAGGTACGTCGCGCTGAGGAAGGCGAGCTCCCAGAGTCTCGCCTCGATGACCCAGATGCGATCGAAGACGTTGTGACTATTGAACTGGCGGTTGCGCTCGTTCGTGATCTTCGGGTACGCGCCGCGGGTCTCCCAGATGAAGTCCAGGTCGGTTTCGTGGGCGTCGAGCTTGCCTTGGACGAAAGAATAGAACGCGCGAAGTTTCCGTGGCTCAACCTTCGCCGCGTCATCCAGCAATGCCCTGGCGATCTTCAGGAGTTGAACCGCCCAGCCGAGGGCGAGCTGAGTACCGGTGTTCCAGCCTGAGTGGGGGTTCGAGCCGAAGAGCGCGAGGAGGGCGTTGACGTGTTTCCTCCCGACGCTGCCGTACTTCTCATATGCGCTTCGGGTGTCTCCCTGCAGGGCTCCGAGCATGGCGCGCAGGTGCCGGAGATAACCGGTGTTCAGTGAGTACGCCCCCAAGGAGAGACGCGTCCCGGGATACTCCGATCGATCGTTCTTGTCCCACCAGCAGTAGGCCGGTTCGGCGAACCCAAAGGACGCCAGGAATCGGTAGCGAACGGGTTCGCCGGCGTACGTTTGGCCCGGTAGCAGCGGCGTCTCCAGCGTCTGGGGATGGTCGGGCGCGAGCACGAGCGGGAAGCTCGCCGTGAACCGAGTGGGGGGCACGTACACCGTATCCATCAACGGTGTGATACGGACCGTGGGTGGAGGAGCGTCCGCGATGATCTTCTGGTCGGCGGGGTCCGCGGCGCAGGACAACAGCGCCTTGACGTAGCGGGGAGGAGCAGACTCGAATGGCCGCGCATACTCCTCGCGCTCGTCCTCGAGGTCGCCCGTTCTCAGGTTATGGGTGGCTTGCCTGATCCGGCCTCCGTCGGCGGTCCGATAGTTGAACAGGATCAGATTGATGATGAATTGGCGCCCTCCCATGCCCAGGTCCTTCTTGAGCCGCAAGACGCGCGACGCGGGGTCTTGGGGGGTCGGTTCGTTGGACGAGGTCGAGACGACGTTCAGTGACTCGTAGGCGGCCAGGAGAAACTCGAAGTGCTCGGAATCGCCGGATTCCTGCACTTCGTCGACGCTCTTCTCGAGCCAGGAGAGCATCCCGAACGTCATTCGTCCTCCGTGAAAGTTCTCTCTGTCGTGAGGTGAGGAGTGCTCGGTGGGTGCACCGCCGCTCTGGAGCGCAGAACGGTTCGTCACCGAGCGCTCGAGCTCGAGGGGTGCGTGGCTCGTGCACACGGTCGTTCGGGGCACTGGTCCCGGCGCGACGCACGGGTGCCTTCGGCGAACCGTTCATCGCGGGGGAGTCGGACCATGGTCGCCCGATGGTGTTGCGGAGGACCACAAAATTGGGTGCTACGGCGGCGACCACCCGATGGGAGCGCCGCAAAGATCAACGACGAGCGCCACGTGCAGACAGCGACCCGTCCGAAACCGCGCGGTTCTCACTCGCTCGGAACCGAGCGGCGGAGGGCAAGGTCAACGCAACGGGCCCTCCCCGGAGGGGGGGCTGGGCTCGGGGCCACGCGTGCGCGCGAGCGTGTTGTTTCCGCGCGGAAACTCCCGCGGCGTGGCCCGCCGATCTCTGACACGCGTCTGAGATTCCTTCGTCGTGTTTCCACGTGGAAACTACCCTTCCCGGCGCGCCGCCGAGGGAGCCGTGGCTCCGTGAGCTGCAGGGGGAGCCGCGTGAGCGGGGCATTGCCCTGTCAGGGGCGCCGCGCAGGGTGGGGACGGGAGCTCCGCGGGATCAGAAATCGTCGATCTCGAAGGACTCGGGGAGATCCAGCAGCAGCCGCACCTGGCGTGCGGTGTGCGCGCCGGTGTCGGGGAGAGCGGGTGGGCAGGGAGCGACGGCAGGGAGGGCAGCGCTCGCTGTGGCGTCGTCGCGGCGAGACGCGCCGGCGGAGTGATCCGGGGCGGCGTCGAGTTGTTGGCCAGGGCTTCGAGGGGCGCGCAAGCTGCGCAGCGGCTGAAGCGCGAAGTACACGACGGCCCTGGACATGGTCTCCAGCTTAGCGGGCTCGCGTCGCCTTGTCGCTCGCCGTCGTGGAGATCACGTGTTCCCCTTCCTTCCGCACATCGAGGCACTCACGAGCACGACGCCCGGAGACGCGGAAGCGGCGCAGGAGCTCCAGATCGCCAGTCGTGAGAATCCCGAGCAGGTGATCCCGATCCTCGACGGGTGGCTCGCGTCGAAGCTCGCCCTCGTCGGGCGGGACGTCACCGAGATCCCCTGGTTCGAGCAGCTCGTCGGACGCTGGCGGGGGAACGACCGGCATGCCTTCGAGGGGCGGGGCGCGACGCTCTCCTATGATGAGCTCCATCGAGCGACGGCGCGGCGCGCCAGCGCGTGGCGCGCTCAGGGCGTGAAGCAAGGATCGACGGTGTGCATCTGTCGGCCGTTCGGCGCGCGCTACGTCGTGGATCTGCTGGCGGGGTTTCGGCTCGGCGCCTGCGTGTGCTGGGCGCCGTCTCTGGGTGAGCCCTATGAGCGCCGCGCGGTCGAGGCCTTCGGCGCGGAGTTCGTCAGCGCGGAACCTGCGGCGGTTCGACGTTTGGGGCCGGAGCTCGCGGCCGCGCTCCTGGTCGACGAGGTGCCCGCGGAGCTCGTCCCGGAGGCGGAGGGAGCGGCCCGTTATTCGCGCCAAGACTCGTGCCTCGGGGTGCTGTCCCCGAAGGCGGCCGAGAACGACTCGGCGGGGCGCGAGCGTCTCGCCTGGGAGCCCGCCTGGCTCGACTGCGAGTCGCTGCAACGGGCCGTCGCCCGGGACGCCGCTTCGCTCTGGAGGCTCCGCCCCGGCGACGCCGTCGCGGCGCCCGGGTTCGACGACGCGCGGCACCAGCCCGGGCTGCTCCTCGCGTGCCTGCTCGCGGGGGCGACGTATCATCACGTGGCGCCGGAGGAGGTGGCTCGCCGGACCCCCCGCCTGCAGCGCCGCTGGCGCACCTTCGGCGTGCGTCGAGCGACGCTGGAGGCCCTCGTCGAGCGCGGTTCCATCGACGCTCGTGGCGTCGACGCGCGCGGTGTGGACGCCAGCGCGAACCGGGCTCACGGCGTCGTCGTCGAGCGGTGGTTCCGGGATCTGGAGGAGGAGTGGGACGCGGAGCTCTGGACCCACTTCGGACGCAGCTTCGAGCAGGCGCCGCTCCTCCGCGCGGTGCTGACGGACCCGGCGCTGGGAGGCGTGGTGGCCGCCACCGAGTGCAGCCGTGACGTCTACGACAACGTCGTGCGGATCGCCCTGGGCGTGGGCTTCGCGGTGGCGCCCTTGGAGGGCGCGCCGCCGGACGCCGGGAGGGGTCTTCTGCAGCTCGCCGGGAGCTCGGCGAGCCCGTCGGTCCTCCTGAGCGAGCTGCGGGGAGAACGCTATCGCTACCTCGGCACCGCGCGGCCGCGTCGCGCAGGCGCGGTCTATCCCCGCGAGCTCGTGACGGAGGCGGTGTCCACGCTCCCGGGCGTGATCGGGGCGGCCGTCGTGGACGTGCCCCGCGGCGGGGAGCGGGCGGGGGTTTCCTTCGGGCTCGTGGTCTTCGTGCGCGCCAGCGCCGACTGGTGCCAGGAGCGGCAGCGGCGAACGCAGCAGGAGCTCGAAGGGTTCCTGCGCGAGGTGTTGGCGCCGGAGCTGCGCCCCGACTTCATCGAGTGTCGTCCGTCGTTGCCGCGCCTGGACGACGCAGGCGCCGTCGACGCAGGCTGGGTGGCCCTCCAACGCTGGCGCGGGCGTCTGCGACAGAAATCCGAGCTGCGCGTATTCCGGGAGCTGAGCTCCCTCAGCGGTGGAGCGGTCTGAGATGGCGCTCCCCGTCTGTGCAGGGGCGACCCTGCAATGCAGCTTCGGACTGGCGCCTTCGACCCTGGTCGTGGTCCCGGCGGGGCACGTCATGGCCGGGGCTCCCGTGGCGAACGTGATGGACTTCGTGCCGCTGACGAACGTCCTGCCCTTCGGCGTGTGCACGAGCCTGGCCAACCCCACCGTGGCGGCGGCCACGAGCGCGGCGCTCGGGGTCCTCACGCCGCAACCTTGCATCCCTCAAACCGTCGCGCCGTGGATCCCGAGCGGCCCCGTCAAGGTGACGGGGATGAAGCTCCCGGTGCTGCAGAGCACCGACAGCCTCCAGTGCCTCTGGGGCGGGATGATCCGCGTCGTGTCCCCTGGTCAGACGAAGGTGGTGGTGAAGTAACCATGGAGACGACGATCGATCTGCCGCTGGTGGCGCATCCCTCGATGCGGTCCGTCGATCCCGCGACCCTGTTCCGGGTGTGCAGCTGGGCGGACGAGGGGGAAATCGAGCGCGCGGGGGAGAAGGCCGCGCGGCTGTTGCAGGAGGGCATCTACGATTTTCAGCTCGTGACCCTGTGGCTCGCCTACCGCTTCGCGCGGGACGGCGTGGTCGAGCTGGTCGAGATCCTGCGCGCCGCGACGGACCAGCTGGTGCAGGATCTGGAGGGCGCGGCGCCCGCCGACGAGGCCACCGAGGCGCGCGAGCTGGACCGCTCCCTCTCCTGGTTGGTCAGCAACGTCGCGCAGCGCCTCCACTTCCACTCGAAGATGCGCGACGGGACGTGGACGCGCTGGCTGGGAGCGATGACCCCGGAGCTCCTGGACGAGATCGGGGCGCAGATCGACCGAGACATCGAGCGGCTCGAGGAGCAACTCGAGCCCATCGCGGGCCCCACCAGCCCCGGGGAGCTGCGTAAGCTCGAGCGCCGGGTCAGGGGCGCGTTCGGCGCCATCGTCGAGCAGGCGAGCCAGGCAGCCTCGGGAGACGCAGGCGCCGGGGCGGCGGAGGCTCCCTGGAGAGACGACGCGCAGGAGGCGACGCGCGAACGGGCCCGCGAAACCGCATCCGACTCGAACGGCGCTGACGACGGGACGCACGTCACGGGAGACGCCGTCGCATCTGCTCCGAGCCGGCGCGGCAGTATGGATCCTGATCCGGCGGGCGCGGCGCTCCCCGACGGCGTCGGCTCGGAGCGGATGCGCGCGCTCCGTCACAAGCTCGCGGCCTTCGAAGAGCTGGCCGAGTGCGGAGCCCTGCGCGAGGCGGCGATCGTGGCGCGGGACGTGGAGCAGGAGCTCGGTCAGTTCGATCCGTTGTTGTATCTGCCGGAGGTCTTCGAAGGGTACCTGTCGACGTTGCTCCGGTACGGCGCCGAGCTGGAGGAGCACATGGTCGAGGGGCACGGCCTGGAGGAGCGCGCCCTCGAGCGGCTCTATCGAGCGGACCCGAAGACCTTCCTCCGCCGCGTTCGCGAGGAGCAGAGCGGGTGACCGGACCCACAGCTCGGGACGCGGCCCGGTGGCGTGAGCTGGAGGAGCTCGCGCCCAGCTATCGGCTGCCTGCGTTGTTGCAGGCGCTCGGGCGCCTCGGCGTGGATCGGATCTCCTTCGAGAGCCGCGATCCGGATGAGGCGAGCGCCTCGCAGCTCGGTGCGCGCGTCCGCCTGGGCCCCGAGGGGAGCCTGGTGCGCGCGGTGAGGATCGACCCGGGCCCGCCCCCGCGCGCCGTGGTGTACCTCGCGATGGGCCTGTTCAGCGCTGGGTCGCCGCTACCCGGGTACTTTCAACGCGTGTTGGGGGAGCCTGGTGTCGGCGAGAACCTCGCGCTCGTCCTGCGGACTCTCGACGACGGCCTGCTGCGGGCCCGAGCGCGCGCGGAGTGCCGGCAGTTCGCGGGCGGTAGCGCCTGGGAGCAGCACCTGGCGGAGGCGCTCGTCGCCGCCTCACCCCGCTACGTGGATCAGCTTTTCCGGCGGATCTTCCCGGAGCTGCGGGTGAGCGTGGGGTGGCGGAAGGTGCCGCGGGTCATGGGCCTCGACCGGGTCGCCCTCGGCAGTGCGACCCTGGGGAGCTGCGCCTTCGCCGGGCGAGGGCTCGTTCGACATCAGGGGCTGGAGGTCACGCTGACCGCCGCCCACGACCTCCCGGCGACGCCGGAGAACTCGGCGGCGGCCCAGCGCGAGACGTGGGTGCAGGAGGCGAAGCTCCGGTTGGGGCGCTACGTCCTGCCGCGCTTTCGCCGCCGGCCCGTCGCGCTCACGGTGCGGCTGCGAATCCTCGAGCGGTCCGCCGAGTCGCGGGTCGACGTGGTCCGCCTCGCCGAGGGCGCCGTGCCCCTCGCGGCACGCCCGCTCGAGGTCGTCCTGTACGAGGGACGGGGGCGCGCCGGGCAAGCCCACCGACCATGAGTGAACCGTGAGGGGAGCGTGCGCGGAGGTCGGTCCGTGGTCGAGTCGTCAAATTTTCCGCAGCGCGGCGCTCCGCCCGGCAGGGAATCGGCCGTTGCGCTGATTTCGATCAGGATGCGCTGGTTCCTTTCGTCGCCGCGGCTCTCGCGCCGGGGGCAGAGGGGCGCGCAAGCACAACTGGCTTCGGGAGTAACGAAGTGACGACGACAACCAGCAAGAGCGTGCCGCGGTCGCGGCTCAACATCACCTATCGGACCCGCATCGATGGGCGGGTCGTACAGAAGGAGCTGCCGCTGCGCCTGCTCGTGGCGGGAAACTTCTCGGGGCGGAGCGTGAAGGGTCTCTTCGGAGCCGCCTCGCCGGGACGAGACCTGCCGTTGCTGGATCGGCGCCCGATGTACGCGATCGGCAAGTCCGGGAACCTCGAGAGCGTGATGAAGCTCATGCGCATCGGCCTGCCGGTCCCCGACCAGCTGACGCACTTCCGGACGTTCCAGGTGTCGGGATCCGCCAACGTGAAGATCCTTCCTGGCGGGGAGGACGTGCTCATCCAGATCGAGCACGCGGAGATCGACGGGGAGGCCGTGCTCGGGGAAGAGGGCGCTGCCGTCGTGGGCGCCTCCGGGCGCCGCGGTTTTCAGGGCCACCTGGAGTCGTTCCTCGCGGTGGAGTACGCGCAATCCCAGGAAGACGCAGGCGCGTGGGTGCCGGTGAAGAAGGACGAAGTCGGCCTGAACGGCTGGCTCGAGCCAAAGCGGCGCTCACCCCGTGAACCCGCGATCATGTACGAGGTGACGAGGCTCGAGAAGCTGCAGCTGCGCTTCGACGACGACTTCGACGCCAGCTTGGTGCCACCGGGCGGTCTGGAGCAGCGGGTGCGCCTCGAAGCCACCGTCGTGGCGCGCCATGTCATCCCGCTCCTCGACATGAAGTCCTTCGACCCCGAGCGCATCGCGGAGACCGTGCCGGAGATCCGCCGCCTCCTCGTCCTGCGCTGGTTGGTGAGCCAGGGGCGCAGCATGATCGCCTCGAACTCGATCCTGCGGAACAAGTGCAAGGAGCTGCTCCCGAGTGGCGAGGAGCGGGAGAGCAGCGCGACGGAGGACGCAGGCGGATCCGCGACGCCACCGCTGGAGGTGCTGCGTGCGGCGGTGGGAGGGCTCGACGCGCACGGCGTGTTCCGTCTCCGGTCCCAGGAGACGAAGCCCGCGCCGGAGCAAGGGGCCGGGGAGGATGCCGGCGACGACGCCTGAGGTCGGCGGAGCGACAGACGGGAAGAGCCGCGAGGGATGTGAATCATGACGGACACGAATCAGTCGGAAGACGTAATGAACTACCTGCAGGAGCTACATCGCGCCGCAGGGTTCCAGTGGTCGGCGGAGGAGCTGACGCCGCAGCGTGCGATGATCGTGAAGGACGGAGACGTCCTCGGCTTCTTCGATCGGCACCCGGACCGGGATCAGGATCTCTTCGTCAACGTGCTCGTGGCGTTGCTGGTCAACTTGCCACTCGACGAAATGCGAGACTCCGCGAAGGACGCTCGCGGGGAGCAGAAGTCGCCCTTGGGCCGCTTCATGATCGCCGTGGACGAGCTGCTCTCGCAGATCGACGACGAGATCCAGAGCAAGCTGACGCTGGTGCTCCGTGACCCGGGGTTCCGGGAGATCGAGCGGAACTTCCGGATGCTGAGCGAGCTGGTCGACAGCGTCACGACGGACAAGATCGAGATCGACGTCCTCGACGTGACCGTCGACGAGCTGCGCGAGGACATCCGCGACAACGTGAACCACATCATGGGCAGCTCGCTGTTCCAGAGGCTCTACGTGGACGAGTACGACCGCTTCGGCGGGATCCCGTTCGGATCCGTGGTGGGTCTGTTCGAGTTCGACCCCTCCGACGACGAGGACCTGCAGTTCTTGCGGGGGTTGGGCAAGCTGGCGAGTCACTGCCACGCGCCGTTCATCGGAGGCTTGTCGCCGAGGTTCTTCGGGCTCTCCTCCTTCTCAGGGCTCGCCGCCCTCGATCAGCTCGAGAGCGTGCTCGAGCGCCCGCGCTACGGGAAATGGGAGGCCTTCCGCGACGAGCACGAGGCGGCGTACGTGGGGCTCACCCTGCCCCGCTATCTCCTGCGCCGTCCCCACGAGAGCGCGGGCGAGGGGCGCCTCGAGTTCAAGGAGGAGATCCGCAACTCGGACGACTACCTGTGGGGCAACGCTGCCGCGTTGTTGGCGCGGAACATGATTCGCTCCTTCGAGCTCTCCGGGTGGTGCCAGCACGTCCGCGGTCCCGAGGGGGGCGGGCTGATCCGGGGGTTGCCGACGCACGTCTTCGAAAGCCAGGGGCACCTGATCGAGCAGCCACCCGTCGACGCGGCGTTGCCGGACTATCGCGAGCTCCAGCTGGCGATGGCGGGGTTCATCCCGCTCGTCTCCAAGAAGGACGAGCCGGATCAGGCCTGCTTCTTCAGCGTACAGTCGGCAAAGAAGCCGAAGACGTTCGTCGAGGAGCTCGCGACGCAGAACGCGCACCTGGTCACGAACCTGTCCTACACGCTCTCGGTGAGCAGGATCGCTCACTACATCAAGCGCATGGTGCGCGATTACATCGGCTCGACGGCGGACGGCCCCTACATCCAGAACATGTTGGAGAGTTGGTTGTCGGAGTACGTGACCACCGTCACCAACCCGGACGATCGCACGCTGGCGCGCTACCCGTTCAAGGCGGTGAGCGTCACGGTCGAGCCGAAGATGGGCGCCCTGGGGTGGTACAAGTGCACGACGTCGCTGCTGCCCCACGTCCAGTTCGAAGGCATGGACGTCGAGCTGCGCCTCGAGGCGGCCCTGGGGGGCTGAGCTGGAACACAGCTGAGCCGGAGCACGGCTGAGCCGGAGCACGGCTGAGCCGGAGCACGGCTGAGCCGGAGTAGAGCGGAGCTCGGGACCCCCTCGTGGGGTCTCGAGGGGGCCCCACGAGGGCTCGGAACCCGAGGGGACAGCACACCAGAGGGCGCACCAGAGCCGACCGGTGCTCGAGGGCGAAATGACTGGAGGGGCCGCGCGCCGGCCCCGAGACGTGGAGACGCGAATGGCGGAATTCAACAAACACTGCGACATCTATCAGGGATACAATTACAAGAAGGACCGACAGACCCCCGTCGGTTTCATCACCAGCCTGAAGATCGGTGACAAGGATCTGGCCGCCGATCAGACGGTGAAGGATCCGCTGAACCCCGAGGACGACCTCAAGGTGGTCGCCGTCCTCAGCGGGGCCCTGTGGCAGCTGGGGCCGACGGACGCCCTCTATTTCAGCGGGCAAGTGTCGGTGGCGTCGAAGCAGAGGTGCCAGGAGCTGCTCTTCAAGTCGTTGACGAAGGTGGAGGTGGTCTTTCAGTTCTCCGTCTACGACTACGACCCCATCGCCAAGAAGTACTTCAAGTGCCTCACCGTGGACGCGGACATGAAGGGCATCCTCGAAAAGAACGGCGACGACCTGAACCTGGCGCTCGCCGAGGACAAGTCCACCGAGGTGCAGTCCCCGGAGAACTACGCCTTCCAGATCGGGATCAAGCCGCAGCCGGAGTCGCAGAACATCACGGTGGCGGTCGCCGATCAGAAGAACATCGTGAAGGGCTGGGGCGTCGCCGTCGCAGCCTGAAGCGGGAGGCGTGGGGAGGTCGGAGGCTTCGTGAACTTCGAGCTGGCACTACACGCCTGGATCCCGGGACAGCTGCTGAGCCCGGGGCACTTCGAGCGTCAGGAGCAGGCGCTGTTGGCCCACATGGCCGCGCGGTTCCGGCTCTCGGGGTTGCCCGCGTACGGGATCGCCGCGCTGGAGCTCGATGCGGCGGAGCTGGAGCGGGGCTGGGTGGTGGTGCGCAAGCTCGAGTGGGTCCTCCGGGACGGGACGCTCCTGTCCACGGAGGGCAACGTCGAGCCCATCGAGCCCCTCGAGGTCGAGCCGCGCCAGGCGGTGCCGATCCACGCGGTCGTGCTGCCACCCCGGGAGCCCGGCGACGGGATCGAAGCGAGCCAGGTGCTCCCGCGCTGCTATCGCGTCCGGCTCGTGGCGGGACATCCGCCCTGGTCGGGCGAGTTGGAGGAGCTCGCGTCGCGCCGCGATCAATCCATGCAGCTCCTCACGCTCGAGCCGAAGCGGGGAGGGCGCGGCGCGAGCCTGGGGCGCTACGTCCCGCCGCTGCTCCAGGTCTGCACCACGCCCTTCCTGCGCGCCGAGCTGTTGGCGCTCTACGAGTCCATCCAGTACGCCAACGACGCCCTGCGCGACAGCGCGCGGGCGAGGACGGCGACGGGCGCGCGAGCGAGCGACGTGCAGCGGCGTCGGGCGCAGGGACAGAAGCTGCGGGCGGTGCTCCGGGAGAGCTCGGTGGTGCACGACCGTTGGAGCGGGCGCGGTCCGCGGCTGCATCCTTACCAGCTGTTCTGTGCCCTGCGAGACTACGCCTGCGAGCTCGCCGCGAGCCCTGGCACCCCCATCGACGTCGAGTCCTTGGTCTACGATCACGACGATCTGCGCGGCTGCTACGGCGCGCTGTTCGCGGCGATCTCCGGCGAGGCGAGCGCCGTCCCGGATCCCACCCCTGCCGGCCTCGAGCTGGTCCGGGAGGGGCGCCTGTTCGTGGCCCGCAACCTGCCGGAGGAGGTCTTGGGGGGCGATCGGGAGCTCTGCCTCGCCATCCACGGGGACGTACGCTTGGAGGATCTCGTGCTGGGCAGCCCCGGGCGTCTGCCGACGTTGCACGAGCTCCTCCTCCCGGGGCTGCGCGCGGCGCCGGTGCAGTTCAGCTATGCGCCCGCGGGGGGCCCCGACACGCGCTACTATCGCCTGGAGTGCAGCGGCGTGGAGTGGGAGCACGTGCGGCGCGAGCGGGCGCTGTGCTTCCAGCGTCCGGTCGGCGTCGCCGTGCGCGCCTCGTTGGTGTGGAGGGGGGCCGATGGCGTTGCTTGAGCGTCTGCGTTCGGGGTCTGCGGGGCCGCGCGGGGCCGAGCACGTGGCCGCTCACCTCCGGGATCTCCTGGCGGGGGAGCGCGGCTTCGCGTCCGTCCTCCCGGACTTCGGGGTGCGCTCGGAGACGAAGTGGGGGGCTCCCGCCACGGAGGGTGAGCCGGAGGATCCCATCGAGCGGCTCCGGCTCGAGCTGGTGAGGAACATCGCTCGCTACGAGGGCGCCCTGGGTGACTTCACCCTGACGGCGCTGTCGCGGGACGCCGGGGGGCGGGTGCGCTTCCTGCTCACGGGGCGCCTGCGGAGCAGCGGCGCGGTGGTCCGGCTGCACCTCGTCTTCGACATCTGGACGCGGCGCGTGGACGTCACGGAGGCGCGAACGTGAAGTTCGACGAGCTCCTGAAGATCGAGCTCACGGTCACCCTGGCCGGCGCGGCGCACGAGATTCCGGCCGAGGACGTCCGCCGGCTCGAGCTCGATCTCCATCAATCGGGCTTCGAGGGCGTCGTCGAGTTCGTCGCTCGAGACGACACCTCCCAGGGCGGACGCTACGAGGACGCCCTGAAGGAGGTGTTCTTCGACACGGGCGAGCTGTCCGTCGAGCTGTCGGTGGTCCCCGTGCGCGTCGCGGGGGAGGCGCCGAGCACCTTCGAGCCCCTCGTCGTGCGAGGGCGCGCCACCCACCGCACCGTCCACGAAGAGGCGACGGACTGGTCGGCGGAGCAGCCCCTGCTGTGGCGACGGTATCGCATCGAGTTCCAGGACCCCGCGCGCGCCGCGTGGCGGCAGCACTTCCCTTGTGATCTGCTCACGGACAAGAGCCTCCTGGAGGTGGTGGAGGCCCAGGCCCCCCCCGACGTGAGCGTCGCTTCGAGCTGGTCCGTGGCCACGACCACCCGCAGGCAGTGGTTCTTGCATCTGCCGGGATCCGCGGGCGTCAGCTTCTACGATTTTCTGTGCTGGTACGCGGAGGCTCGCGGTGGGGCGCTCGCTTACGACTACACCGACCAGAGTTATCGCGTGGTCGACGTCCTCGCGGGCATCGAGCCGGCGCGGGCGCTCTTCGGCGACGACGTGGGCGCCGTCGCGCTGAGCGTGCCGGAGCCGGGGCGCGCGCGGCCACGCCTGCGCAACTCCTACGCCAACGCCGCGGAGACGGTCACGGCGGAGAGGACGGGAGCCAGCGCGCCCCTCGCCTGCGACGAGCTGCTCCGCACTCCGGTCGCCGAGGAGCAGGCGGCTCGCGCCGAGGAGCAGCGGCTGCGCCATGAGCAGCTCCGACCGCGGGCCCACCTGCGGTTCCGTCGTTACCCGAGCGCGCAGCTCGTGCCGGGAGCGCTGGTGTCGTGCCCGGCGGGGGCTCGCTTCGCGAAGAACTCCCGGCTCGTGGCCTCCTCTTGGATCGTCCGGAGCCTGCGCTTGGAGGCGCGGTCCGAGGCAGGCGCGACGGGCGGTCGCCTCGGACCAGGAGCGGTCCCCCTGCAGGTCGAGCTGTCGGCGGTCCTGGCGGATGTCGAGGAGCGCTTCGCCACGGACCTGGAGTACGTGGCGCCGCGCTATCCGGGCTTCGTCGAAGGCGTCGTCGTGAGCCGGCAGGGGGAGGAGACGGACAAGACCTGGGACGTGACCCAGTGCGAGACCACGGCGATCGACGAGGTCGAGGTGAACGTCCCGCTGTTCGACGCCAGCGTGTTCGCTCCCGCGGAGCCAGGCACGGTGGGAGCGAACGTCTACCTCCCGCATTGTCGGGGCGCCCGCGTCTTGCTGGCGCTCGACCTCGACACGGCCTCGATCGTGCGCACGCTGAGCTGGCGCGAGGGCGCCGCCCTGCCGAAGGAAGGGCAGGGAGAGCGGCTGGTGTTCGGCAAGAGCGAGGAGAGCTTCACGAAGCTGACCCACGTGTACGACGACGACGCGCCGGTGTTCGGCGTGGTGCGGGTCAACGACAAGGATCGAGTGGCGCTCACCCTCAGCGAGGGGAAGCTCGTGATCGGCGTCGCGGAGGACACGGGGTGAGGCGATGAGCACGCTGAAATGCACCATCGTCCTCGACAAGGCCGAGGGCTTGACGCTGATCGTGGAGGACGAATCGGCCAGCTCGAAGCAGACGGTCACCCTGCTGAAGGACTCGATCGTGTTGCAGGTCGAGGGGAGCGCGGGGACGAGCACGGTGACGCAGGTCGCCGACGCGATCTCGTTCAAGTGCAAGAAGTTCTCCGTGGAGGCCGACGAGATCGAGTGTCGGTCCAAGCAGGGATCCACCTATGCCGCGCAGACCACCCTGGACCTGAAGGGGGAGCAGGAGGTGACGGTGAGCGGGCTGCAAGCCAAGTGCTCGGGGACGACGATCAACCTCGAGGCCTCGGGGCAGCTCACCGCCGAGGCGTCCGGCGTGGCGACGCTGAAGGGATCCCTCGTGAACGTCTCCGCGCCGCAGGTGGCCCTGGGCTGAACGACCATGGCGAGCGAATTCCAAGACACCTTCCTGGACGAGCTCTTGCGTTTGGACGCCTATCTGGCGGACATCGGGGGCTCCGGCGAGGACGTCCCCAGCGCGGCGGATCCGGAGGTGCGCCGGCTGCTCGAGGCCGTGGCCTTCTTTTCGGCGCGTACCCAGCAGATGGCGTACCGCGGCATGTTCGACGCGGTGAGCGCGCTCGCGGCCGAGCACTGCGACTTCCTGCGGCATCCCTTGGGCGCTTGTGGTTTGGTGCGGGCCCTGGACGCCGGTGGCTGGTCTTCCGCCGTCACCCTGCCCCAGGGCACGCCGCTGCTCGTGGAGGCGGCGGACGGCGCGGCGGTCCAGCTCGCCACGTCCGTCTCCGCCGTCCTCGCGCCGGTGCGCGTGTTCGCGGCGCGGCTCGAGGTGGGCGACGACGCGCGCTGGTTGGTCCTGGGCGTCGAGGCGCCGGTGCGGCTCGCGCAGCTCGGCTGGCTGAGCCTGCACGTGGACCTGCTGGGCGATCTGGCGCGGTCGATCGGGCTGCATCGTCGTCTGCGCGTCGCGTGTCGATCGGCGCGCTACCTCGGCGGCGGACCCGGGCTCTCGGGTGCGCCGGATCCGGGATCGCCCGCGGCTTTTCGGGGGCGCCCGCGGCTCGAGGTGCGCTTCGGTGCCCGCGTCGGGGCGCCCGGGGATCACGCGCCTCCTGCCCTGGAGGCGGTGCGACGCCACTTGCAGCTGCCCCAGCGGGACCTGTTCATCAACATCGAGCTGCCGGCGGATGGACGCGACACGCGGGCCTGGCTCGCGCTCGAGCTGGACCCTGCCTGCGGAGACGTGTCCTTCACGGCGCAGACCTTCCAACCGAACGTGCTGCCCGTGGAGAACGCCATCCGCGCTCCCGCCGATCCGATCGTCGACGATGGGCGGGCAGGGTGGCAGCCGATCGTGCCGCCCGCGGAGCTGGCCGCGCCGCGCTACGCCAATGCAGGGACCCCCTTCGAGCTCGGTCAGATCGAGCGGGTCTCGGAGCTCGACGACGAGCTGGAGACGACCCTGTTCGCGACGGCGCTCGGGGAACCGGAACGCAGCTACCGCCTGGAGTGGAGGACGGTCCGGGGACGCGAGCGCCCCCACCTCGCGCTGCCCGTGCCGGGGAGCCCGACGCGTCCCCGGCGCGTGCGCGTCGACGCGGTGTGGACCCAGCCGGGCCTCGATCTGGCCGCTTTGGGGCGCACGCGGGTCCGTCCCTGGCGCCTCGGGCTGCCCGACGTGGCGTGGAAGCTCCTGGAGGGTACGGCGCCCTTCCACCCCAGCCCCCTGGAGGGAGCCCCCGCTCAGCTGATGGAGCTCCTGGCCTGGACGACGCGGCAGACCCCGACCCGGGACGAGCTGGTGCGCCTGCTCCTTCTCCTGGGCGCGAGCGCCGCGCCCACCTGGCGCAAGCTCGCCGAGACGATCGAGTCGGTGAGCTGGCGGGAGCTGCCCGATGGCGCCAGCGAAGGTGCCACGGACGGGACGCGGCTGGAGGTCGCCCTCGAGTGCCGGACACCGGAGGAGGAGCAGGAGCCGCTGCTCGACGATCTGGTGGATCGGATCGAGGTTTTCCTGAACGCCTGGTGCGACGCGCCGGTGCGCGTGCGCGCGCGTCGCGGGGTCCGGCGGGCGCCCCTGCGCCTCGTGGGGGCGGGGTCATGAGCGTGGCTCTCTGGCTGGAGGTGTTCGCGCTGCGGGATCGCGTCGATCGCGCCGCCGAGCGTGCAGCCCACCAGCTGCGGACGAGCTCGTCCGACGTGGAGGCGACGAGTCGGAGCGCGCTGATCCTCTCCACGCTGCACATGGACGTGCGCCACGCCCTCGAGCGGTCCATGACGACGGCTTTCGATGTGCCGGCGCGCCGCGGCGACGCGGATCACTTCGCCGACCGAGCGCTGCGGCTGATCTCGTTCTGGCTGAACGAGCGGATTCGGCGACGGCTCCCCGCCGCGGATCGGGCGGACTGGCAGCCCGTGGGTCCCGCGGGGGCGGAGCTGCTGAACGGTGGTCGGCTGTTCTTCGTCGACGTGGACGAGGTGCTCGCGGAGCTCGGCCGATCCTCGCTGGGGTGGCGCTCGGGGGCGAGTGACGTGTCGACCCTCGACACCTTGGCGGACCTCGCTCTGTTCTGCCTGGAGGAAGGGTTCACCGGGGAGCTCGCGGGCTCGCCGCGCGGGCTGGAGGAGTACAAGGCGCGCCTGCGTCGGCCGCGGCCGAGCGCGACGGCGACGCCCGATGCGCCCGAGCCGTCCGCGACCCTCGAGGGGGTCCCCTGGGCGCCGCGGGTGGCGAGCGCTCTGGGCGTTTGGCTCCTCTTCTACGGGCTGTGTGCGGCGGCGCTCGGCTGGTGGGGGGGACCATGAGCGAGGGAGTCCGTCCCCGGCTGGCGCCGATCCCTTCCGCGGTGTTGCGCGTCCTGCCCTCCGAAGGTTCCGAAGGGGTTCGCCTGCGGGACGAGTCCGCGGAGCCCGAGGTCCCTTTGTTGCCCCTCCGGGAGGCCCGGGCGACGCGAGCGCTGCTCACCTGCCTCGATCCCCCGAGCACCGACCCACGAGTGAGCCTGCGGATCGTCGAGGGCGAGCTCGAGCGGCTCTTCGCGGGTCACGAGCGTGCCCTGGCGGCGCTGCAGGTGTCCTGGGCGCAGGTGCGGGCGGCGCTCGAAGCCGCGCCGAGCGCTGGGGCTGCGGCTCCGTCGTTGGGGGAGTCGTCGCCGGCGGCGGAGCAGGCGGCTTCGGGGGCGTCGCCGGAGGCCATCGCGGCGGCCCTGGGCAGCTTCGAGGAGCTGCTCGAAGCGCTCGTGGATCGACACGGGCTCTGGGAGGGATCGGGTTGACGCTCCTGTCTGCGGGCTCCGCGCCGTCCGGGACGACCCTGGTGTGGGTCGGCGGAGCCCTCGTGCTCGCTGCGTTGCTGGCGCTGGCCCTCTGGTGGTTCCGGAGGCGCGCCGCAGGGGCGCCTCCCCGCGGCGACATCGGGCGCGCGCTGGACGAGATCTGGGGTCCCGTCGAGCGGAGCCTGTCGGCGACGGAGCGTCAGCTCGGGACGACCGTGGTCGCGCTGGACGACGCGGTCTGGGAGCGCTCGACGGCCCTGGAGCGCCTCGCGGGGGCCGCGGCGAGCCCGACGGGCGCGGCGCCGCTCCGCGTGCACCGGGGACGCGGCGTCGTCGTGCTGCGTCTGCGGGACGAGCTGCTGATCGGGGAGGATCCCGACGTCGATCGTGCGTTGGCGAAGCTCGCTGGGGAGCTCTCGGGGGTGGTCCTGTTCGTGCTGGGCGTGGACTTCGCAGAGCTCCACGCAGGCCACGAGGCGCGGCTCCGCGCCTGGGCCGCGGCCCTCGCTCGCAAGCTGCCGCTGTTTCAGAGCGCAGGCCGCAGCCTGGGTGTGCGGATTTGCGTGACGGGTCTCGAGGACGAGGCGGGCTACGGCCCGTCGCGGGAGCTGTGGTCGCGGGGTGCGCGCGCGCCGTGGCCCCTCTCGGTCGTCGAACGGACCGAAGGGGCGCGGCAGGTGCTGGGCGACGCCGAGGAGCGCGTGGGGCAGCTGCTCGGGATCGAGCCGGCGCGTTTCGAGCCCACCGTACGGCTGCTGGGCGCCCTGCCCGAGCGTTTGCGCGGCCTCGCCGCCTTTACGGGCCCTCTCGCCGACGCCCTGCGGCGCTTCACTCGGGGGGAGCTCAACGGCGTGTTCCTGACGGACGCTCAGGGTCAGGCGCTGCCTCGCCACCCGTTCGCGTTGGCTCCTGAGGCGCTGACGGAGGCGCGGGTCGGGTTGCGGCGAGCCGCGTGGCGGCGCACGGCGCAGCTCTGCGGCGTGGCGTGTGGGCTCCTCGCGCTGTGCTTCGTGGGGCACGGCATCTGGCTCGGTCGCGTCGGGGCGCGGCTCGCGGAGTATCAGCTCGAGGTCGAACGGAGCCTGGATCGAGGCCTCGGGGTTCCCCTCGACGGGGCCGATGATGCGAGCACGTGGGGCGCCGGGGCGAGCGCCGTCTCGAGCGCTTCGTCTCCGGGTGGGGCGCGCGTGCAGGTGAGCGCCGCCGAAGCGGAGCAGGCCCCCGAGGGAGCGGACGCCGGAGCGCCGAGCTCGGCTGCGAGCGCATCGTCGACAGCCTCATCGAGCACCCCGTCGAGCGCTGCATCGAGCACCCTGTCGAGCCTCCAGCCCCTGGGTGTTCGCGCGGCGGCCGCCGGTGCGGGCGTACGCAGTCTGCGCTTCTGGGCCCTCCCCTTCGCGGGTCGGGCAGGGCGGGACGAAGCGCGGAGGGCGTTCGTCGACGCCACGCGCCAGGCGTACGTCACACCGTATCTGGACTCCCGCACGTCCTTCGCGCGCCGCGTCTTCGCCGCCGTGCTCGATCGAGCGACGACGACGAACGACCTCGGGGAGCTCGTGCTCGCCCACCCGACGTCCTGGGCCACCCTCCTCGGCATGCCCGAGCGGACCGTCGAAGACTTCGTGCGGGTACGTTCCGACATCCCGCCCGCGCGGCTCACGCTGCGCGATCTCGACGCAGCGGCGCGGTCCGTGGCGGAGTGGCGCAAGCTCGTCCTGGACGTCTCCGCCGCGGTCCAGGAGGGAGTGTTCTCTCCCGACGTGCTCGAGCGAGCTCGGCAAAACCCGCTCCTCCGGGAGCTCCCCGCCAACGCCGCCGAGCTGCGCCTTCTCCAACGGGCGGTGGATCTCGTGAGCCGCGAGCTGGTGCGACCCGGCGCTGGCACGGAGCAGGGCCCGGCCCTGCGCGAGGAGCTCCACTTCCTCGAGCAGAACCTCACGGATCTGGTCACCCTGCGCGCGTGGCTCGACGAGGCGCCTCGCCTCGAGGAGGTGCGTGCTCCCGAGACCCTGACGCAACTGCTCGCTCGGATCGCGCCGCGCCCCGACGAGCCCGGGAGCGCCGCGCAGGACCCGGCGGGAGCTCCGGAGATCGCCCCGCTGCAGGGGGCGGGCCGCGTGCTCGAGATCCGTTTCGGTGATCGCGTGGAGCGGATCACGGAGCGGGAGTTTCGGCGCGCGTCGACCAGGACCGCCGGGCGCGCCGC
>JAAZAA010000041.1 GCA_012514535.1 Myxococcales bacterium | reverse complement strand
TACGTCACTGCGCCCGCCCGAGGTACGCCGTTCGAAAAACGCGCGACCTCGCGCGTCGCTCAGAGTACGTCGAAGCTGCCGCTGTCCGTCTCGTACGCGGTGGCGCGCTCCGCGTCGTCGTCCTGCGCACCACTCGTGGAGCCCAGCGGCTGTCCGTCGACGACGACCTCCGTCACGCCCTTGGGCAGCGGCGGGAGCTTGCTCAGATCGAAGTCGCTGCTGACCCAGAAGACCTCGGGCACCGGATAGTAGCGGCTCGGGTAGGTCCGGCGCTCCACCTCACCGTTCGGGTGGCGGATCGTGAGCGTGCTCGTGACCTCGTAGCCCTGGGATCCCTCCTGCTTCTTTTCGAACTTCCCTGGCGCGAGCTCGTTGCGGCGCCAGATGCGACGGGAGTAGGGCGTGGTCTCGGAGACCGTGTAGCGGTGCTCGACCTTCGCGTCCGGCTCCCGGCCGAGGAACTCGATGCGGATCACGTGCTTGCTCGGCAAGTAGGCGTGGATCAGGATGGGCGTGTCGTAGGGGTTCTTGAAGCGGAAATCCTGCGCGCCGTCGATCACCGTCGCGTCGAGGCCGAGGGGCGCGTAGCCGCTGGGGCGGCTGTGGCTGCGGCGCCGCACGATCTCCATGTTCCCGTAGACGGCCGCCGCGTGCAGGGTGCTCGCCACCTGGCAAATGCCGCCCCCGACGTCCTTCTCCATCTCGTCGTTGACGATGACCGGGGCGTCCACGAACCCCCGCTCGTGGGTGCGCGTCCCCACCGTGCGGTTGAAGCTGAAGGTCTCTCCGGGGCCGATGATCGTCTGATCGAGCAGCTCCGCGGCCCGGGCGATGTTCACCGCGCGAGCGCCCGCCTTGTTCCGGAATTCGGTCTCGAACACCGCGAGCACCTTCGTCACGTCGATGGGCAACACCATCTCGTCCGTGACCCGGGGCTCGACGTGGATCACGGCGGCGTCGACGAGGGTCGACTCCTCGGGGGTCAACCCTCGGAGCACCCGCAGGGTCTGCTCCACGTCGAGCTCCAGCCCCGGCTGGGCCTGGACCACGCGGCGCTCTCTCACGATCACCTGCGCGTCGACGGGCTCCCGGCGCACGGCGCGTGCCAGATTCTCGAGGACCTCCCGGGCGCGCTCCTCGTCGAAGGCGAAGCGCACGGGCAGCTCGGGGGCCTCCGTCTCGATGAGCCCGCCCCACGGCGCCCCGCGCTCCTTCTCCTCGGCGAAGGCGGAGTCGAGCACCGCGCGATCGAGCTCGTACCCCAAGGCCTGGTGGGAGAAGGTGTAGACCTCCCCGTCCACCCTCAGGTGGAGCTCCCGGGCGCCCAGACGCTCGGCCCGGATGTCCACGAAACGGGTCCACGGCATCGAACCGTCGTGCACGTTGCCGTCCACGCGCACGCTGACGCGCGACGGGGCGGTGTACCAGCCCCAGGAGGCACCCGCGACCGCCGACGCGGCGAGGAGGACCGCTGCTGCCCTACGAGGAAACATGGCTGGCCCCATCTTAATGCCAGCCAGCGGGCCGGACCAACCGTCGTGGCTTTTTTGGGGCGGTTTGTGGTCAGGACGGATACCGCGCGACGCGTCGAAGGCTGGAAATCGGACCGCGGGGGCGGAGCGCTTGACCCCGCCTCGTGGCATCTTAGGTTGGGGCGTGATGAAATTGACGGTGAATGGGGACGTGCGAGACGTCCCAGAGGGGCTGACCGTGAGTGGCCTGATCCAGCACTTGGGGCTCGAGGGGCCAGTCGCGGTCGAACGGAACGCGGAGGTGGTGCCGCGGGCGGAACACAACGCGGTGTCCCTGCAGGACGACGACGTCATCGAGATCGTCCACTTCGTGGGCGGCGGCTGACGTCGAGTCCAGAGGGCCGGCCCCGACGACCCCCGCTGCATCTCGCGGCTGCCTCGTCGAGCTCGGTCGAAAGGGGGCATTTCCGTGGGCCGTGCGCCGCCGTGGCGGGGGTGCGGGGCTCCCGTGGCGACCTCGGCCGGCTTGCCCGGCGGCGCTCGGCCACCCTCCGATCCATCCCCGCCCCTCGATTGGTGCGCCCGCCCCGTTCGGCGTCGTGTGCGGCGCCCTGTGCAGGGCGGCGTCTCCTGTGTGGAGCCGCCTTCAGCCGAGCACTGGCAGGAGCCTGCGCCCGTCCTGGCCCACCCGCGACGGCTGCGCCCCGCCGGGACGCGTCGATGACGCCGCCGAGGCGGCTGGAGCCCGGCGCGGAGGCAGCTCCTGGAGATCGCCGGCCAAGGAGTTCTTGTAGGCCTCCCGAATCGTGACCTCGAGGACCTCGCCCGTGACGTCCCACGGGGCATCGAAGTGCACGATTTCGTTGCGCTCCGTGCGCCCGGTGTAGCTCGCCGTCCCCTCCCCGGCCGTCGCGCTAAACGCCTGCACCTTGCCTCGCCCCTCCACGAGCACCCGCTGCGTGCTTCCCACCAGGGACGTGAGGTGCGCGACCTTGCGCTCGTCGACCGTCGCGAAGAGCCGCTCCAGACGGCGCCCCTTCTCGGCCTCGCTGACGTCGTCGGCCAGCTGGAGCGCGGGGGTGAAGGGCCGCTGGGAGTACTTGAAGCCGAACACGCCGACGAAGCCCACCCGCCGCATGAGCTCGAGGGTCTGCTCGAAGTCCTCGTCGGACTCGCCGGGGAACCCGACGATGACGTCGGTGGTGAGGGTGAGATCCGGCACGGCCTCCCGCAGCGCGTCCGTGCGCTCGACGTACTCCGCCGCCGAGTAACGCCGGATCATGCGCCGGAGCACCCGATCGCTGCCCGACTGCACGGGCATGTGCACGTGGCGGGCCAGCACCGGGAGCTCCTGGTGAGCGCGGATGAGGGACGCCGTCAGGTGGCGCGGGTGCGGGCTGGTGTAGCGGAGGCGCAGCAGCTCGGGCACCTGCTCGGCGATCCGATAGAGGAGCGCGGGGAACTCCGTCTCGTCCTGGCGCGCCAGGGACCCTCGGGTGTGCTGCCAGCGCCGCTCGGCGACCAGCGGACCCGGGGGCAGCGAGGCCTCCGGATCCCGGTAGCTGTTCACGGTCTGTCCCAGGAGCGTGATTTCTCTCACCCCCGCGCGGACGAGGGTCGCGATCTCGTCCACGATCTCCCGGGCGGGCCGGTAGCGCTCCGGGCCACGGGTGTGGGGCACGATGCAGTAGGAGCAGCGCTCGTTGCAGCCCTTCATCACCGTCACGAAGGCGGTGGCGCCCGCGCTGCCGGGTCGGGGGCGCGCCGAGAGGAAGCTGGGAGCGTCCACGTCGAACACCGTGCGGACCTGGGGCAAGCCCCCCGTGTCGAGATCCGCCAGGAGCCGCGGGAGCTCGGGGATGTTGTCTGGCCCGATGATGAGATCGATCTGGGGCAGCGCCCGGAGGAGCCGCTCGCCCTCCTGCTGCGCGACGCACCCGGCGACCCCGATCACGAGGTCCGGGCGGCGGCGCTTGAGCTGCCCGAGCCGCCCGACCTCGCTGCGGAGCTTCTGCTCCGCCTTCTCGCGGACGCTACAGGTGTTGAGGAGCACCACGTCCGCTCCCTCGACGTCCTGGGCGGGAGCGTAGCCAGCGCCGCGCAGCACCTCCTCCATCCGCGTGGAGTCGTGCATGTTCATCTGACAGCCGAAGGTGACGACCGCGAAGGAGGGCATCGGGCGCGCGAAGCTAGCACGGAAGGATACGAAAGCCCGCACCAAAGGGCCCTCACTTCCCTGGGCGGCGTTGACCCCCTCCGGAGCTGCCCATATCTTCGGCCGGACCCCGTCGGGGCCCGTCCCTGGCGCCGCGCTGGCAGCAGGCGGCGAGCGCGAGGGAGGGTCCTGATTCGTTGGGAGACGACAACCGCATGGCCGACACCTTCGAGACCCTCGTAGAGCTTCTGGAGCGCACCGTCGCGAAACACGGCAGCGCCGACGCGCTGGGCACCAAGCTGGAGGGGGGCGGCTGGCACTGGATCTCCTACACCGAGCTCCTGAAGCAGGTGGAGGAGCTGCGGGGCGGGCTCGCCGCGCTCGGTGTCGGGCGGGGGGATCGCGTCGGGATCGTAGCCGACAACCGCGTCGAGTGGGCGGCGGCGGCCTTCGCCACCTACGGGCTCGGCGCCGTCTTCGTGCCGATGTATCAGGCGCAGCCGCCCAAGGAGTGGGCCTTCATCCTGCGGGACTGCGAGGCCAAGGTCGTCTTCGGCGCCAACCAGCAAGTCTACGACGACTTGAAGCAGGTCGCCCAGGAGGTCCCGTCCCTGCAGCACGTGATCGGCCTCGAGCTCCCGGAGAGCGACGCGGACTCCTATCGCCGCCTCCTCGAGGTGGGCCGTAAGCAGCCCGCGGCCCCCGCGCAGCTGTCGGGCAGCGATCTGGCGGCGCTCATCTATACCTCGGGCACCACCGGGAGTCCGAAGGGCGTGCGGCTCAGCCACGGGAACTTCTGCTCCAACGTGCTCGCCGCCAGCCAGCGCTTCGATTTCGGCCCGGGCGATCGGTCCCTGGCCTTCCTCCCCTGGGCGCACTCGTTCGGTCAGACCGCGGAGCTCTACACCTTGCTGTGGAAGGGCTGCTCGATCGCCATCAACGACGCCGTCCCCAACCTCATCACCAACCTGCCCGACGTGAAGCCGACGGTGCTGGTGGCGGTGCCGCGCATTTTCAATCGCATCTACGACGGCGTGAACAAGCAGATGCAGGACAAGCCTGCGCCGATCCGCAAGCTGTTCCACGCTGCCATCCGCGCCGCCAACGAGCAGGCCCGTGGAGGTCACCTCGGCTTCCTCGACCGGCTCTCCCTGAAGCTCGGGAACAAGCTCATTTTCTCGAAGGTGCGCCAGAAGTTCGGGGGCCGTCTGCGCTTCGTCGTGAGCGGCAGCGCCGCCCTCAGCGTGCAGGTGGCGGAGTTCATCGACGCCCTCGGCATCGCCGTCTACGAGGGGTACGGCCTGACGGAGACGAGCCCCGTGGTGTCCGCAAACTACCCCGGGCACCGGAAGCTCGGCAGCGTCGGCCCCGCCTTCCCGGGCGTGGAGATCCGCATCGACCGCGAGGTGACCGGCGATCCCGTGCACGGCGAGATCGTGGTCAGCGGCCCGAACGTGATGCAGGGCTACCACAACCGCCCCGAAGAGACCGCCGAGGTGCTGCTCCCCGACGGATCGTTCCGCACCGGAGACATGGGCTACCTCGACGAGGACGGCTACCTGTTCATCACGGGTCGAATCAAGGAACAGTACAAGCTGGAGACCGGCAAGTACGTGGTGCCCTCCCCCCTCGAGGAGGAGCTCAAACTCTCGCCCTTCATCCTCAACGTGATGCTGTACGGTGCCAATCGGCCCCACAACGTCGCCCTGGTGGTCGCGGACGTCCCCGCCATCGAGAAGTGGGCGGGCGAGCGGGGCGTGGTCCTCGGCAAAGAGCTCCTCGCCACGCACCCCGAGGTGAAGAAGCTCATCGGCGCCGAGCTCGAGAAGTACTCCGCCGCCTTCAAGAACTACGAAAAGCCCCGGGGCTTCAAGATCATCACCGAGGACTTCACCCTCGAAAACGACATGCTCACCCCGAGCTTGAAGGTGAAGCGGCGCAACGTCCTGGCCCGCTACGAGGCGGACCTCCAGGCCCTGTACGACTGACCCGAGGAGCCCGGCCTCGAAGCCCGGGGCGAGCCCCGCCCCGCCTGGCCCCTCCCCTCCGCCTTCTCCCGCCGCATCTCCCCGGAACCCTCGCCTGGGCCCGCGGTGCCCCCGCAGGTGGGCCATCGGGGATTCTTGACAAAACCGATGTGCCAATGCACATCGTAGCTCGTGAAGCTGTCGAGCAAGGGTCGTTACGCCGTCCGGGCGCTGTTCGACATCGCCTTCTACAACGAAGGGCGGCCAACGCAGGTGAAGGACATCGCCGAGCGCCAAGGGATCCCGCCGCGCTTCCTGGAGCAGATCTTCCAGGAGCTGAAGCGCGCGGGCATCGTCGGCTCGAAGCGCGGGCCCCAGGGGGGCTACCTGTTGGCCCAGAGCGCCGACGCGATCCGGCTCGGCGACATCGTCCGCGCCCTGGAGGGCCCCATCTCCCTCGGCGGCGAGGAGAGCGTGGACGTCGACGCCCTGGAGACGAACCAGCGCTCGCCGCGGACCCGGAGCGAGGCCGCGACGCCTCGCGCGAGCGCCGCCACCCGGCGTCCCCGCCGCGATTCGCGGGGGGGGCAGCTCGCCACGGACTCGGTGTTCCGGGACCTGTCGGCGCAGGTCGAAGCCTGCTTCGACGCGATCACGGTGGCGGACGTCTGCGCCCGCGCCCACCAACTCGGCATCAAGAAGCCCCACCCTCAAGGCTACGTCTATGTCATCTGAGACCGCCGCGCCTTTGGCTGCGCGCCTCGTCTACGAGGACGTGCTCGATCTCGTCTGCGACACGCCCTTGCTCGAAATCCGTCACCTCGGACGCGAGCAGCCGCGGGGTCGCGTCCTCGGCAAGCTCGAGTCCGCCAACCCGACGGGCTCCGTGAAGGACCGGATCTGCCTCGCGATGATCGAGGCCGCCGAGCGGGACGGGCTCCTGCGCCCCGGGGGGGTCGTGATCGAGCCGACGAGCGGCAACACCGGGATCGGTCTCGCGCTCGTGTGCGCTCGTCGGGGCTACCGCTGCATCCTCACGATGCCCGAGAGCATGAGCCTCGAGCGTCGCCAGCTCCTCGAGTCCTACGGGGCCGAGGTCGTGCTGACGCCGGAGGCAGAGCAGATGGAGGGGGCCGTCGAGCGGGCCCAGCGCCTGGCGGAGGAGATCCCCGGCGCCTTCATCCCCCACCAGTTCGACAATCCCGCCAACCCGGACGTGCACTATCGCACGACGGGGCCGGAGCTCCTGCACGCCCTGGGTGACGAGCCCGTGCACGCCTTCGTCGCGGCGGTGGGGACCGGGGGCACGATCAGCGGCGCGGGGCGCGCCCTGCGGGAGCGACACCCGGACTGCCGGATCATCGCGGTCGAGCCGGAGTCCTGCGCGACCATCTCGCGAGGGGAGCGCGGCCCCACGAAGATCCAGGGCATCGCCCCGGGCTTCGTGCCCCGCAACTACGACGCCTCGGTCGTCCACGAGGTGCGCACGGTCGGCGACCGTGACGCCTACGAGACGAAGCGCGCGCTCGGACGTCGCGAAGGCGTGCTCGTGGGGATCAGCGCGGGGGCCAACGTGCACGTCGCCCTGGAGGTCGCGCGCGAGCTCGGCCCCGACTCGACGGTGGTCACCCTCCTCTGTGACACGGGCGAGCGCTACTTCAGCCTGGACGAGTACTTCCGGGAGTGAAGCTCCTCCCGATGCGAGAGTTTCCGAGAGACCTGCGGTGACGCACCCCGACGACACCTCCACCGGCGCATGGGACGCCGGGACCCCGTGGACGCAGCTCGACGCCGACGCGCGACGAACCCTCGCCCGCGCGCGCGTGCTCGTGGTGGGCGCGGGGGGGCTCGGTTGCCCCGCCGCCCTGTGCCTGGCCCAGGCGGGCGTGGGGCACCTGGTGCTGTGTGACGACGACCGCGTCGACGTCACGAACCTGCACCGACAGATCCTCTTCTCCGAAGGGGACGTCGGCCGGGACAAACTCGACGCGGCCCGGGACGCGCTGCTGGCGCAGGGCGCCGCGTCGGTGGAGCTCGTGCGCAGCCGGTTCTTGCCGGACGTCGCCCTCGAGCTCGCCCGGAGCGTGGATCTGGTGATGGAGGGCGCCGACAACTTCGCGACGAAGTTCCTCGTGGGGGACGCCGGACACCTCGCGGGGCGCCCCGTGGTCCACGGGGCCGGCGTGCGCTGGCGGGCCACCGCGTGGAGCGTCCGCGCGCAGGGGCGCCCTTGTTATCGCTGCTTGTTCGAGGACGTCCTGCCGGACGGCGCCGCCCCGAACTGCGCGGAGGCCGGGGTGATCGGGCCGGTGGTGGGGATGGCGGGGGCCCTCATGGCCGAGCTGGCGCTCGATCTCTTGCTGGGGCGTGAAGATCGGACCGGGCTGATGCACACCTTCGACGGCTTGAACGACCGACTGCGCGCCGTGCGGATCCACGCGCGGCGCAGCTGTCCCCTGTGCGGCGAGCGCCCCACCCTGCGCGAAATCCGCGAAGAGCACTATGTTGCGCCCCTGTGCCAGTCGCTGGGCACGGAGCATCACGATGACGCGGGGCTTGTGGTACCACCCCCGAGCCCCCTATCCATTGACCCCCCGAGACGACTCGGGAGTTGAGCCAAGTAGGAGAAAGATAATGGCAACTGTCCGCATTCCCACGCCCCTGCGCAGCCTCACCGGCGGTGAAGAGAGTGTTCAAGCCAGCGGGGCCAACGTGCGCGCCCTCATCGACGACCTCGAGAGCAACCACCCGGGGATCAAGGATCGGCTCCTCGACGACAAGGGAGTGCGACGCTTCGTGAACATCTATGTCGGCGAGGAGGACATCCGCTTCCTCGACGGCCTCGACACGCCCCTGCAGGGCAACGAGGAAATCAGCATCGTCCCCGCGATCGCTGGAGGGCTTTGAGCTCCGACGCGTTCTCCCGCCAGAGGTTGCTCCCGGAGGTCGGCGAGGTGGGCCAGCTGCGCTTGAGTCGCGGCACGGTCCGGGTCCCCGCCGGTCCCGGGGCTGCTGCGGCGTCCGACTACCTGCGCCGGGCCGGCGTGGGGCAAGTGCAGGTCGTCGCGGAGCCTCCGCCCGAGTTCCCGCACCAGCGGCTCTTCCGATACGCGCCGAGCGGCGCCTTCGGCTTCGGCACCTGGCAGGCGCTCACGTCCCTGCGTGAGCTCCTCGGGGTGCCGGCCCGGAAATGACCCTCTGCGCGCCTCCTCCAGATCCATGACTCCTCGCTTCGTCCGCTCCCGTCAGCTCGGATCCATCGTGGACGCGGTGGGCAACACGCCCCTGCTCCGTCTTCGGCGCATCGCGTCCTCCGCCCCCGACGTGGAGGTGTTCGCGAAGCTCGAGTTCATGAACCCAGGGGGGTCGGTGAAGGACCGGCCCGCCCTGCGCATGATGTTGGACGCGATCGAGTCGGGGCAGCTGACCACCGACAAGATCCTGATCGACGCGACCAGCGGCAACACCGGCGTCGCCTACTCCATGCTGGGCGCCGCCCTCGGGTACCGCGTTCACCTGGTGATGCCGAAGAACGTCACGAAGGCGCGCAAGGACATCACCCAGGCCTACGGCACCGAAATCATCTACAGCGATCCGATGGAAGGCTCCGACGGAGCCATCCGCCTGGTCCGCAAGATCGTCCAGGAGAACCCGGACAAGTACTTCTACCCGGACCAGTACTCCAACCCGTCGAACCCCTTGGCCCACTATCTCGGGACCGGTCAGGAGATCCTCGACGCGGTGGGCGATCGCATCACCCACTTCGTCGCCGGCCTCGGGACGAGCGGCACCGTGATGGGCACGACGCGCCGTCTGCACGAGCACACGCGCCCGATCCACTGCGTGGCGGCGGAGCCGGCGGAGGCGCTGCACGGCCTGGAGGGGCTCAAGCACATGGCCTCCAGCATCGTGCCCGAGATCTACGACCCCAATCTCCCTGACGAAATCATGCCGATCGCCACGGAGGCCGGCTGGGACATGGCGGAACGCGTGGCGGCGGAGGAGGGGCTGAACATCGGCCACTCCGGGGGCGCGAACATCGCCGCGGCGGTCGCCCTCGCGGAGCGAGCGCAGCGGGAGCAGGGGGGCGGCTGCGTCGTCACCATCATCCCGGACCGCGGGGATCGTTACTTCGCGCCGATGAAATGGGAGAAGCGCTACACCTGGTAGGGTCGCGCGCGGCCCTGGTTATCGAAGGACGACGATGGTGGAACCAACCTGGACGAAGGGCGGTGTTCGCATCCGCCGGGCGGCTCTGGACGTGGTCGAGGCGGCGGGCGTCGCGGCCTACGGGCGCGACGAAGAGGCATGCGGCTACCTGACGGGGCCCGCGGACGACCCGCTCCTCTGCGACGAAGCCGTGGAGCTCGAGAACCTCGCGAACAAGTACCACGCCGTGGATCCCGAGGGGCATCCACGCACGGGGCGCGAGTACTTCAAGATCAACGGGCTCAAGTTCGAAAAGGCGCTCGCCCAGGGTCGTGAGCAGGGGCGCCCGGTCAAGGTGTTCTTCCACTCACACCTCGACTGCGGCGCCTACTTCAGCGCCGAAGACGCCGCCAGCATGACGATGGGCGGAGAGGGAGGGCCGACCTACGAGCTGGCCTACCTGGTGACGGCCGTGGACGAAGGCAAGGTGACGGCCCATCGCCTCTTCATCTGGGACGGCGCCAGTGCGAGCTTCGTGGAAGCGCCCTTCTCGATCGAATGACGCTCCCCGGCGGCGCGCGCCCTGGGGGCTCGGCGTCGCCCTGCTGGGGCTCGCGGCTCCTGCGCTGGCCGCTCCTGCGCTGGCGGCTGGGCTGGTCGCCGATGGGGCTCCGGTACCCGGCGCCGTCCGCGCGACGGACCGCGTCCGCCCCGCGGACGGCTCCCTGCGCGACGAAGGGGAACTGGCCCGAGACATGGCGCGCCTCGTCGCCCAGTGGGGCGCGCGGGGGCCCATCCAGCGGACGCCAGCGCGGCTCCTGCATCGAGGAGAACGACGACGTCTCCCCCTGCCCGCCGAGGCGCTGGGAGCCCCCGCGGGGTGCGTCACCGTCGCCGTGCTCGGCGCGCACGACGTGAGCTTCGTCCTCCAGACGGGGACCGACGCCGTCTCTCGGCGGGCGTGGCCCGTGGCGAGCCGCGCGGGGCTCGCGGAGGTGACCCGCTGTGGCCCGCGGAAGGCCTCTCTGCGAGAGCTCACGGTCCACATGCGCTCGCCCCGGGGGATCCTCGAGTCCGTGGTGCACCTCAGCGCGGACTCTCCCCCGCCCGCGCGGAGCTTCCTGGCCAGCCGCCAGCTCGGCCCGGCGCTGCCCCCCGGGTCCATCGGACCTCGGCCCCGCCTGGCGCCGGTGAAGGAGCGCGCCGGGCGGCTCGAGCGGGCGGCGAAGCGAGCCGGCGCGAGCCGTGTCGTGCACACGGCTCTCACTTCGGATGGCGCCGGGCGCGGCACACTCCCGCTGCGCCTCGATCCGGGCTGTCACCGCCTCGACGTGCTCGCCGAGGGCGACGCGAGCGGGGGGACGGACGTGGACGCTCGCCTCGTGGATCTCCACGGGGACGAACCACTCCCCGAGGACGTGAGCGAAAGCGGTCAGGCCAGCCTGAGCGTCTGCGTCGGGCGCGCCGAGCGGCTTTCGCTGGTGTACACGGGGACCCCGGGGCGCAGCGACGTCATGGTCACGGTGGCCAGCTGGCCCTTACCCGAGAGCCTCCCCGAGGCCTGGGGCCCTCTGGCTCGGGCGCGCCTGGCGGGCGCCCTGGGGCGGGAGCTGCTCGGCAGCCTGCAGGGCGGCCCCATCCAGACGTCCCTCGGCGTGCAGGGGGTCACCCGGCTGCCCCTCGAGGTCGAGCCCGGGGCTTGCTACGCCGTCGCCGTGGCGGCGCTGCGCGGCGCCGGGACGAGCTTCGCTCTGGGCGTGCGCACGGACGCGGTGCACCGCGAGAACCACACCCGGGAGGACACGGGGGGCGTCGCCCTGTCGTTTTGTGCGGAGGGAGCCACCGCCGGCAATGTCGAGGTGCACGCGGGGGGCTTCGGGGTCGCCTGGGTGCTCGGCGTGTGGCAGACGGCGCCGGCGACCACTTCGGCGGGCCACGGAGAGCTCGATGGTTGAAAAGCAGAGCGCGGGCTGGAGTCGAACCACCCGGAGGCTCCTGGGGACCGCCCTGTCCCTGGCGCTCGGCTGCAGCTCCGCGGGCTCGCCGCCCTCCGGCGCGGAGAAGCTCCGACCCAGCGACGAGCCCCTCGACGGCGGCGTGTGGCTCGGGGAGACCGCTGCCGCCGCCAGCGCCGCGGGCGCGGGCCCTCTCCAGGTGCTGCAGGTGGGGGCGGGCACCCCGGGCGATCACATCTCGACCCTCGTGAACGTCCCGGCGGGGCGCTGCGCGCTGTTTTTCGCGCGGGGGAGCGACACGATCGAGGACCTGGATCTGTTCGCCTACGGCGACGAGGGGGCGCTGCTCGGCGCCGACGAGGCCCCGGACGAGCACCCGACCCTGCTGGTGTGTCCGGACGTCGGGCGCCGTCTCTACGTCTCCGCGCGGGTCTCCTCGGGACATGGGTTGATGGCCCTCGGTGCTCAGGAGGTCGCCCCCGAGGTCGCCGGGGAGGTGGCGCGGGCGGCTCGGGTGCGTGGCGCCGACGGCTCGGCGTCTGCGGAGGCGTGGCCGGGGCTGGGTGAGGCCATCGCCCTCCACCGCCGCCGCTTGGGGGGCTCCTGGGAGGAGCGCCGTCGTGTGCCCGTCCCGGTGGACGCTCGCATGCCGACCCACGTCTCGGCCTCCCTCCGGGCGAACTCCTGCCTGGACGCCCTGGCCCTCACCACCGAGGAGATCGTCCAGCTCGAGCTGGAGGTCCTCGACGCGAGCGGCCGCATCTTCGGGCGCGCCGCAGGCGGCTTGCCGCGCTCCCTGCTGGTGTGTTCGCCGGAGAGCGCTCAGGTCACCTTCCGCCTACGCCCCCACCAGGGCCAAGGGACCGCGTTGTTGGTCCTCTCCACGACGCGGCCGGGGACCGAAAGAGATCTCGATCCGGAGATCCCGCGGGTCGCCCTCCTGAACGACGCTGGGTCGACCTCGCCCCGGACGTCCGCCGACGAAAGGCGTCGTGCCCTCCATGGTACGGCGCGGGCCGGAACCCGCAGCGGCGTCCGGGTGCCCTGGGCAGGGGGATGTGGGCGCCTCGACGTCCAGTCGGACGGCGAGCTCTTGGGGCTCGAGGTGTACCTCTGGTCGGCGGCGGGAGAGCTCTTGGCGGAGGGCGCGGGCCTCACGGGGACGACGCTCTTCCCCTGTAGTCCCGTCGGTGAGTTCCGCCTGGATCTGGAGGCGACGCGAAGAGGGGGCTCATTTTCCATCCTACCACGACTCGACCCCGCTCCGGTCGATCCCGCCCCAGGGAGGAGCCCGTCGGCCCGCGCGTCGGGCTCTTCTGGTTCCACGGGCTCTTCTGGCGGCTGGGCGCAACCGCTCCTCGAGCATCCCCTCGCCGCGAGCCGCCTCCTCGAACGGCTCCATCGGAGCGGCCACCTCGAGACGGCCTCGACGGTCGGCGAAGTGCGCGTCGTGCCCCTCTCCCCCACCCAGCTGGAGCGCATCCCCTTGACCGCCCCCGCGGCCCGCTGTCTCGACGTGTTCCTGGGCGTGGGATCAGGCGTGCAAGGGGCGGAGCTGCGCCTGCTGGAGGAGGCATCGGGCCGCGAAATCGAGCGGATCCGCGTCGTCGCGGGGGGCTCGGCTCGAGCCTGCGGCGATGGGACCACGTCGCCGTCCGTGGTGGCGGAGCTCCGCGCCACCGCGGGTCAGGGCACGGGGCTCGTGGCGACCCGGCTGCTGGGAGGGACGCCCCGATCGACGCTCGCGCCGCCTCACCGGTGATCGCGCGATCGCCGACCGGGTGAACTCTGGAGCACGCCCGCCAGCGCCTGAACCCCGACCGAACGCCGCCCGGCAGGGCCCCCGGACGGCGTCGAGCCAGGGCTGCTTCGTCAGGAAGCCTTCCCGTCGACCATGTGCACCGACAGCGAGCTCACGTCCACGCCCTCGAGGCAGCGCACGTTGACCGCAACCGTCGGCGTCCCATCGGGCCCCTGCCCCCGGGCGAACGGCTTGATCCCACAGGTGGCGCAGAACAGATGATGGATCACCCGTTTGTTGAACTGGTAATCGCTCAGGGCGTCCTCGCCAGCGAGCAGCTGGAACTCCGAGGCAGGCACGAAGGACAGGAGCGTGCCGCTGCGCCCGCACATCGAGCAGTTGCACCCCACGACCGGTCGTTCGAGATCCAGCGCGACCTCGTATCGAACCTTCCCACAGTGACAGCTCCCCTGATACGTCGTCTGACTCATGGCCTCCAAGAATGGACCCCGAGCATGGCCAAGTCGAGAGGTCGTGCGGAGCCCGGCCCGGAGCGATTCTCAGCCCGGACTGGACTCGACGCACCCCTTCTGCTGTGAATGGCGTCGACCCGAGATGGGCGGCAGATGAGTCGAAACCGGGGCGCCGAGCTCGGGCGGGAGGCCCACCACTGGATGTTGCTGTCCGCGGCCAGCATCTTTTTGTGCGGCAGCTGCGTGAGCATCGCCGCGGTCCTGCTCTGTTACATGGCCCAGCAGGACGCCCGACGTGACGCCCTCGCGGAGGCGACGGCCCACCTCCGCTGGGGCAAGCGCGTGACGATCGGGGGGGTGTTCCTCAGCGCCCTCGGGGGGAGCCTCGTGCTCGCGCTCCGGACGCTCGCTTGAGCTCGTGCTCCGGCGCCCTCCATGGTGGCAAGTCAACCTTGAAGGGTCCGGGCCCCTCCCCTATGCCAGAGGCGGCCATGCGCACGGCTCGAAGGCACGCCTCCCGGAGGAGCGGACCATGTCCGAAGGAGTGACCGGCAGCGGCGGCGATGGACTGAACCGCGCGCAGCGCACCGCGGTCACGACCCTCAGCGGTCCCCTCCTCGTGCTCGCTGGCGCCGGGACGGGCAAGACGCGGGTGATCACCTTCCGCATCGCCGAGCTCATCAAGAGTGGGATCCAGCCCCAGCGCATCCTCGCCGTCACCTTCACGAACAAGGCCGCCAAGGAGATGCGTGAGCGCGCCACGGCCTTGCTCGGGCGCCGCCGCAAGCAGAAGACGACCCCGGAGATCTCCACCTTTCACGCCCTGTGCGTGCGCATCCTCCGCCGGCACAGCACGCGCCTCGGGTACCCCGAGCAGTTCACGATCTACGATCGCGGGGACCAGGAGAGCGTGGCGCGCTCGGCCCTGCGGGACATCCGGGTGGGGCACGAGAAGCTGCGCCCCGGCGACTTCCTCAACGTCGTGTCCGGCTGGAAGAGCCAGTCCGTCCGCCCCGAGCAGGCGGAGAGTGCCGCCAAGAACGACACGGAGCTGCTGTGCGCCCTCGCCTATGGGCGTTATCAGGCGTCGCTACGCGCCGCGGGGGCGATGGACTTCGACGATCTGCTCCTGCTCACCGAGCAGCTGTTCGTGGAGCACCCGGAGGCTCGCTTCGCGGAGGCGTCGCGCTTCGATCACCTGCTCATCGACGAATACCAGGACACGAACGGGCTCCAGTACCGGATCGTGCGCCACCTGGCGGAGCGGCACCGCAACCTGTGCGTCGTCGGCGACGACGACCAGTCCATCTACGGCTGGCGCGGCGCCGAGGTGCAGCACATCCTGAACTTCAAGGAGGACTGGCCGGAGGCCCGCGTGGTGCGGCTCGAGGAGAACTACCGCTCCACCGAGTGGGTCCTGCGCCTCGCGAACACCCTCATCGCCCACAACAGCACCCGCCACGACAAGGTGCTCACGGCCACCCGAGGGCGCGGTGAGCCGCCTCGGTTCCTCAAATTCGAGGACGAGACCGCGGAGGCGGAGCACGTGGTGCGGGAGATCCGCGATCGCATCAACCGCGAGGACGCGGAGCGCGTGCAGGCGAGCGACATCGCCATCCTGTTCCGCACCAACGAGCAACCGCGCGCCTTCGAGCAGGAGCTGCGGCGGGAGCGCGTGCCCTACGTGCTCGTGGGTGGGCAGAGCTTCTATGACCGCAAAGAGATCAAGGATCTCCTCGGCTACCTGAAGGTCCTCGCCAACCCGAACGACGAAGTCTCCCTGCTGAGGATCATCAACACCCCGTCCCGGGGCATCGGCGCCAGCTCCGTGCAGGTGCTGCTCGACGAGGCCATCGAGTCCGGGCAACCGCTCTGGAAGCTCCTCCCGAAAGCCCAGGAGCACCCGCACCTGACCGCCCAGGTGGCCCACTCCATCGAGGAGTTTCGCATGCTCATCGACGAGTTCCGGGCGCGGATCGGTCGTGAGCGGCTGAGCGACGTGTTCCGCGAGCTCCTCGCGCGCATCGACTACAAGTCGGAGATCGAGCGGCAGTACAAGGAGCCTGGGGACCAGGAGACGCGCTGGAACGCCGTCGAAGAGCTGGTGAACGCGGTGGCCACCTACGAGGGGCGATCGGAGTCGCCGTCGCTGCTCGGCTTCCTCGAGGAGACCGCGCTCACCACTCGCGACGATCAGAAGGACTCCGCCGACGATCGAAAGCAGCACGCCGTCACCCTGATGACGCTCCACAGCGCCAAGGGCCTCGAGTTCCCCCACGTGTACCTGGTGGGTCTGGAGGAGGGCCTCTTGCCCCACAAACGCTCGGTGGCCGACGGCCGCCACCTCATCGACGAGGAGCGACGCCTGGCGTACGTGGGGGTCACCCGCGCTCAGGACACCCTGACCCTGAGCTTCTGCAAACACCGGATGAAGTGGGGCAAGCTGCGTCCGCAGATCCCGAGCCGTTTCTTGATGGAGATGCGGGGCGAGACCGAGCGGGCCCTGCGCCTGGCGGAAGCGGCGGAAGAGCAGATCGGTCAGGAGGTGCGCGCCGCCCGGCAGCGGGAGGAGGAGGCGAAGAAGCAGAAGCGCAAGAAGGCTCCCGCGCGCCCCCGGCGCCCGGGAGCATCGGCCAAGGCGGCTCCTGGCGCCATGTCCCGGATCACGGACAAGCCCCCGGCCGCCGCCGCTTCCCCTGCCCGCGCTGCCGCCACCAAGGCCGTTCGGCGCCAGCCCTCGGCCGCGCCCCCGGTGACGCCCACGATCCGTCCAGGGAGCAGACCCGCGGCCCGACCCGTGAGCACGCCCCCGAACGATGCGCTCACCAGCCGGCGCCCCGACCCCGGTTCTTCTCCGGGGACCTCGCGGAACACGGCAGCGCGCCCCACCGCTCCGCTGGGCACGTCCCCTCGGGAGAGCGCTGCTCGTGGAGTTTCCGCGTCGGCGCCCGCTCCGCGGCGCGAGCTCTCCGCGGCGCCCACGGCGGCGGCGCCCACGCGTCGAGCTTCGACGCCGGCAGCGTCCACCCCCACGGCGTCCGCGCGTCGACCTTCGACGCCGGCAGCGTCCACGGCACCGGCAGCGTCCCCAACTCCCGCCCGTCGTTCTTCGGCACCCACGGCGTCCGCCGCGTCGACACCCGCCCCGCGACGTGAACCGCCCGCACCGGCAGCGTCCCCGACTCCCGCCCGTCGGGCACCCGCATCGGCGCCCGCTCCACCGCGCGAGCCATCAGCTCCACCTCGCGAGGCGCCCGCTCGCCCGTCCCAGGGCCCCGCCGACGGCGACGGCGCCCGCACGAGCGCCGAATACAAGCAGGTGAGCCTCTTCGATCGATGAGAATGCCCTCTGGGGGCTTCTTGGAGCCCGCAGAGCATCGCGCGGGCACCGGTGTCGCTCGTTCGCTGGAGGTCGCGGGGTCGTGGCGTCGCTCGGTGCGGACAGCGGTGTCGCTCGTCTCCCTGGTCGAGGCGCCGCTCCGTCGCTCCGTGAGGCCCCCGCCAACGGGGTGGGGCCAGATGGGCGGAGCTCTCCCCATGGCGAACCGAGCGGTGATCTAGAGCGACGAACCGTCTCCGTCGCCCTCCGGCTGCGGGTCGCCCGAGCTCGCGAGGTCATCCGAGTCCTCCGCACTCTCGCCCGGCCCGCCCGCGGCGCCCCCCAGACCCCCGTCGGACCCTGGCGGCGGCGGCCCCTTCGCTTCCTCGCTGGCGTCGGGCTCCTCTCGCAACCGATCCAGGAGCGCCAGCCGCGCCGCCAGCTTCCCGCCGTCCACGCGCAGCCTCGGCGCCGCGCCCCCACCCGACGCGCAGCTCGCGGCCAACACCAACCACATCAGAGAGCTCCGCCGCATCCGTGCCCCTTCGATGTCACTGGCCCCTCACAACCCTTCGATGGAGCTCATCAACTCGTCCACGAACTGCAGCCGCGGCCGGATGAGCTGCGTCCTGTGCGGCCGGCATCCCCCTCGGAGGCGCAACCCGGACGGAGCAGCGGGCAGCGCAAGCAACGGATCATCGTCGAACTCGTAGGTGAGACCCGCCCTCTCCTCGGTGACACCTCGCTCTGGATCGGCGGAGGCTTCTGCGGCGACCAGACAGACCAAAGCACAGGAGACGATCGACCAGCGCGTCATCAAGGGCTCCATTCTTTCACTCGATACAGCTGCAAATGACCCCATGGGGCGCGCACTCACAGCGCGGTACCAGGAGCGGCCGCATCTCGTCGGAGGTGGACGCTGGCGGCGGAGGCTCCGCCGCCGGCGTCTGCCGTGAGGGCTGGCCCGGCGCCGGTCGTGACGGCTTCCGCGCAGGGGCTCGCGGTGGCTCTTCCACGGCCTCCTGTACCTGTTCCTCCGCGGGCCGTGGCGGCGCGAGGCGCGCGTCTGAGACGCCGGGGGGCGGGCTCGGCAGGGCTTGAACGGGGGGCGTCGGGGCCGGCGCCTCGCTCGGACCACTCCCGAAATGCAGCGCTCCCCACGCGGTCGCGGTGAGGCTCGTCGCCGCCAAGAGAGCAATCGACCAACGCTTGCGCCGTCGAACGCCGCCAGAAGAGGCCGCCACCTCGGCCGGAGCGCTCCGCAGCAGCACCGCCGTCGTCCGCGCCGCGAAGTCCGCGGGCGGCTCTTGCGCGGGCCAGTCGCTCTCTCGAATCATCGCTCCTCCTCCCAGATCGCCCGCAACGACCGCTTGAGCCGGGCGCGCGCACGAAACAGACGCGTCTTCACGGTCGCGCGTGTGGTGTCGGTCACCTGGGCGATCTCGGCCGTCGTGAGGCCGTGACACTCCGCGAGGAGGAAGGCGGCCCGTTGCTCCCTGGGGAGCTCACCGACGGCGAGCTCCAGGGCCGAGGCGATGCGCGAGCGGCGGTGGTCCTGATCGGGGCAGGCGGCGCTCCTCAAGGGGACGCTCTCCACGGAGAGGAGCGGCGGCCTGGGTTTCCGGCTCCGATCAATGCACAGCCGCCAGGCGATGCTGAAGAGCCAGGTCGACACCCGCGTGTTCTCCCGCCGCTCGAAGTTCGGCAGGGCTCGGTACGCGCGCAGGAAGACCTCCTGCGCGAGGTCTTCGACGTGGGGCCCTCGTCCCGCCATGCGGGACAAAAAAGCGAACACGGGGCGCTCGTAATGGCGTACGAAGCGCTCGACGGCGGTGGCGTCTCCCTGCTGCGCCCTGGCGAGGGTCGCGGGGTCGACCTCCGAACCCGCCCTGCTCGCGGGCGAGTGGGGCTCGATCCTGTCCATGAGCGCCGTCGTCATCCTCCCTTGGTTGAACGAGCGCGCGCCCCAAGGGTTCCCGTCGAAACCGGAAAATCGACGTTCAGCGGCCCGCGAAGGGCAGCTCCACCCACTCCCCCCGATCCGCGGGCCCACGGCAGGCCCACAGGCGACGCTCCGCGGGCCAGGCGAGCACGCAGGAGTTGGTGGTCGTGCCCTGCTCGTCCTCGGGGTAGCGATTGATCGAGTCCACGCCGTCGGAGCGATCCGCCAGGAGTCGGCGCAGGCTCTCGAGATCGTGGGGCCCTCTCTCGAGGAGCTCCTGCGCGCGCTGCTGGCGTGCCCGGCTCGAGGCGGTCGTGGGCTCCCCCTGCAGGGCGGCGATGGACGGCGCCAGACAATGATTGGCCCGCACGAGCGGACCTCCGCCCGCGAGGTTTCCCGGCGAGTTGTCGAGCTGACGCACCACCGCGTCCAGCGCGGTGGCCTCGATCTCCAGAGCCCCCTCCGCGTCCGCGATCCAGTAGGTGTGCGCCGCGGCGCGGGGCGCCGCGAGGAGGACGTCACAGCTCGCTTGCCGGGAGCGCTCCTGCAAGGCGCGGTGGAGCAGGCTCATGTAGCCCACGCCGATCCGGGTCGAGCGCACCTTGATGTTCGTGGTGCCCACCGAGACGCCCCACTCGTTCATGCCGACCAGGGACAGGCAGCCCGCGCAGGTGACGGACCAGGTCTCCGGTCCCTCGCTCGGCCGGCGGTGGACGGCGACCACGAAGTCGAGATCGTCGGGGTTCAAGTCCCAGGTCTGCCCCGCCACCACCGTCCCGGAGGCGGAGAGGCGCGCGGGGAGCATGAACGACGTGCAGCCCTCGTCCTGGTTGGAGGGGGGCAACAGGAGCACGTCCCGCACGTCCGTCATGTTCGCGACCGCGTAGAGCTCCGAGGCGTCCACGCCAGCCCCCTCGGCGATGCCCACGTGCTCCGCCGTCCCTTCCGGATCCCAGCGGCGCGCCACGTCGAAGCAGCTCGCGCCCACCCGGAGGAACTCGTCCACGCGGTCGTCGCCGCGCTCCGCCATGTACTGGCGCAGCGCCGCGAGGCGCTGATCCACGAAGGCGCGGATGGTGGAGCGCAGCTCCTCGCCGTGGGCGCGGCCCATCTCGGCGGGGGTTCCGGACACGTGGATTCGTCGCAAGGTCAAGAGGGGAGCGCCCATGGGGGAGAGACTAACAGCGACGCCGCTCTTCGCCAGAGAAGAGGCCCGCCCGAGAGGGAGCACGCGAGTCGGAGGGCACACGGGCGACTTTGGTGACGCCCATCGGGAGCGCGGGTGTCGCCGTTCCTTGCCCTTTGGAGAGCCTCCAGCGTTGTGTCTCACGCGGCGGAGGGCTAGGCCATGAAGCATGGGCGCCGCGCCATGGCTCGAGGAGATCCGCCTCGCATGTGCTCGTCAGGGGATCGATCTGGCGCGGCCCTTCGGGCTCGGCGCCTTTCACGAGCAGTGCGCTCGGGAGCATCGCCTGGATGACTTCGGGCGCCCGAATCCCCTCGCCCTGGTGTTGGGGAACACGCGCGCGCTCTGGCCCGTCTTCCTCGACGCGCTCGCGGCTCGCCCGGCGCTGCGGGTGGATCCGCATCCCCTCGATCGCTACGTGGAGGAGGTCGTCCAGGGCGCCCTCTCGCGCGCGCCCGATCGGCATCGGGTGTACTGGGGCCACCACCGACAGCGCCCGGCGATCGCTCTCCAGAGGATCGCCGCCGTGGCGGGGCTGGCGGAGCTCGGCCCCGCGCACCTGTCGGTGCATCCGGAGCACGGACCCTGGATCGGCCTGCGCGCGGTGGTGATCTTCGACGTGGACGCCTCCGAGCTCCCTGGCGAGCGCCCTTCCTTCCGCGCGTGCGCCACCTGTCCCGGGCGCGCGTGCGTGCCCGCCTTGAGCCGCGCGCTGGCCGCCTCCCAGGCGTGCCCTGATTCCCAGGGCGAGCCCCCGCCGCCCCCGCTCCTCTCCTCGGAGCGGAGCGCCTGGCTCGCCATCCGCGAAGCGTGTCCCGTGGGACGGGGTGCCCGCTACGAGCCGCTCCAGGTCCACTACCACTACACGAAGGATCCGAGAGCCCTCGAGCAGGCGCTCGCCGCGCGTCGCCCACCGCCCCGCGATGGAGCGCCCTGCGACGGAGCGCCGCCCTGCGCTGCAGCGCCGTCGGGCAACGGACGCGCCGTCGGGCAGCGCTGAGGACCTACCTGGCCGCCCGCTGCGACGTGCGCGGAGGCGTCTCGAGCCACTCGAGCAGCTCCTCGGTGCTCCGCGTCTTCACCCGCGCTCGCCCGCGGGCCCGTCCTGCCTCGAGCTCCGCCGCGTCGATCCTGAGCCAGTCGTCGTAGTCCACGACACGCACCCCGCGCGCCGCCAGCAACTCGTCGATGGCGCCCGGACCTCCCTCCCGAACGAAGCTCCCGCGGGCCGCGTCCTCGAGCATGGCTTGCACCGTCTGCAGGGCGCAGCCCTTGTTGGTGCCGATGAGCCCGGTGGGCCCTCGCTTGATCCAGCCCGCCACGTACAGCCCCGGCTCCACCTCTCCGTCGTCGCGGAGGACACGCCCGCCCTCGTTGGGCACCACTGCGCGCGCCGCGTCGAAGGGCAGCTCCGGCAGGGGCACCGCCCGGTAGCCGATGGCGCGAATCACCAGATCCGCCGCGAGGGTCGACGTACGCCCCGTCCCGCGCGCGCGCGCCGCCCCCGGCGGCCCCTGCAGCTCGTTGTGCTCGATCTCGAGCTGACGCACGCGCCCCTCCGCGTCCCCTCGCAGCTCCCGGGGGGACGCGAGGAACCGGAGCAGAACGCGGCGACGCCCCGTGAGCGCGTCGGCCCGGGGCAGCCCGGCGATGAACGCCACCTTGGCCGCGGTGGCGCTGTCGAGCTCGGCCCCCGTGAGCGCCGCTTCGAGCTCCCCCGGCGCCGCGTCCACGCCCACCTCGACGCCCACGAGCCGCGTCAAATCCTGGAGCTCGCCGAGATCGAACGCAGCCTCGACCGGACCGCGGCGCCCGAGCAACACCACCTCGCGCACCTTGCTCCTCCGGAGCGCGAGCAAAGCGTCGTCGTCGATGTCCGTCGGCTCGAGCTCCCGCGGATGCCGGATCAGCACCCGCGCCACGTCGAGGGCCACGTTGCCGAGCCCCACCACCACCGCCCGGCGCCCGTCCAAAGGCGGCGCCGACGGAAAATCCGGGTGCCCGTTGTACCAACCCACCACCGAGACCGCGGAGACGCTCCCCGCGAGGTCCTCACCCGGGACGCCCAGCCGCCGATCGCTCGCGGCGCCGATGGTGACCAGCACCTGATCGTAGTGGGCGCGGAGCTCCTCCAGACCGACGTCGCGCCCGACCTCGACGTTGCCGAAATAGCGAAGCCCCGGAGAGCGGGCGATCTTGTCGAAGGCACTCGCGACCCGCTTGATCTTCTGGTGATCGGGGGCGACCCCGTAGCGGACGAGCCCGAAGGGAGCGGGCAGCCGCTCGTACAGATCGACCTGGGCCCCTTCCTTGAGCAGCGCCGCGGCCGCGAAGAAGCCCGCGGGACCCGCTCCCACGATCGCGACCCGCAGCCCTGGCCCTCCGTGGGGGATCGCGCCGCGTACGCGACTCCGTGTCTCGTCTCCTGGCGTCGTACCTCCAACCATGCCCTTCCCTCCAGAATAGCATGAAACGGCCACCGCTGGCCGGTTTGACGCCCCAGGGGCGCGATCGCTAAACTTTCAAAGAACTTTGAATTCCGAGGAAACTCACGACATGTCCGGTGAGAAGGCCGGCCGGGGTAGCGACGCCGCCCTCGCCGCGGAGCTCGCCGTGGCCGATACCATCGGCCGCCTGATGCACTTCTGGGGCTTCAAGCGCCCCATGGGCAGGCTCTGGACGGTGCTCTACCTGTCTCCCGTGCCGCTGTCGGCGGGAGAGCTCGGCGATCGCCTGAAGATGAGCGCGGGGGGCGTCAGCATGGCCCTGAACGAGCTCGAGCAGTGGGGCGCCGTCGTGCGCACCTGGCAGCCCGGGCGGCGGCGCGATTACTTCCAGGCGGAGAGCAACATCTGGAAGATGGTGCGGCGGGTGCTGCGGGACCGTGAGCTCACCCTGGTGCGGGAGTTCCGGGCGACGCTCCAGAACGCCGAAGCGAGCCTCGCCGAGGTGCCGGCGACCGATCCCCGCTCGGGGGGGGACCAGGACCAGGAGTTGAGCTACAAGCGCGAGCGTCTGCGGCGCCTGGCGGAGCTCGCAGCGACCGGCGAGTCCTTGCTCGCGGCGCTCGTCGCCGGGCGCGCCATCGATCCCTCAACCATCAACGACGAATCCGGCTCATGAACACGACCTCGAGCGAACCCGTTTCTCCCAGCCAGGCCGTCGTGCGCACGGACGGATCGGGGGAGATGTTCGACCGCATCGCGGAGCGCTACGACCTGCTCAATCGCATCCTCTCGCTCGGCATCGATCAGCGCTGGCGCAAGCTCACGACGTCCGCGCTCGAGCTGCCCGAGGGCGGACGCGTCCTCGATCTCGCGACGGGCACGGCGGATCTCGCGATGCTCGTCGCGCGCCGGGAGCCGACGGTCTCCATCGTGGGCCTCGACCCCTCGGCGCGCATGCTGGAGGTCGGTCGTCGCAAGGTCGGCGCCGCGGGGCTCGACGGGCGCATCGAGCTGGTGCAGGGCGACGCCCAGGAGCTCCCCTTCGAGGACGACAGCTTCGACGGGACGTGCATCGCCTTTGGGATCCGCAACGTGCCCGATCGACCGCGGGCGCTCCGTGAGATGGCTCGGGTCACGAAGCCCGGCGGGCGCGTCGCCATCCTGGAGCTGTCGGAGCCCCGGAAGGGACTGCTCGGTCCCCTCGCCCGCTTTCACGTCCACACGGTCGTCCCCTGGCTGGGGTCGCTGCTCTCGGGGGCCCGGGAGTACCGCTACCTGCAACGCTCCATCGCGGCGTTCCCGCCGGCCGAGGAGTTCGCCGGGATCATGGAGGCCGCGGGCCTCGAGGTGCTGCGCGTGCAGCCCTTGACCTTCGGCGTGGCCCATCTGTACGTCGCTCGCCCCCAGCCTCGAGCCGCCGGCTAGTCTCCGTGACCCTCCCCCTCTCGCCCCCTCGTCCCCGCGAGCTGCCCTGCCCCGGGCCCGCCGAGCTCACGTCCGCCCTGCGCGCCGCGATGGCCCGCGCGGACGTCGAGCAGGAGGGCGCCGAGCTCCGCGTCGCCTGGATCGAGGTGCCGGAGGGTCTCGCCCCACGCCTCGCGCCCTTTCGGCTCGGCGAGCACGGCGTGCTGTGGGCGGCCCCGCGCGCGAACTCAGGGAGCGGCGCGAGCCTCGAGACCTTGCGCTGGTTCGCTGGTTGGGGCGCCGTCGAGGTGGTGAGCACTCGGGGGGCCGAGCGGGTGAGTCGAGCGAAGGACGCCCTGGAGCGCGTCTACGCGGGCTGGCGCGGGCGAGAGTCCCTGGGTCTGCCGCGGTTCTGGGGAGGGATGTCCTTCGTGCCCCGGGGAGAGCTCGAGGGTTGCTGGGCGAGCTTCGGGGACGCGACCTTCGTGCTGCCGCGCCTGAACTACGTGGACGAGGGCGACGGCGCTCGGCTCGGGGTCGTCTACCGACGGACCGCGGACGACGCGGAGGCCGCGCTGCGCGAGGCGGAGGCACTCTGGGAGCACACCGAGCGTCCCCCGGCGCCCCCGGAGGACGGCGCGCGGGCGGAGGTCGAGCGTCAGGAGAGCACCTCGGTGGCGGAGTGGGCCGCGCAGGTGGCGGCCATCCACGAGGGCATCGCTCAGGGACTGGTCCACAAGGTGGTGGCGGCACGTCGCTCGACCCTGCGCCTCTCCCCGACGCCGGATCCGGTCCGCGTGTTCGCGAGGCTGGGAGAGCTGGCGCCCGAGTGTCACCGGTTCTGCATCCGCGTGGGGCCGCGCAGTTTCCTGGGCGCGACGCCGGAGCGCCTCGTGAGCCGGCGGGGTCGCCAGGTGGAGACCCAGGCGATCGCCGGCTCCATCGCCGCGAACGTCGAGGGCGCCGCCGAGCGCCTGCTCGCGAGCAGCAAGGATCGGGCGGAGCACCAGTACGTGGTCGACGCCCTGCGCGAGCAGCTGGGGCCCCTCTGCCAGCGCCTCGACGTGGCCTCCGAACCAGGGATTCGTCAGCTGCGCCACCTGCTGCACCTGCAGACCCCGGTCACCGGCTGGCTCCAGGACGAGCGGCACCTCCTCGACCTCGTGGAGCGCCTGCACCCGACGCCCGCCGTGGGCGGCGTGCCCACCAAGCGTGCCCTGGAGTGGATCGCCGAGCTCGAGTCGACGGAGCGCGGCTGGTACGCCGCTCCCGTGGGTTGGGTCGACGCGCACGGCGACGGCGACATGGTAGTCGCGCTCCGCTCGGCCCTGCTGCTGGAGGATCGCGCGCACCTGTACGCGGGGGCAGGCATCGTCGCCGGCTCCGAGGCGACGTCGGAGTACGCGGAGACGGAGATGAAGCTGGCGGGGATGCGTGCCGCCCTGGGGATCCGTGAGCGAGACGAAGCGCATGTCGCCCCGTAACCTGCTCACCGAGTGGTCCCATCTGCTGCTGCACGCCCTGGCGCGCGCCGGTGTGCGCGACGTGATCGTCAGCCCGGGCTCCCGCTCGACGCCCTTCACGGTGGCGGCGCTGCGTCGTCCCGAGCTCCGCTGCCACAGCGTCGTCGACGAGCGCGGCGCGGCCTTCTTCGCCCTCGGCATGGCGAAGGTCACCGGGCAGGCGCCCTTGCTGATTTGCACCTCCGGGACGGCGGGCGCTCACTACCTGCCGGCGGTGATCGAGGCACACCAGAGCCGCACGCCGCTGATCGTGCTCACGGCGGATCGCCCCTTCGAGCTCCTCGAGTGCGCGGCGCCCCAGACCATCGATCAACAGGGGCTCTTCGGAAAACACGTCCGGTGGTTCGCGGACCTCGGTGCGCCCGAGGCCAGCGCCTCCGCCCTGGCGGCTCTCTGCCGCAAGGCCAGCCAGGCCGTCCTCGCGACGGTGAGCCCGCTCGCCGGTCCGGTGCACCTCAACGCCCACGCCGCCAAGCCCCTCGAGCCCGTCGACATCGCGCAGCTCGACGGGGCCACGCCTGAGGGGGCGACGGCGGTGGAGCGGCGGCTCCACGAGCAGGTCCAGGCGCTCCTCGACGCCCCCCAACCGCGCGCCCATCTCCCCTCCCTGGAGGTTTCCCCGGAGGCGTTGCAACTGCTCACCGAGCGCATCCGTCGCTGCCGCCGCGGGCTCATCGTCGCGGGGCGACGGGAGCTGTGGCACGAGACCCGGGACGGTGAGCTGCCCGGGCCGCTCCAGCTCGCCGAGCGCAGCGGACTTCCCCTGCTCGTCGAGGCGCCGAGTCAGCTGCGGCTCCAGCGCTTCGACACCACGGCCACGGTGCTCGACGCCGTCGACAGCGTGCTGCGCGTGGCCTGGCCGCCCCCGGTCGCCGCAGAAGACGGGGACGCGGAGAGCGGCGCCTCGGGCGCGCTCCAGCTGCCGGATTTCGTCCTCGAGCTCGGGCCGCCCCTCACGTCGGGGGCCTGGGCCGCCTTCGCGGCGCGGCTGCCCCGGGGCGTGCGGCACGTGGTCAACGGGGACGCCTGGCCCGATCCTCACAATGATCTCACGGAGCTCGTGCTCGCTGATCCCTGGCGCGTGGCGGCGCAGGTGGCCGCGCGGCTGGCCGGAAGCACGACGCGCGGAGATGCGACGCGCGGAGATGCGACGCGCGGGGGCGCAGCGGGTGGAGCCGCGGCGGACGGCGCCCTCGAGGGCGGCCCCCCGGAGGCGAGCGTCGAGCCCGCTCTGAGCGCCGACGCGCGCCGCTCCTGGCGAACCCAGCTCGGGCAGCTCAACGGCCGCGCCTGGGAGCTGATCGACGGCGCCCTTGGCGCGGACGACGGCGCGGGCCCCTTGGCGGAGCCCGAAGCGGTGCGGACCCTGGTGACCGCGCTGCCCCCGGGGACCTTGCTGGCCCTGGGCAACAGCCTGCCCATTCGCGAGGTGGACTGGGTCTGCCCGCGCGGGAGCGCGGCCGTCGATGTCTGGGTCCAACGCGGCGCCAACGGCATCGACGGCCTGATCGCCGGAGCGACCGGCGCCGCCCACGCCAGCGGGAAACCCACGTGTCTGCTCCTCGGGGACGTGAGCGCGCTGCACGATCTCAACAGCCTGGCCCTGGCCCGGACCTCGCCCGTGCCCCTCGTGATCGCGGTCGTGGACAACGGCGGCGGGCGGATCTTCGGGCTCCTGCCCTTCGCCGCGCAGGCGGAGGAAGCCGAGACCCAGTGGCGCTACTGGGCGACGCCCCCAGAGGTGGACTTCGAGGCGGCGGCGCGGACCTTTGGGGTGCGCTACGTTGCCTGCAGTAACCGGGCGGAGATCCGTGGCGCCCTGCGGGACGCCTTCGACGCTTCCCTCCCGGGAGCGTGGCTCCTTCACCTACGCGTGGAGACGGGGAGCGCCGCGCGGTTCTTGCGGGAGCTGCCCGCTGCCTCCCCGAAGCGTCTGACGTCATGAAGCAGAGTTCACCCGCGCCAAGTCCTTCGGGGCCGCCAGTGCTCGCCCTCCACGGCTTCGCTGGAGGGCCCGAGACCTTCGATGACCTCCGCGCGAACGGGGCCCGCTGGCTCTGCCCCTCCCTCGCAGGTCATGGCCCTCGACCAGACACGTCCGCGTCGGACTTCGTGGCGGAGGTGGACCGACTCGCGGCCTGGACGCGGCAGCAGGTGGACGGCCCCGTACGCCTGCTCGGGTACTCGATGGGGGCGCGGGTGGCGCTCGGGCTGTGCGCGCGACACTCCCTGCTGTTCACGGACGCGGTGCTCGTCAGCGTGCACCCGGGTCTGCGGGAGCTCCAGCAGCGACGCGAGCGGCAGCTGTGGGAGGGGCGCTGGGTGCACCTCCTGGAGACCGAGGGGCTCGCCGCGTTCTTACAGCACTGGGAGGAACTCCCCCTCTTCGCGACCCAACGAGACGTGGATCCTGCGCGGCTCGAGCGGCAGCGGCGGATGCGCCAGAGCCATGGCGCCGAAGGCCTGGCGCGGGCCCTGCGGGTGCTCGGCACCGGCGTCATGCCCGACCTGTGGCCCGCGTTGCGGCAGATCCAGATCCCCGTGCGGCTCGTGGTCGGCGAGCTCGACACCAAGTTCGTGGAGGTGGGGCGCGGAGCCGTCGAGCAGCTCTCGCGAGGACGTTTGGACGTGATCGAGGCGACGGGACACAACGTGCTCCTCGAACGCCCCGAGGCCATCCGTCGTTTGCTCGACGAGACCTCGTTCGTCCCCGCGGATCGTCCGCCGGAGGCGCGATCGGGGGGGAGCGCCAAGGCATGAACACGAGCGCCGCGTCCCTGCCTCGTCCCGAGGTGGCCCCGGGCTCGCTGCGCGCCTGGATCCTGGCGACGCGACCGGCCACCCTGACCGCCGCCGTGACCCCCGTCGTGGTCGGCTCGGCCTGTGCCCTGCACGCGGGCGCCTTCCGTGCGGGGCCTGCTCTCGCGGCCCTGCTGGGAGCCGCGCTCTTGCAGATCGGGTCGAACTTCGCCAACGACGTGTTCGACTACGAGAAGGGCGCCGACACCGCGGAGCGGCTCGGCCCGACCCGGGCGGTGCAGGCGGGCCTGCTCACGCCGCAGGCGGTGCGGCGCGGCATGGTGGTCGTCTTCGGCCTGGCGCTGGGCGTGGGCGTCTACCTGACGAGCGTCGCGGGGTGGCCCATCGTGGCGCTCGGCATCGCCGCGATCCTCTCGGCGATCGCCTACACGGGGGGGCCGTACCCCTTGGGGTACCACGGGCTCGGGGACGTCTTCGTGCTCGGGTTCTTCGGATTCGCGGCGGTGTGCGGGACCACCTTCGTGCAGGCGCTGACGGTGTCGCCGCTCGCCTGGGCGGCGGCCGTCCCCGTGGGGGCCCTCGCGACGAACATCCTCGTGGTCAACAACCTCCGGGATCGGGAGACGGACGTCCTGGCCGGCAAGCGCACCCTCGCGGTGCGCTGGGGACGGCGCGGCGCTCTGACGGAGTACGTGGTGCTCCTGGCGGCGGCCTACCTGGTCCCGCTCGCGCTCGTCCTGGCGGGCCTCGTCGGCTGGGCCGCGCTCTTGCCGTGGCTCACGGCGCCCGTGGCCCTGCGGCTGCTGCGGCGAGTCTCCGCCGACAGCGGGCGCGCCCTGAACGCGTCGTTGGTGCGGACGGCGCAGCTGGTGTTCTTCTTCGGCATGCTGCTGGCGCTGGGGATCGGCCTCGATGCGGTCGGTCGTTGAGGGAGGGGGCCTCCGCCTCCAGGCGCGGCTGATCGACCACGGGGGCGCCCACCGAACCCTCGCCAACGCCCGCGTCGCCTGGGGGACCCGCGAGGGGCTCGTGCTGGAGCTCGCGGACGAGCACGCCACGGGGATCGGCGAGGCGACCCCCTTGCCGGGCCATAGCCCCGAGAGCCTCGCGGAGGCACGGGCGGATCTCGCGAGGTGGCTCCGCGAGCCGTCCCTGGCCTCTCCCCCCTGGTCCGGGTCCCCTTGGGAGGCGGCCCGGCACGTGACCGAGTGGCTGGCGCAGCAGAGCCGCTCCCTCGCGACCCCGAGCGCGCGCTTCGCCCTCGAGACGGCGCTCCTCGATTACTGGTCCCGCCGTCTCCGTGTCGCCCCCTGGGAGCTCCTCGGGGGCGAGGTCCGCGATCGCCGCTCCCCGTGAGCCGGGTCGTCGATCTCCTCGACGAGCGCGTCGAGGCCCAGGTGGAGCGCGCCCTCGCCGAGGGCGTGCACACCATCAAGGTCAAGGTCGGGCGGAGCTTCGAGGAGGAGCTCGCGGCGCTGCGGGCGCTGCGCGCGCGCTGGGGGCCGTCCACCCTGCGCCTGCGCCTCGACGCCAACCGCAGCTGGCATCCCGAGGAGACGCCCGCCCGACTCGAACACCTCGTCGCCCTGTCTCCGGAGTGGGTCGAGGAGCCCAGCACGGTCTTCGACACCTCGGCGGCGGCGCCGATCCCCCTCGCCCTGGACGAGTCCCTGCGGGGAGTCCTCCCGGATCCGGCCTGGCTCGAGGCGCGGCCCGCCGTGCGAGCGTTGGTGCTCAAGCCGATGCTCCTGGGCGGCATCTCCCGTTGCCTCGAGTGGGGGCGAGCGGCGCACCAGGCGGGCAGAGCGGCTGTCCTCTCCCACCTCTTCGATGGCCCCATCGCCCTCGCCGCCTGCGCGCAGATCGCCTGCGCCCTCCCCCCGACCGAAACGGACGACACGACGTCGGCGGAGTCAGCACGGGGTTTGGCGCAGGGTCTGTCCCTCCACGGGGGGCTCCAGGCCTGGCGTTCCCGCTCCGGTGCGCCCAGCTACGTGCAGACCGAGCGGATCGTCCCCCCGAGCTCGCTGGGACTCGGGGTCGCCTTCGGGCGGCGCCTCTCGGTGATCGCGGCGGCCGCCGAGGCGCCGGAGCGACTCGCCCTCGTCGGGGACGAGTTCGCCGTCACCTACGCCGCCCTGGCGCGGGGCGTGGGGCGCGTGGTCGCCTGGTTGCGGCGAACGGGGGTCGCGCCCGTCAGCGGTTCCACGGCGCGCCCCGTGAGCTTCGTCGCCGAACCGCGCCTCGGTCCCCTCCTGCTCCTGTACGCCTGCGTCGAGCTCGGCTGGACGGTGCTCCCGCTGCACCCCCGCGCG
>JAAZAA010000263.1 GCA_012514535.1 Myxococcales bacterium | reverse complement strand
GGGAGCGGTGTGCCGCGGGGAGCTGGCCCGCGGGAGCGGCCGCCGAGGGCCTGGCTTGGTCGAGGCCCGATCTTTCATCCTACCACGGCTCCGTTCGGGAGCGGTGTGCCGCGGGGAGCTGGCCCGCGGGAGCGGCCGCCGAGGGCGCTCGTGCCACGTCGCGCGGCGGGGGCCCGACCTTTGAAACGACGTGCGCGCGCTGCCGAACGACGGACGCGTGCCACGTCGCGCGGCGGAGGGGTTCCAGGACCTCCTGCCGCGCGACCTGGGTGAGGGGGAGGGCCGTACTCGCTGGCTTCAGCGGACGATGACGGGCGGCACCGGGGGGATCTTGAAGGCGTCCCAGGCGGGGGTGACGTTGTTCGTGCCGAGGTCGGAGGGGTTGCCCTCCGCGTCCACGAGCACGCGCTGGTTCCACAGGTAGATCGCCGGGGAGCTCTCGATCTCGCCGCTCGCGTGGCGGATGATCGTCGTCATGTACAGCTGGGACGCGGGGCTCGTGCGGCCCTGTCCGCGGCTGATGTCGAAGGGCGAGTTGCGGGACGTCGAGAAGATGAGGAAGTAGTACGTCCGCTCGCCGTCCGAGACGCTCGTCGGCGCCCACTTGGCCCAGCTGTTGTACAGGCTGCCCGCGCTGCCGTCGCTCGAGCACGCCGGGTCGTTGGACGTCAGGCGCACGGGCTCACCGCCGCTGGCGGGCACCACGTAGATGTCGCTGTCGGGGCGGTAATAGACGTGGTTGAACGAATCTTCCCGACCGCCGCTGGTGGTGAAGGCGTCGACGCGGTTGAAGGCGACGAGGGCGTCGTCCGGCGAGTAGTCGGGGTAGTACTCGTAGTGCCCGGGGGAGCTGGCGCCTTCGAGGGGCACCGCCTCGCCGCCGTTCCCGCCGGCGAAGGGCACCTGGTAGATGTCGACCTCGGACGCCTCGCCGATGCGGCCGTCCTGGGGCATGTCCGTGGAGGTGTAGACGATCTTGCTGCCGTCGTGGCTCCAGGTGGGGAGCACCGGGTGCCCGGGATCGCCCGTGCGCTGGATCACGTCCCACGCGGTGCCCTGCAGGGCCGCGATGGCGTTCTGCAGCGCCTGGTTCTGGTTCGCGTAGGTGTCGGCGGTGGCCGTGTTGATGTCGACGGGCATCTCGGCGTCGGAGCCCAGATCCATCCAGACGAGCTGCGTGGGCTCGTTCGAGAGCACGCTGCCGTCGTGGGTCTTCCAGGCGTCGTTGCCGGACATGCTGCGCTCGCTCCAGGTCACGACCATGCGGCGGGCGCCCGTGGCCCAGTCGCCCTCGCTGAAGGTCATGGCGCCGAGCCAGGTCATGGACGCCATGGCCGCGCCCGCGGGCGTCAAGAAGTCCGGCACGCTGCCGGCGACCCCCTCCTCGATGCTCGCGAGGCGCACGTTCCAGGGCCAGTGATCGACCGCGGCCACGGCCTTGCCCCCGGGCGTGGAGGTGTGACAGCCCACGCAGGTGGACTGGCCGGGCTCGTCCGTCGATTGCTGCCGCAGGTTGGCGTTGTCCGAGAGGGCGACCCCGGCGATGTCGCCCGGGGCCAAGGTGTGGATCACCGCCTCGTCGCCGACGCTGAAGCCGTACAGAGCGTTCGTGTAGGGACCCTCGAGCGTCCCCGTCGAGCCCCAGAACACCATGCTGCCGCCGGGCGCCACCGGCACGATGCGGAACTTGCCCGTCGTCTCCGTGGGCGCGCTCGAGCCGTCGCTCGTCTTGATGGTGTACGTGATGTCTTCGTTGAAGACGTTGGTCGAGAGCCCCTCCCAGATCTCCGCCGGGAGGTACCAGGGCGATTGGTTCGTGTAGACGACGAGATCGTGGCGCTCCCGCTCGGCGCTCAAGGTGATCTTGTGCACGCTGCCGCCCTGGAAGTTGAAGCGCGGGCGCGTCCAGCGGGCAGGGAAGATGGTCCCGTCCGCGGGCTCCGACACGCAGGGGCCCGCCCCGGAGGCGGGCTGATCGAGCACCGCCCGCTGGGCGTCGTCGACGCCGTCGATGATCGGGTCGGCGGGGAAATCCTCGCAGTCGGCCTGGCACTCGGGCTCCAGGAGCTCGCCCGTGGGAGGGCCCCCGACGGGGTCCTCGATGAGGAGTCCGCCGCTCCCGTTCAGTCCGCCGCCGTTCCCGTCGCCGCCGTTGCCGTCGCCCCCGTTGCCACCACCCCGCGGTCCCTCACGACCTCCCTCGCTGGAGCAGGCGATGGCAATCCCCAGGGTCAACAGGAGCGGAGTGAGATAAGCAACGGTTCGCATCGTTCGGATCCTTTGAAGCAGAAAGAGGGCCGCGCGGGGGCGGCGGCGACTCCAGTGTAAGGCTTGAGCCGCGAGGGGACGAGGGAGACATGGATCGCCCCCCGCGCGCAAGGAGGGACACCAGGCGGCGTTCGTTTGAACCAGCGTTGAATCAGGCTCCCTTCGCTGAAAAAATTCACGAGCGATTTCCGGCCCAAGGTCCGGCGCTGGGCGGCGCTCCTCAGGGGGGGGCGAGGTCTCCCCGGCGGCTGCGGGGAGGGGGCAGCTGGCGGCGAGCGGCGGGCGAGGCCGACCCGCCTCCGGGGCACCGGCCTACGCGCGCTCTCTACTCGCGGCAGTCCGTGCACAGGCCCCGCAGCTGGACCTCGGAGACCTGGGCCTGGGCCGCGGCCCCCTGGAGCCGCACGGCGGCCTTGGGCAAGCACTCGACGGACCCGCAGTCCGTGCACACCAGGTGGGGGTGCAGGCCGTGGGTGGCGCCCCCACCCTGGGGGAGCTCGTAGCGCCACACGTGATCCGAGAGCTGGGTGCGCACGAGGAGCCCCGCCTCCATCAGGGCGAGGAGGTTCCGGTAGACGGTCACCCGGTCGAGGCCCTGCCCGGCGAGGCGCTCCGCCAGCTCCGGATGGCTGATCGGCGGACCTTGCTTGCACAGCTCCCGCAGGACGCTGATGCGCGGCCCGGTGACCCGCAGACCCCGGGCGCTCAGCATCTCGCGGAGCGCGCCGTCCGGCAGGGGCACCGATTTTCCAGCCATGGCTCCGCTATCTTCCCCCCCGTCTCGGGCGGGCGCAAGGCGGGGGGAGACCGCGAGCTCCTCCCTCCGGCCCTGGCAGAGGCGGCTCCGGGCCTCGCCGGGGGAACGGGTGCCTTGCGCAACGGGGTTGCAACAGGCACCCTTTTTGGGCACCGTTCCGGTCCCCTGGACCGAATGGGTGAGCGACCGTTCTACGAGGACGCGAGCTCCCCGGCGCGCTGGGGGGCGCACCCTGGAAGGCGCACCTCGTCGGGTGCACCCGTCGGGGCGACGACATCGCCGATGATCTCCGTTTCACCGTCTCCAGCCCACACCTCCGCGTCCGCGGCGGCCTCGTTGCGTCTGGTGGATGGGTGCGGGGTCTTCCTCTCGGGGCTCTGCGCGCTGCACTGCGCCGTGACGCCCCTGCTCGTCGGCGTGCTCCCCGCCATCGCCGGGGAGGGCACCGAGACCAACTTGCGCCGGGTGCTCATCGTGTTGGGCCTGGGCGGCGTGGCCTTCGGGGCGCTCTTTCATCGGGACCGCCGGGCCTTCGTGCCCCTGGCGGGCGCGCTGATGCTGGCGGCGCTGCTCGAGGTGGGGGCGATCGTCCCCGCCTGGGAGGTGTTCGTGTCCCTGGCGCTCTCGGGGCTCCTGATCACCGCCCACGCCCTGAACACCCGCGCGTGCAACGCCCACTGCCACGGCTGCTCACCGGCGCGCTTCTGGACCGCGCGGGTCGAGGAGCTCGGCGCGTCGCGGGTGAGCTCCGGGGTGCTCGCGGTGGCCGCCGCGATCCTGCTCCACGCGGTCGTGCTCGCGGTGGCGCTGCGCGCGAGCCCGAGCGTGGTGGTGCGTCCCGAGCCCGTCGCCTCCGCGGAGATCGAGGTGGACTGGCTCGCCGCGACCCCAGTGATCGACGCAGAGCCCGAGGCGGTGACGCCGGCTCCCGAGCGCCTCGACTTCGCCCGGGACGTCGCGCCCGTCTCCGCGCCCGTCTCCGGCCGGGGCGCCTCCCACGTCGCGCCGCCCGCCGCCTCGCGCCTGGCCGACTCGCTCGCCGATCCGGTGAGCGCCGCTGCTCCGTCTCCCCACGCGGAGAACCCCAAGACCTTCGACGATCTGCTCGTGGCGCACGCTCCGGAGCAGGGCGCCTCGGAGCAGGACACCCCGGTCTCCTTCGACCGCGTGCTCACGGCGCCCTCCGGATCTGCGCTGGGGGCAGGAGGGAGCCAGGGGGGGATCGCGGGTCACCCGTCGGGGAGGGGGACTTCGGCCGCGGCGGCGCCGAGCTCGGAGGGGAGCACGGTGAAGGCCTCGGCGCTCTCCCGCGCGCCCACGCAGCCCGCGGGCCTCGGGGCGCGCATCGAAGCGCATTATCCGCCAGCGGCGCGCCTGCAGGGGGTGAGCGGCGTGGGACGGGCGCGGTTGCTCGTCTCGCCCCAGGGGGCCGTGGTGCGTGGGGAGCCGCTCTCGGAGACGCCGAGCGGGTCCGGCTTTGCGGACGCCTGTGTGGCGGCCCTTTCGGGTTCGGGGGGGTGGGGATTGCCGCTCGATGCGCGCGGTCGCCCCGTGAGCACCTGGATCCGCTTCTCCTGCGAGTTCACCGTCCGCCACTGAGAGCGCCGTGGGGCGACGGCGCGCCGGCTGGGTCGTGGAGCGTCGTGGGTCGTGGAGCGTCGTGGGTCGTGGAGCGTCG
>JAAZAA010000262.1 GCA_012514535.1 Myxococcales bacterium | reverse complement strand
AGCCGCGGGCGGCGTGAACGCGCTGGCGTCCAAGGGGGAGCGCGTCATCGTCCTGCGCTCCGCACCGCGCGTTTCGAGCTAGCGCATGGCCGTTGCTGCGCGGAGCGGCCCTGCAGCTCGGGCGATTTCTTGGCGTTGCCGTGGACGCAATGCAAGGATCCGCCCTGCGAGCCGAGCTGCCTGCTCTCGCCGCGTCCGCGCCCCGGGACCGGATCGGCAGCAAAGCGCGCGAGGAAGCATGCGCCAAGGAAAAAACCTCGTCGGTGTCGATATCGGGACCACCTCGATCAAGGTCTGTCAGCTGAAGGAGAGCCGGCGGGGCCTGTCCTTGGTGCGCTTCGGGTACGCGCCCCTGCAGCCGCAGGTCATCGTCGACGGCCAGGTGATGGACACCGGAGCCGTGGTCGAGACGCTGCAGCGCCTGTTCCGCGACAACAAGATCCGCCAGCGCGACGTGGCCGTGAGCGTCTCCGGGCAGAGCGTGATCATCCGCAAGATCGCCGTTCCGACCATGACGGACGAGGAGCTGGACGAGCAGATCCAGTGGGAGGCGGAGCAGCACATCCCCTTCGACATCAAAGACGTGCAGATCGATCATCAGGTCCTGCGGCGCCGGCCGGACGACGGTCAGATGGACGTGCTCTTGGTGGCCGCGAAGCGTGACCAGATCGACGACTACGCCCAGCTGGCCCGGAGCGCGAAGCTGCGCCCGATCGTGTGCGACATCGACGCGTTCACCGTACAGAACCTCTTCGAGTTCTCCCGGGGGCTCAACCCCGACCAGACGGTTGCCCTGATCAACGTGGGCGCGAGCCTGGCGAGCTTGAACATCGTGACCGGCGGGGTGAGCGCCTTCACGCGCGAGATCGCCAACGGGGGCAACAGCGTCACGGAGGAGATCCAGCGGAGCCTCGGGGTCTCGTTCGAGCAGGCGGAGGCCTACAAGTGTGGCGACGGGCAGGACGGCTTGGTCCCCCGTGAGGTCGTGGACGTGATCGAGGGCTCCTGCGACGCCATCGCCGCGGAGATCCAGCGGAGCCTCGACTTCTTCATGGCCACCAGCGGAGACACGGACATCGCTCGGATCTTCGTGACCGGCGGCACCGCTTATCTAAGCGCCCTCGCCCGCTCCATCGAGAACCGGAGCCGCGTCCCCGTGGAGACGTGGCACCCCACGGAGAAGATCAACGTGGAGCCGAAGGACGTCGACCGGAGCCTGCTCGAGCGCAGGGCTCTGCAGCTCTCCGTCGCCCTCGGGTTGGCGTTGCGGAAGGATCGCGAGGTGCGGGCGTGATTCGCATCAACCTCCTGCCCCAGAAGAAGAGCAGGCTGGCGGAGCCTTCCTCCAGCGGTGAGCTCTGGGTGCTCGGCGCGCTGGGCCTGCTCCTCGTGCAGGTCGCCCTGCTGTTCGTCTTCCACGGCTTCAAGGAGGAGGAGCTGCAGGAGCAGAACCAAAAGAACAGCCGCATCCAGTCGCAGATCGATCAGTCGAAGAAGGCGGTCGCCAACCACGAAGAGGTCAAGAGCGAGCTGGAGGGGATGCGGGCGCGCGAGGACGCGATCGCGCAGCTACAGAGTGCCCGGACGGGGCCGACGGCGGTGCTCCTGGAGCTGGCGCGTATCCTGACCCCCGGCCGTGGTCCGAGCGTCAACCCGGAGAAGCTCGCCCAGCTCCGGCGCGACAACCCGCTGTCCGTCTACAACCCCTCCTGGGACGCGCGGCGCCTCTGGATCACCAGCTTCGTCGAGAACAGTCGCATGGTGAAGCTCGAGGGCGCGGCCCGGGACGCGGAGGACGTGAGCGAGCTCGCCCGGCGCCTCACGTTGTCCGACTACTTCGACGCCGTGCGGCTCCTGCCCGCCCGGACCGCGAAGGATCAAGGCAGCGGCCTCGACGTGGTCGTGTTCGCCCTCGAAGCGCAGGTGAAGTACTGATGGCCAAGGAAAGCGCGCTCGCTCGTCTGCCCATCGGCGCTCGGATCGGCGTCACCGTCGGCGTGCTCGTCCTGGCCGGCGTCGCCTACTACATCGTCTTCTTCAGCGACATCTCCAGCAAGATCGCGGCGGCGCAGCAGCGTGAGTCAACGCTGAACGGCGAGCTCCAGCGGGCGCAGGCGGCGGAGGTTGCCTACCAGCGTGACCTGGAGGAGCTGGCTCGACGCCGCGAGCGAGAGCGAGAGCTGAACAAGGTGTTGCCGCCCACCACGGAATACCCGGCCTTCCTGAGCTCCGTGCAGTCGGTGGCGAACGCGTCGGGGATCACCTTGACCGCCTACTCGCCCCAGCCGGAGGTCAAGAAGGAGTACTACGCGCGGGTCCCGATGAAGCTGGAGATCAGCGGGCGCTTCCACCAGATCGCGAAGTTCTTCTACGGCATCGGGCAGAGCGATCGGATCATGAACATCGAGAACATCTCGATGTCGCTCGCCAAGCGGCAGGACGAGGACGTGCTCGTCGAGGTGCAGGCGTTGGCCACGGCGTTCCGCACCCTGGAAGACGAGAGCCAGGGCAACGCCAAGGACCGCCGGAGTCGCCAGAGAGGAGGCAACCAATGAGGAGCATCGGGTCACGCAGCGTCGTCGCCCTGCTCGCCTTGGTCGCGCTGGCCGGCTGCGAAGAAGAGCGCATCACGACGGGGAGCAAGCACGGGCAGGTCGATCGTCGCCCGTCGGCCGAGGAGGAGCCGGAGACCGCCCTCCTCCCGCCGCCCGTGGACTTCCAAGAGACGGAGTTCATGGAGAGCGATCGCAGCCGCGATCCGTTCCGGTCCTTCGCCAAGGCCTTCGTGCAGGAGGGCAGCGATCGGATCAAGTCCCAGCGCCAGGTCGTGCTCGGCCAGTACACGGTCGACGAGCTGCGCCTGGCGGGGATCGTGACGCGCATCGAACCGCCGCGCGCGATGCTGGTGGATCCGACGGGCCTGGGCCATTTCGTGACCCGCGGCCAGTTCATCGGGCGGCCTACCGTGGTCCAGCCGCCGAGCGGCACCGGCGCCGCCTACGAGGTGAACTGGCGCGTCGATCGGGTGCGGGACGGGGACATCGTGCTCATCCGCGAAGACCCCGCGAACCCGGACGTGCCGAGCGCCACGAGGGTGATCGCCCTCCGCACGGACGACGAGCAGCTCGTGGCGGCAGGAGAGGAGCGAGCGGCCAACTCGTCGGACACGCTGGATCGCCAGGTCGAGGAGCTGAAGAGGCGACTCGAGTCCATGGAGCAGAAGCCCACGGTCGAGGTGCGTGAGCTACCCCGGGCCTCGGGCGCCCCGGAAGCGCCCCGCGAACCCGCCGCCGTGGTGAAGGCGCCGCGGACCAACTGACGGACCGTCGCGGCTGGTTCTGGTCGCGGCTGGTTCTGGTCGCGGCTGGTGGTTCTGATCGCATCCGGTCCCGATCGCGCGCGCCGCTCTGATCGCGCTCGTGCTTTCGTCGGGCGTGCTTTCGTCGGGCGTGAGTCGTCGGGGCGCGAGCCCCTGGGTGTTGCCGCGCCCCATTCCGGGTCGTGAGGTCGAGCTCGCCGGTGGTGCGGGGCTCGGCTCGAGGGAGTCCTGCGTTCGCGCCTGAGTCTGAGGTGGGGGGCCGGGAGCGCGGGGATCCTGGGTGGTGGCTCTGGGCGTGCTCGGAAGAACTGCCGGGAATTTGTTCCCTGAAGAGGCGGCCAGGTACGGTTTCGTCCGGTTCCCTGGCGCCGCAGGCGCGGGGGGGCTCAGTCCCGATCGGTCGCCCCCCGAGGGTCGCTCATGATGTGCTCCAAGCCGCTACGTTTGCTCCGTTTCTTCTCCCCGGCGCTGGTCGCAGCCGCGCTCCTCGGGGCCCCGCCCGCCTTCGCCGAGCCGCTGGCCGCTCTGCGCGACGTGCGCGTGACGAGCGGCGACAACGACCTCGGGAGGGTGGAGATCGAGCTGAGCGCCCGCCCTACCTACTCCGCCCGGCTGGACATCCCCACTCGGCGCATCATCGTCGACGTGGTCGACGCGGAGCTGGCGGGAGCCCCCGAGGCCATCACCGAGGGCAAGGGGGTCGTCGGCGGCGTGCTGGCGCAGACCTTCGAGGACGGCAAGCGCAAGACCTCTCGCGTCGTCATCACCCTCTTGCAGGACGCGCAGTACGGCGTCTCCGTGGAGGGCAATCGCCTCGTCGTGCGCTTCGAGAAGGGTGAACTCGGCGCCATCCGCGAGCTGGTCGGAGCTCCCCAGACGAAGACCGCCCCCCAGGCCCCCGAGCGCGCCGCTTCCTTGGCCCGCGTGATGGACGTGAACTTCCAGCACGAGAGTCACCGGGACGTGGTGACCATCGAGCTCACCGGGCGAGTCCAGTTCCGCCGGGACAACGGGGCGAACGGGCGCTCGACGCTCATCATCCGCAACGCCGCCTTGCCGGAGCAGCTGACCCGCACCCTCGACGTGAGCGCCTTCGGCGGCGGGGTGCACGCCGTGTCGTCCTACACCCGAGGACGGGACGTCGTGGTGGAGGTGGAGCGCAGTACGAAGGTCACCAGCTCCGCGGAGCAGCAGGGCAACCGGCTCGTGTGGTCGTTCTTCGAGCCCGGGGCGCTCCCCTCGAGCCTCACGGGCAAGGGCCGTGACGGGCTCGCGGCGCGTCGCTCCAAGACCGTCTACGTCGAGAAGGGACTCGAGGATCTCCCTGCGCTGCACACGGGCGTGGAGGGCCTCGGAGAGGCCGCGCAGGAGCCGGACGAGGCGGGGGCCTTCGCCCCGGGTATCCTGGGGCAAGCCGCCGGGCAATACACCGGGCGTCGCATCGACCTGGATCTCAAGGACGCCGACATCCACAACGTGCTGCGCCTCCTCGGCGACGTCGGCCAGGTGAACCTGGTGGTCGCCGACAACGTGAGCGGCACCGTGACGATCCGCATGCGGAACGTCCCCTGGGATCAGGCTCTCGACGTCGTGCTGCAGTCGAAGCGGCTCGGGATGGTGCGCCGGGGCAACCTCGTGCGTGTGGCGCCCCTCTCGGATCTCGAGCGAGAGCGCGAGATGGAGATCGCGCGGCGCCGCCAGGAGGTGCAGCTCGCGCCGATCGAGACGCGCCTCATCCCCGTGAGCTACGCGGGGGCGCGGACGATGGCCGAGCGTGCGTCGGTGCTGTTGTCCAACCGCGGCTCGATCGCCATCGACGACCGCACGAACACTCTGGTCGCCCGGGACGTATCCGGAGCCCTCGATCAGGTCGAGGAGCTGGTGCGCGCCCTCGACACCCAGACGCCGCAGGTGCTCGTCGAGGCGCGCATCGTCGAGGCGACGAGCCGCTACCTCAAGGACGTGGGTATCCAGTGGGGCGGCAACGCCAACATGTCCGCCGCCACGGGGAACCCGACCGGCCTCGTCTTCCCGAGCTCCATCGGAGCCACGGGTGGTGGCTACGACGCCAACACTCCCACTCAGGGCCTCAGCCCCTTCGCGCAGCGGGTGCCGGTCCCGAACTTCGCCGTGAACCTGCCCGCCGCCGTCGGTACGGGTTCCGGTGGTGCCCTCGGCCTCACCTTCGGCTCCATCGACAACACGGTGAACCTCGCCGTGCGTCTCTCCGCTGCGGAGTCGAGCGGCATGTTGCGCATCCTGTCGAGCCCGCGTGTCCTCACGCTGGACAACCTCGAGGCGCGCATCTCCCAGGGCACGCTCATCCCGTTCTCCCAGGTGAGCGCGCAGGGCGTGCAGACGATCTTCCAGGAAGCCAAGCTGCAGCTGCTCGTCCGTCCTCACGTGACGGCCGAAGGCAGCGTGCAGATGCGGGTCAAGATCAACCGCGACGAGCCCGACTTCAACCAGACGTCGGCGCGGGGTGACCCAACGATCCTCAAGCGCGAGGCGGAGACGGAGCTCCTCGTCCTCGACGGCCACACCGCGGTCATCGGTGGGATCTTCACCCGCAACACGGGCCGGAACCTCGATCAGGTGCCCTTCTTCGGGGACATCCCGCTGCTGGGCCTGCTCTTCCAGCGCCGCCGGGCGAGCGACACGCGGGGTGAGCTCGTGATCTTCATCACGCCGCGCATCGTGAACCGCGCGGAAGCCCTCGGCAGGTGAACCAGGTGAGCTCCCGTGCGTGCGCTGGGGGACGCACGAGGGGGCGCCGCGCGTTGACGTGACCGAGAGGCGTCGCGCTTCGGGCGGCGCCTCGCTTGCATGGGCGCGACGAGGGCGGGTATAGCTCTGAGTCTTCCGATCCACGAACCTCGCCGGGAGGTCGAGCGCACAGGAGGGTGATGATGAACGAGCTCGTCCGCTACTTGATGGACAACCTGTACTTGGACTTTCAGGGGGACATCACCGTCGAGGAGGTACGCGCCTTCCTCCGGGAGGACGACACGCCGCCTGCGCGTCGCCTGCTCGGGAAGATCATCGAGGAGAAGGGCGTGGACGAGCTCCTGCTGGCCCTGGCGGACACCCTTCGTGAGCACATTCGCACCGGCGTGACGGAGGAGGTGCTGCGCGAGCACCTCCAGCTGTACATGGACAGCTGAGCGCCAGCTTCTCCCGCTCGGAGAGGCCCCCTCGGGGTGTCGGGGAGCCGGCGTGAGGGTGGCTCCAGCCGGCTCCAGCCTGAGCCAGCGGCTGGAGGGTTCTGGTGGTGCTGCGTCCTGCGGGGGACCTGAAGCCAGACGTGCGTGCGTGCGGGCGGAGCTGCGCCCTGCTGCGCTCGGACGGAGTTGCTCCCCAGCCCGGAAGGGGAGCGGCGCCGCGCCGCGCCGTAGGGCGCTCCGCCACCTCGGTTGACCACTTGCCCAGGAGCGGGATACCCTGGTTTGGTTGGGGTTCCCCGCTCGATGACAACCAAGTTGGCAAATCCAGCCGCTGCGCCTGACGAGTGCTGGCTCTGGGGCGACCGGCCCATGCGCTGGACGCGCGAGCTCGGCGGGGGCGCGAGCGCGCGGGTGTGGGGAGCGGAGGACCCGACGGGTCGGGCCTACGCCGTGAAAATCGGCCTGGAGCCGGACGGGGTGCTCCTGGCGCGGGAAGCGGAATGTCTCGCGGTGGCCCGGGCGCCGTCCCTGGTCACCGTCCTCGGGGGCGGGCGCCTGACTCGGGTGCCCTGGGCGCTGGAAGACGAGGTCGCCGCGCCGTTCCTCGTGCTCGGGATGGTGCGGGGGACACCCCTCGATCGAGCGGGGCTCGAGGGGACGTCGTCGCGGCTCGATCTGCTGCTCCGGGACCTGGCGGACGCCCTCGAGGAGCTGCACGCCGCGGGGATCGCGCACGGGGACCTCAAACCCTCGAACGTCCTCGTCGACGGATCCGAGGAGGCGCCGCGAGGCACCCTCATCGATCTCGGGCTGCAGGCGGAGGCGAGCGCCCTGGAACCTCGGGGCGGCACGCCGCGGTACTGGGCCCCCGAGGTGTGGCTCCGGGAAGAAGGGGGCCCGCGGGGCGATGGACGGGCTCGGGATCTCTATGCCCTCGCGGCGACGTTCGCGGAGCTCTTGGTGCCCTCGCTGCGCGACGCCGAGCGGTTGGTGGACGCGGTGCGATCGACGGCGCTGCCTGAGCCCTACGAACAGCTCCTGCGGCCGCTCCTGGCGGACAACCCCGCGCTGCGCCCTTCGGTGAAGTGGCTGCTCTCCCGTGGACGCGCCCTGTTCGATTGGGCCGGTGGGTGGGAGTCCGAGCGCCGTCGCCGCACGGTGCGTCGGGAGTACCTGCGGGTGCGCCAGGAGGAGCTGCGGCGCGTGGCGGGCGCGGCCGTCGTGGACGTGCTGGTGGAGGGCCCGCCCGGCGAGTGGTTGCGGGAGTGGCTCGACGCCTGGCGCGCCGGTCGCGACGTCATCGGGCCAACGGAATCGGCGACGACGGAGTCGTCGACGACGGAGTCGTCGAAGCACGGGCCATCGGGACGAGCGGAGCGCGTCCCGTTGCGGCAGGCGCGCGTCCAGGAGCAGCGGCGGTGGCTCGTGGGCGTGGTGGGCCCGAGCGCTGCCGCCTGGACCGTGACCTCGGAGAGCGATCCCGCTCTGGCGACGCGGCTGCTCGCTTTCGCAGACCAGGGACCCCTCGAGGGGCTGTGCCGCGCGCAGCTGCTGGGCTCGCCGTCCCCCACCGACGGAGCGCAGGCGCCCCAGGGCGCGTCGCAGTCGGCTTCGGCGGAGTCCAACGCGCGCCTGGACGATCCCACCGTGCTCGCGCTCCGTCTGGCGGAGCTCCCCGTCGCCCTCGAGGTGCTCGAGCGCATCGAGAACCTGCCCGACCTGCACGGCGAGCTGGGCGTCGCGGCCGCTCGCGCCTGGCGTTTGCGAGGTGAGTACGCGCGCGCTCGCCTCCTGGCGTCGCGCTGCCCGGTGCCCATGGCGAGGATCGAAGCGGCCCTGGCCGCGCGCCGCCTGGGCGATCGCACCGCGGCCGCCGCCGAGCTCGCTGCGCTGCAGGACGCCGACGGAGAGCTCGGTTCGCTCCGCGCTGCCCAGGAGGGACGGGAGCTCCTGGACGCGGGCAAGGTGCTGGAGGCCGAGGCGCACATGCGAGGGCACGCGCCCACGGCGCCCCTGCTGGAGACCCAGTCGCTCGTGGCCCTCGCCCGTGGGGAGGTCGCGACGGCGCGGGCGCGCTTGGAGGAGGCCCGGAGCCTCGCGATCAACGAGGAGCAGCTCGCCCGGCTCGAAGGGGTGGAGGGTCTCCTCTGCCACGCGGAGGCGCGGCCGAGCGCCGCCCTCGCGGCCTTTCAGCGCGCAGCGCTCCGCGCCGAGCGCGCCGGAGCCCTGCTCGAGGAGGCGACCTACTTGACCGGAGTGGCCGCCGCGGCGACCGATCGGGGCGAGCTGCGCGTCGCGCTCCCGGCGGCGGAGCGAGCGACCCTGTTGTTCGAGGCGCTGCAGCGGCAAGGGGAGGCGGCCCGCGCGGCCTTGGCGCGAGCCGCCAGCTACGCCCTGCTGGGTGCCGAGAGCGAGCTCGTCGAGGCCGCCGAGGAGGCCCTGTGGCGCGCCCGGGCAGCCAGCGACGCGATCTGCGTCAGCTACGTGCACCTGTCCCTCAGCGATGGCCTCACCTCCAACTCCGCGCTCGCCGCGTTCCACGCCGAAGAGGCCGCGCGCGGCCTCGCAAGGGGGACCGCGGACGACCGCCTGCGCGTCGGCGCGCGGCTCCTCGCCCACGGGATCGACGTCGAGGTCGCGGAGCTCGACACCTTGGCCCGCAGCGCCTCCACGGAGGTCCGCGTCGAATGGTGGGGAGCCCGGGCCCACGCCGCCATCGAAGGGCGTCGAGTCGGCGGCGCGACGGAGCGCGCGGACGGAATCCTCGAAGCGCTGCTCGCGCTCGCAGCGACGCCGGACTTGGGCGTCGTCCGCGGTCCGGCCTTTGCTCGCGGCGCTCGCCTGGCCGTCGGCTTGGGACGGAGCGAGGACGCCCGCCGCCTCCTCTCCAGCGCGCGCGCCGCGGCGCGGGAGCTCTTGGCGGGCACCCCCGACGAGCTCCAGCGTCACGCACAGGCCCTCGACTGGGTCGCCCTGGCCTCCGCCCCCGAGGGGAGCCGCTTCGCCGCGGAGCAGGTCGAAGAGATCGAGCGCCTCGTGCGGAGCCTCGGCACGCGAGAGCGCCTCAAGCCGCTCCTCGAGCAGGTGCTCGACGCCCTGCTGCTCTGGACCGGCGTCGAGCGGGGGTTGTTGCTCCTGCGGGCGCCGCCGTCCCCCTCCGCGCCCCAGGGAGCGCCCGGTGAGGAAGAGCGCCTCGTGGTGCGGGCAGCCCGCAACCTGGCCCGGGGTGATCTCCAGGGAGCGCAGCTGGAGCTGAGCCACACCTTGGCGCGACGAGCGCTCGAGCGCGGCGCCCCCGTGGTCGCCGTGGACGCCGCGGGGGAGCTCTCCGACGTGCACCGCAGTGTGCACGCCCTGAAGCTGCGCAGCGTGTTGGCGGTGCCGCTGATCGCCCGCGGCGAGACCCAGGGCGTCGTGTACCTCGACGATCGGGTGCGGCGGGGCGCCTTCGGCGCGTCGGAGCTCGCCTGGGTGAAGCTCGTGGCCACCCTCGCCGCCGTCGCCATCGCCGATGCACGGGATCAGCTCCGGCTCCGACGCGCGGCGCGACGGGCCCAGCGTGCGGAGGCGCGCATGGCCGAGCAGCTCGCGCGCCGGGAGGTGGAGCTCGAGCTCGCCGAGCGGGAGCTGGATAGATCCCGCGAGACCCGCGGGGACTACTCCGCCATCGTGGGGCAGAGCGAGCCGATCCTGGCGCTGCTGCGGGTGGTCGATCGGGTGGCGGCCTCCGAGGTGCCCGTCCTCGTGCAGGGAGAGTCGGGCAGCGGCAAGGAGCTCGTCGCCCGCGCCATCCACGACAACGGTCCCCGCAGGGGCAAGGCCTTCGTCGCGGAGAACTGCGCCGCCATCCCCGAGCCGCTCCTGGAGTCGACGCTCTTCGGGCACACGCGCGGCGCCTTCACGGGCGCCGCGCGTCAGCGGGCGGGTCTGTTCGAGGTCGCCCACGGGGGCACTTTGTTCCTGGACGAGATCGCGGAGATGCCGCCGGCCATGCAGACGAAGCTGCTGCGCGTGCTGCAGAACGGCGAGATCCGCCCGGTCGGCTCCGAGCGAGCGCGCGCCGTGGACGTGCGCGTGGTGGCCGCCACCCACCGGAACCTGCGTGAGCGCGTCGAGGCCGGCTTCTTCCGCGAAGACCTCTTCTATCGTCTGAACGTGATCGCCCTGCGCGTGCCCCCGCTGCGCGAGCGCGCGGCGGACCTGCCCCTGCTCGTGCGTCGCTTCGCGGATCTGCACGGGGCCGGGCGCGGGCTCGAGCTCACCCCCGAGGCGCTCGGTGCGATGCTGCGCTACGAGTGGCCCGGAAACGTCCGCCAGCTGGAGAACGAGGTGCGCCGTTTGCTGGTGCTGACGGAAGGGCTCGTCCGGCTCGAGCACCTGAGCCCGGAGATTCAGGCGGCCGCGGAGCTGCCCCGCGCCCCCGACACCTTGCACCTGCGCACCCGGGTCGACGCCCTGGAGCGGGAGCTGGTGGAGACGGCCCTCCGCAGGACCGAGGGAAACCAGACTCGCGCGGCGGAGCTGCTCGGGCTGTCTCGGTTCGGCCTCCAGAAAATGATGAAACGCCTCGAGGTGGAACCGTCGACGGTCGCGCGTCGTCGCGGGCGCTCTGGACGAGGATCGCCGAGCGGGTTACACGAGTCGCGATGACGAGGCGGCCGCAACCCGTGCTGAAGTGGGCTGGGGGCAAGCGGCGACTCGTGCCCGACATCCTGGCGGCCTTGCCGCGGGAGATCGACACCTACTACGAACCCTTCGTGGGCGGCGGCGCCGTCTTCTTCGCCCTCGCGGCGGAGGGGCGCTTCCAGCGGGCGGTGCTCTCGGACCGCAACTCCGAGTTGATCCAGATGTACGCGGCGATCCGCGACGACGTCGAGTCGGTCATCGCCGCGCTGAGCGACATGCGCCACTCCGAGGAGGAGTACTACCGGATCCGCGCCTTGCGGCCGCGCACCCTGGCCAGGAAAGCCGCGCGGATCATCTATTTGAACAAGACGGGCTACAACGGCCTGTACCGGGTGAACCGCTCCGGGGAGTTCAACGTGCCCTTCGGGCGCCAGGAGCGACCGAACATCTGTGACGCGGACAACCTGCGCGCCGTGGCGCAGGTGCTCCAAGGCGTGGAGGTCCTCGTCTCCGATTTCGAGAGCGTGGTGGCCGGGGCGCGTCCCGGGGACGCGGTCTACTTCGATCCGCCGTACATGCCGGTCTCCACGACGGCGAAGTTCACCTCGTATCACAGCGAGCCTTTCGGCAACGACGAGCATCACCGCCTGGCGCGCCTGTTCGGAGATCTGGCCGCGCGACGGGTCGCCGTCGTGCTCTCCAATTCGGACACGAAGGAGACGCGGGCCCTGTACGGCTCCTTCAAGCCGCGGGTCGTGCACGCCAGTCGACCCATCAACTCGAACGCCCGCGCCCGTGGCCCCGTCGCGGAGCTGCTCGTGGCCGCGAACACGTCGCGGCGGAAGGGCAGGAAGGCGTCGGCGGCGGGGGGCGCGGCGTCCCGTGAACTGGTTTTGAAAGAGGAAGGATGAGCCGGGGACCGAGGATCATCGTGCCGGAGCGAGGCGATGGCGGACGCGCGGAGGGCGTGCAGCTCGGGCGCGTCGGGTTGATCGCCGTGATCGGCTTCGCCATCGGCGTCGTGTGGCCGCGACTCGCCGGAGTGAGCTTGGTGCCGTCCGCGCCCGTCGAAGGCGCACGGCAAGAGGTGCTCGCCGAGCAGGAGGCCACCGAAGCGCAGAGCGACGGGGAGGGGGCGGCCGCCGAGGAGCCGGAGCCGCCGACCCCTGGCGAGCGGCTCGTCATCGAGGAGTACAAGATCACCAGCTGTCGCGACGCCGACGGCAAGGCGATCAAGGACTGTGGCGAGCTCGACGCGGAAGCCCTCCTGGGCCCCGCGCTGCGGTCCTTGGCGACGTGCCCGGCGGCGGAGAACGCGATCGGCAAGCTCTCCGTGGGGGTCGATGTCGACTTCAAGGCGCGCCGCGCCAACGACGTAAAGAGCGGTCGCAGCACCGACCTCCCCTCGGCGGTGGTCAAGGGGCTGCTCGACTGCGTGCGGCGGAGCGTCGACGACCTCTCCTGGAAGGGCGTCGAGGCTCGCCATCCGAGCTACACCGTGTACGCCTTGGTGGAGTTCGAGCGTCCCGAGCTGGTGAAGAGCAGCAGCATCGTGCCCGCGAGCGGCAGCGCCACCGTTCGTTGGAACGTGGCCCTCATTCGACGGGAACCCAACAGCACGGCAAAGATCCGCGCGCGGTTGACCAGCGGCACCCGCGTCATCGTGACGGCCCGCCAGGAGGAGTGGTACCGGGTGAAGTACGACACCAAGGGGGGTGAGGGCTGGGTGCATGGCGCTGCGATCGGGATGGACGTCTCCGCGCCCGACGGACCCGACGCGGAGGAGTGAAGCGACCGCTCGGGCCCTCCCGAAAAGTCGTGGTACAATCGACCCGTGGCCGACGACACCTCCCAGAAGAAGCCGCCCCAGGCATCCTCCGACGTGGTGCTCATCCATGGCGTCACCGAGGACGGCAAGGGGCTGCACGTGCTGCGAGCACGGAATCAGAGCATCGAAGCCGGCCAGGTCCGCCCCCTCGAGCACGGAAAGCCGCTGCAGGGCGACGTCGTGAAGCTGCGGCCCCGTCGGGGCGCGCCGTTCCTGTGCGACGTCGAGACGGAGGTCTCCAGCGCCGAGCTCGTCCCCCCCAGCAAGGGAGCGGGCCGCACCCGCGCGCGCAAGGGGCCGGCGCAGGTCGCCTCCAGCGCCTATCGGGACAACTGGGAAGCCATCTGGCGTCGGGGCGGCAAGGACGAAGAGCAGCTTCTGAACTGACGTCCCTCCGCGCTGCGCAGGCCGACCCGTGCGGCCCCGCGCTGGACGTCGTGGGCTCCTCGCCGCTGCTCAGAGCAGGTCGAGCAAGGCCTGGATCTGGTCGTGGTCGAAGGCGAACGTGGCCTCGACGCCGTCGGCCCGGGCAAACTGGACCGTGCGCCCCTGCCAGGTGCCGACCCGCCCGAAGACGAAGCGGAAGGTCTCCGGCTCCCGCCCCAAGCGACGTGTGCGCCCCGACAGGACGAGGGCGGGGCGAGCGAGCCCATCGCTCGCCTGCGGTGGGCCCACGTGGACGGCGGCCAGGGGGTGCAAGGCTCGCAGGGCTTGCTCCAGGGCTGACGCGCCGTCCGGCGTGAGGAGACCGTCTGCGGAGACGAGCTCCCCTGCGCGCCGCTCGAGGGTCGCGGTCAGACCCTGGGCTTCGACGACGATCCGCTCGAGGTGATCGACGTCGGGGGACATGGTGAGGCGGCTGATCGGCAGGGTGGTGAGCGTCCGGAAGGTGGCGCTGGGGAGGACGAAGGTGCTCCGCCTCCCCTCTTCGTCGAGGGTCGCCAGGTGTCCCCCGACCGTGCGCGCGCCCGCGCTGAAGCGGAGGCGCCGTCGCTCGTCCCCTTCCGTATAGGTGACGTCGACCTCGAGGCCCTCGCGATCGGGGCCAGCGCGTTCTGGAGCCGCGCGATCCGCAGCGGGACCGCGCGGCAGCCAACGCACGGCCCGGAGATCGTGGAGCGCGGAGAGCCAGTCCGAGGCCAGGCCACCGTCGAGCTCGAAGCCCTCGGGTCGCGCGAGGCGCAGGCCTCCGTCGGGGGCGCGCTCGACGACGTAGGTCGCCCCGCCGGAGCGCACCAACACCCGCTCGATCTGGTTTTCCTCCACGTGGAGCACGCTCCGCGACCGGGTCCAGGTGTCGTCCGTGGAGAAGGCGGCGGCTCGCTGCCGCGGGAGGGCGAGCAAGACGCCGTCGTCCTTCCGCTCGAGCCAGACGCGCCCGGACGCGTCCGGGTGGCCGTAGTCGACGGTCAGATCGACCGCCTCGTCGGTGCCCTCCACGAGGCCGCGCACCGTCGCGCTCCCTCGGGGAGGCGCGAGCCCCAAGGCCTTCCGATCCACGGCTTTCCCGGAGCCCACGGCCTCGCGGTGCAGCTCCCCCTGCGGCGAGACGAGCGCTTGCAGGAAGTCGTTGCCCGCGTCCAGCTCGAGCTCGCTCCGTCGGGGGCGCACCAGATCGAAGCGAGCGCCGGAACGTACGGCCTCGACGACGGCGTCGCCCTCCACGAGGGTGAAATGATCGATCTCGTCGGGGCGGAACGGGAACGGTGAGCGATCGATGAGCTCCTCGGCGGACGTCAGCAGCGCGGGGAGCACCGTCGCAGGGACGCACCCGGCGACGACCGGATCCGTCTCCCGGAGCGCGATGATCTCGTCCGATGCCTCGGGACAGCTGCCGCCGAGGCGTACGCGCACAGGAGCACCCTCGCTGGGGACCTGCGTCAGCTGGACGGAGCGCTCGCCCAGAGCCTCCCGCGCTCCCTCGAGGTCGACGTAGCGGCTGGCGGTGACCCGAGCCATCTGGAAGAACATCCCGTCGACGACCTCCGCGGCAGCGCGCGGTCCGTCGGCGTTGCCCACGCGCCATCCCCGCGGATCCCGCACCAGCGTGCGCTCACCCCCTTCTCCTTCCAGCTCGATCCGTGCGATCTCGCTCTTGGCGTAGGGGAGGAGCTGGCGTCCGAGGAACGCGCGCACGTCCACTCGGAGCTGCGCCACGAACTCCGCCGCGACGACGCCCACCCCCGGTTCGGGCACGCCCGTGCCCGTCAGCTCCGCGTAGCGACCGCCCTGAGGGCTCGGTGCCTCGCCGCCGATGACGAGGCGGTAGTCCACGCCCCGGAAGGTGACCTCCACCTCGAGCTCGGGATCCTGGAGGCCAAAGGATTGGCGGTCGACCTCTGCGGGCTCGATGCGACGGAGCCAGGTGGCGAACTCGAGGGCGCCGAGGAGCTCGGCCACGGCGCCCGGGTCCGCCTTCCTGGGCTCCTCCGCGCCGAGGGCAAAGTCGTGGGGATCCGTGCTCTCGGCGATGCGCGTCAACAGGATCGGTGACTCCGTCGGGCTCTCCAGGGAAGCGACGCGCACGCGCCGTAGCTCCGCGGGGCGCCAGGATCGAAACACGTTGTTCTGGCGCGCCAGGCGCTCGGAGGTGGTGACGCTGCGTGAGGTGAGCACGACCGCGACGCTCGAAGCGAGCGCCAGCGCGACGAGGCCTCCGGTCACCCAGCGGGCGCGACGCAGGCTCACGCGGCCTCCTCTCGGCGCGACAGACGTTCGGTCCGGCGGCGCCGTAGCAGGATGAACAGGCCGCTCAGGGCGGCCGTGAGCGGCATGTAGATCAGGACGTAGCGCTGGATCTCCAACAGAGACTCTTCGGTGACGCTGAGCCCAGCGGGGTGGCGGGGCCGCTCGGGCACGCTGACGAGGGCAGGACGATCGGCGAGCCAGGCGATCGTGTTCTCCATGAAGAGGCGTGTGCCGAACAGCGCCGGATCTCGCCAGTTCCGGGACCAGGCGACGTTGGCTGCGCCCACCACGACCAGGCGCGCGCCCCGCGGGGCTGGGCCAGACGGCGCAGGGAGCTCCGCGGCATAGGCGAGGGCGAGGGGCCCGGGACGCTCGCCCCGGGGCGCCGCGCGTCCCCCGGAGGCCTGGAGGGGCCGAAGATCGTCGACGGCGAAGGCCTCGGAGCTGCTCTGCAGCAGCGGGAGCGCGACGGACTCGGGCGTGGTGCCCAGGGGTTGCGCCGCGATCAGGAGCGGTCGCGCCTCCACCCGCTCCTCGCTCAGGGCCAGACCGCGCGTGATCCCGTGGACCTTGGGGCGCGCGAAGAAGGCCTCCCCGATGCCCTGGGGGAGGCGGCTCGCCGGATCGGGATCGATGACGAAGGCGGCTTCGATGTCGATGCCCGCCAGCCGCGCCGCGCCTTCGAGCCCCGAGGGGCGCAGGCGGCCGTCGTCGTCCACCACCGGGTTCAGCAGCAGCAGCAGGTTGCCTCCGCTGGCCACGTGCTCTTCGAGCAGGCGCGCGGCGCCCGGCGGCACGGTTCGCTCGGGACCGGCGACGACCACCAGGTGGCAGCCCGTGAAGGGACGACCACCGTGCCGAGCGCGTCCGGCGGGCCCCGCGAGGTCCACCGTGTCCACGTCGAAGTTGCTGCGCTCCAGCCGGTGGCGCAGCTCGCCGAGCCCCTGGGAGCTGCCGTCCTCGAGGGAGAGCTCGCCGTGCCCCGAGGTGAAGCAGATGCGATCCCGCTCGTGCGCGACGACCCGCGCGATGCCCTCGGTGAGCGCGGCCTCGATCCGCGGCTGCGCGAACCCCTCGTCGTCGAAGCTCACGAGCTCGTCGGCGGAGACGAACCAGAACCTGTCGTCGCGACCGATGATCAGGCTCGCGTCGGTGATCAGGCGCCCGTCCTGGGTGGCGCCAGCCGCGATGCCGTGGCGCTGCTGGAGCGACAGGAAGCGCGCGGGCTCCGCGTCGGGGTCGACGTACTCGATCCGCAGATCGGGCGCGATGGCGCGGTAGGCGTCGAGCATGTGGCGCACGTCGACCAGGAGCCGATCGCTCCGGCTGAGCAACACGGTGATCTCGAGGGGCTCCTCCAGCGATCCGAGCAGATCCCGGGTCGGCTGGGACAGCGTGTAGGTGCCTTCGCTGGTGAGATCCCAGCGCGCGTAGTAGCGCGCCACCAGGACGTTCGCCTGGACGGCGAGCACCCCCGCGGCGAGCACCGCCAGCGCGGCCAACCAGCGCGGGGACGCGAGCAAGCCCCGCCAGGTGGACGTCACCCACTCGAGCGCCCCCCGGCTCATCCCCACCTCCAGGACTCGACGACGCGGGTGGTCACGAACAAGCCCCAACCCACCAAAGAGAGATCGAAGACCACGCGCCGCAGGTCCACGATCCCCTTCGACATCTCGTCCAGCTGCGTCGACAGGGAGACGTGGGCGCAGAGCTGCTGGAGCGGGCCCGGATCGAAGACGTACTCGCCGATGCCGAGCACGAAGATCCCGAACTGCACGAAGATCGCCAGCATCAGGGCGATCAGCTGGCTGCGGGTGACGGCGCTCATCAGGATCCCGAGTGCCAGGTAGCTCGCTCCCACCAGGAACAGGCCGAGATAGCTGGTCCCGAGCACCGCCCAGTCGACCGTCCCGGTGGTGCGCAGGATGACCGCGTAGAGCACCGTCGGCGCCCAGATCAGCGTGTACGTGGAGAGCACCGCGAAGTACTTGCCGAGCACCAGGGCGGACGCGCCGATCGGCGCGGTGAGCAGCGACTCGATGGTGCCGCTGCGGCGCTCCTCCGCGAAGGTGCGCATGCTGAGCGCGGGGCACAGCAAGAGCAGCGTGATCGAGAGGAGCACCGAGTTCTGGCCGAAGTAGGCGGGCAGGGGACCTGCGTCGAGCGACAGGTCCGGCATCTGCACGAAGTGCACGACGATGCTGTAGAACACGCCGCCTTGGAGGAGCAGGAAGGTCGCGAGCAGGAGCCACGCCAGCGGGGTGACCCACAGGCTCAGCATCTCGCGGCGATAGACGGCGAGCAGGCCCCTCACGAAGCGCTCCCTCCGGTCGCGTCCCGTTCGCCGTCGGGGGCGGCAGGCAACGTCAAGCTGCGGAACACCTCGTCCAGCGCGGCCCGGCGCGGCCCAGCGCGCCGGACCCCGAAGCCTGCGTTCACCAGGGCGCGCACACAGTCCTCGATCTGGCCGTCGACGTCGGCTCCGGAGGTCGCCGCCGCCGTGGTTTCGGGCTCCGTCGGCGGGGCATCGAAACGGACCTCGAGCTCGACGAGCTCCGTCGTCGGTGCGGAGGGCGCCGCGGCCTCTCGTGGAGCGCCAAGGTTCACGGAGCGCACGAAGGGGAGCTCGCCGAGCAGCGCTCGGGCGCGCTGCGCGTCTCCGCGCACGTGCAGCTCAGCGCCGCTGCCGGTGCGCTGGCTGCGCAGCTCTTCCAGGGTGCCCTGGGCGACGAGGCGGCCCCGGTGGATGACGAGGGCCCGGTCGCAGGTGGCCTCCACCTCCGGCAGGATGTGCGTCGAGAGGAGCAAGGTGTGATCGGCGCCCAGGTCTCGGATCAGCTCGCGGACCTCATGGATTTGGTTCGGATCGAGGCCCGCGGTGGGTTCGTCCAGGATGAGCAGCGGGGGGCGCCCGAGCAACGCTTCGGCCAATCCGACGCGCTGGCGATACCCCTTCGAGAGGTGACCGATCAGGGTCTCCATCACGTCGACGACGCGCGCCCGCTCCGCGGCCTCGCGCGCGGCGGCGCGCACCTTGGAGCCGCGGATGGACTTCACTCGGGCGCGGAACTCCAGGTACTCGCGCACCCGCATCTCCGGGTAGAGGGGGGCTGCCTCGGGCAAGTAGCCCAGACAGCCGCGCGCGCGCAGGGGCTCGCGCTCGAGATCGTGGCCGGCGATGACCACACGCCCGGAGGTCGGTCCGAGGGAGCCCGCCAGCATCCGCAAGGTGGTCGTCTTGCCAGCGCCATTGAGGCCCAGGAAACCGACGACCTCTCCGCGCCCCACGTGGAACGTGACGTCGCGGACCGCCACGACGGTTCCATAGTCCTTGGTGAGCTCGAACGCGTCGATCATCCGGTGCCGCCTCTTACCACGCGAGTGCCGGCAGAGCACACTGTGCTACCCTCCGCCTGCTGTGGTTCGGCGGCAGCTCTCGCCCCGCCTGCCCAAGGATTCGAACTCGAATGACGCTCCCCCTCTGGGTTGGTTTTCTTGCGTTGGTGCTCCTGCTGCTCGCCCTCGATCTCGGTGTGCTGCAGCGCCGACCGCACGTGATTTCGGCGAAGGAGGCGCTCGCCTGGACCGGCTTTTGGATCGCGCTCGCGTTGGCCTTCAACGTGCTGTTGTACGTGATGTACGAGCAGCATTGGTTCGGCATCGGCCAGACCACCGGGCACAACCTCGGAGGCCGCCAAGCGGCCCTGCAGTTCTTCACCGCGTACCTCGTCGAGAAGTCCCTGAGCCTCGACAACATCTTCGTCATCGCGATGATCTTCGGGTACATGCGGGTGCCGGATCAGTTCCAGCACCGCGTGTTGTTCTGGGGCATCCTGGGTGCGCTGGTCATGCGCGGCGCCATGATCGGCGCGGGCCTCGCGCTGATGAACAGCCTCAGCTGGATGATCTATGTCTTTGGGGCGCTCCTGCTGATCACCGCCTTCAAGATGCTGGTGACCCGCGAGGAGGAGGTGGAGCTCGACAGGAACCTCTTCGTGCGGGTCATGCGGCGCCTCTTCCCGGTGACGGAGGACTTCCGCGACCATCACTTCATCGTGAAGGAGGCTGGCAAGCGCGCCGTGACGCCCCTGGGCCTGGCGGTGGTGCTGGTCGAGAGCACCGACATCATGTTCGCGGTGGACTCCATCCCCGCGGTCTTCGCGGTGACTCAGGATCCCTTCATCGTGTTCACGTCGAACGTGTTCGCGATCCTCGGCTTGCGCTCCTTGTACTTCGCCCTCGCGGCGATCATGCACAAGTTCGTTTACCTGAAGACGAGCCTCGTCTTCTTGCTCGTGTTCATCGGTCTCAAGATGCTCGTTTCGCGCCACTATCACGTCCCCGCCGGCACCTCCTTGGTGATGATCGGGGGGATCCTGCTGATCGGAGTGTTGGCGTCATTGCTGGCGCCTGCTTCGGCGAAGCCCGCTGACTCACCCCAAGGCCCACCCCTGTCCCCCGAGCTCAGCTCGCTGCTCACCACCGCGTACCGGCAGGTGCAGCGCGTCTTCGTCTTCGTCGCGGGGTCGACGTTGGTGCTCGTCGGTGTGGCGCTGCTCGTGCTTCCCGGCCCGGGGATCTTGACCATCGCCGCGGGCCTCGCCCTGCTGGGAACCCAGTTCATGTGGGCCCGCCGCTGGCTCGACCGGTTGAGCGCGGGATCCCGTGAGCTGGCGGGGAGGGCGGGGCGCGCCCTCGCGGCGAAGCGGAGCGTGCCGGACGCGCAGCCGGAGCCCGTCGCGGCCTCCCAGCGCGTCGTCGAAGACTCGGATCCGGGCGCCGGCTGAGCTCTGAGCCGACGGCGCCGCTCGTGCCGCGTCGCTCGGTGGGAGTGCCGTTCGACAGCCCCGAAAACGACTGAGCCGCCCGGAAATCCAGGCGGCTCAGAGGCTCCGAGGGGAGCGGGCCCGATCGGCCCCACGCAGGCTCGGTCAGACGCCGGCGCGCGGCGGCTCGTCCTCGTCGACGGCGGCGCCGTGGCAGGTCTTGAACTTCTTGCCGGAGCCGCAGGGGCACAGGTCGTTGCGCCCGATCTTGGGCTCCGCGCGGCGCACGGGCGGCGACACGGACGCGTTGCGACGCAGGGTGTCCAGCTGCTCCGCCGGGGCGGGCGAAGGCGGCTGAGACGTGGGGTCTCCCACGTGACGCGCGACCGCTTGCTCGAGCTCTGCCTGATTGCGGCGCTCGGCCTCGCGCTCCATCGCCTCGATCTCTTCCTGACGTCGGACCTCCACCTCGAACAGGTTCTGGAGCACCGTGCTCGAGACGTTGGCCATCATGTTCAGGAAGAGGTTGTACCCCTCCTTCTTGTACTCGTTCTTGGGGTCACGTTGCCCGTAACCGCGGAGGCCGATGCCGTCGCGCAGGTGCTCCATGTTCTGGAGGTGGTCGACCCAGGCCTTGTCGAGCGCCCGCACATAGAGCAGGCGGAACACGCGCAGGATGAGATCGAAGCCGAGCTGCTTCTCGCGCTGGAGGAACAGCTCCTCCGCCTTGGTGTAGATGGTCCGGGCGATGCTCTCGGGATCGCCGAGATTCTCGATCTCGGGCCCCAACTCCTCACCGAAGTGCTCCCGGAAGGCATTGTGCATGCTCTTCCAGTCCCAGTCCTCCGGCGGTTTGTTGGCGGGGCAGCTCTCCTCGACCACGGCGCTGATGACGCGATCCATCAGATCGAGCAGGCGCTCCCGCTGTTCGGTGAGCCCGTGGGCGACCAGCTCGCTCAGCTCGTCGAAGACGGAGTCGGGCGTGCGGGCCTTGCGCGTCTCGAGGTCGAGCTTCACGCCCCAGAGGGTGTAGGCCTCTCTCTGCAGGCCCTCGAGGTCCACCAGCTTGCCGGCGGCGGCGAGCTCGTCCCGGTTGGGCGCGCGAGGGCGACCATCGGAGTCGACGGGCGTCGGCGGCGTCTCGCAGAACATGGCGACGAGCTGCGCGACCAGCGGTCGTGAGCGGTCCGCGATCTCAGGATCGATCGGCACCTTGCGGGTCCGTCCCGTGGGCTTTCCGGCCTCGTCGATCTCCTCGGGCTCGTAGCGGCCGAGGCAGATCTGCTGACGCAGCGTGTAGAGCGTGCGCCGCTGGGCGTTCATCACGTCGTCGTATTCGAGCGTGTGTTTGCGGATGTCGAAGTTGCGCTCCTCGACCTTCCGCTGAGCGTTCTCGACGCTCTTGGTGACCCAGGGGTGCTCGATGGGCTCGTCGTCGGGCATGCCCATCCGGTCCATCAGGTTCTTCACCCGGTCACCGGCGAAGATGCGCATCAGGTCGTCCTCGAGGGACAGGTAGAAGCGGCTGGACCCGGGATCGCCCTGGCGACCCGCGCGGCCGCGGAGCTGGTTGTCGATGCGGCGCGACTCGTGTCGCTCGGTGCCGAGGATGTGCAGCCCGCCGAGCGCCTGCACCTCATCGTGCTCCTTCTTGCAGCTCTCCTCGAAGCGCTTGACCGTGGCGGCGAACTCCTCGGGCTCGAGATCCGGATCGAGCCCGCGCTCCTTGAAGTCGAGGCGCGCGAGCATCTCCGGGTTGCCACCGAGGATGATGTCCGTTCCGCGTCCGGCCATGTTGGTGGACACGGTGATCGCGCCTCTGCGCCCCGCCTGCGCGACCACGTAGGCCTCGTTCTCGTGGTGCTTGGCGTTCAGCACGTGGTGGGCGATCCCCTTCCGCTTCAGGATGCGGCTGAGGGCGCCGCTCTTCTCGACGCTGGTGGTGCCCACGAGCACGGGGCGTCCCTGCTCGTGCATCTCCAGGATCTCCTGGACGACGGCGGTGAACTTCTCCCGCTCCGTCTTGTAGACCACGTCCTGGTGGTCCACGCGCACGACGGGCTTGTTCGTCGGGATCTGCACCACGTCCAGCTTGTAGGTGGACATGAACTCCTGGGCCTCCGTCTGCGCGGTGCCCGTCATGCCCCCGAGCTTCTTGTAGAGCCGGAAGAGGTTCTGGAAGGTGATGGTGGCCATCGTGCGGCTCTCCTCCTGGATCCGCACGTTCTCCTTCGCCTCGACGGCCTGGTGCAGGCCATCGCTCCAGCGACGCCCCGGCAGCACGCGGCCGGTGAACTCGTCGATGATGAGGACGCGCCCTTCGGGCGAGACCATGTAGTGCTGGTCGCGCTTGTACAGGGCGTGGGCGCGCAGCAGCTGATTGAGGATGTGCAGCGACTGCACGTGGACGGGATCGTAGAGGTTCCGAATCCCCGTCAGCTTCTGGACGAGCTCGATGCCCTCGTCGGTGAAGGTCGCCCCGAACGCCTTCTCGTCGACGTTGTAGTGCTCGTCCTTGACGAGCTGGACGATGACCTCGTTCAGGGTGCGATACTTCTCGCTGGCCTGCTCCGCGGGGCCGCTGATGATGAGGGGCGTGCGCGCCTCGTCGATGAGGATCGAGTCGACCTCGTCGACGATGGCGAAGTGCAGGTTGCGCTGGACGTGATCCAGCGCGCTGTCCTTCATGTTGTCGCGGAGATAGTCGAAGCCGAACTCGTTGTTCTGGCCGTAGCAGATGTCCGCTTTGTAGGCGGCGATCTTCTCGTAGTCCGGCTGCTGGCTGACGACGATGCCCGTGGACAGGCCGAGCCAGTTGTAGAGCTTGCCCATCCACTCGGCGTCACGTCGCGCCAGGTAGTCGTTGACCGTCACGACGTGCACGCCGCGGCCTTCGAGGGCGTTCAGGTAGACCGGCAACGTGGCCACGAGGGTCTTGCCCTCACCGGTGCGCATCTCGGCGATCTTGCCTTCGTGCAAGACCATGCCGCCCATGAGCTGGACGTCGTAGTGGCGCATGCCGAGCACGCGTCGACCCGCCTCGCGGCAGACGGCGAACGCCTCCACCATGAGGTCGTCGACGGTGGCCCCGTTGTCGAGCCGCTCCTTGAACTCGGCCGTCTTGGCCTGCAGCTCGGCGTCGCTGAGCTTCTGGAGCGCAGGTTCGAGGGCGTTGATCTGTTGGACCCGCGGCTTCATGCGGGCGATGGCGCGTTCGTTCGACGTGCCGAAGAACTTTTTGGCAACCCAGGTGAGCATTGGCGGAAAATCGAGCCGGTGAGCTACCCGGGCTCGTCCAGCCCGGGGTCCGGCCCCCGGAGGGAACCTAGTGTTTCACCCACGCCGAGGCCAGCGCGGGAGCGGTGGAATCGCCACAAGATGAGGCCGCGACCAATTTCGTCAAGACTGAAATGGCCCACGAGGTGGAGCGGGGGACCTCGTGGGCCGGGTGGGAGCGACCGCGCTCGCGGACCTCGGGGGCGTTCAGCTGGCCATCAGGGAGTCTGCGCGCGGCGGGCGAGCCGCTGCTTTTGTCGCGCGAGGCCCTCTTCGAAGCGCCGGAAGTCGTCGTCGGTGACCGGCGCCAGAGCCGGGACCTCCGTGGGGCGGCGGTCTTCGCCGAGGGCGACGAAGACGAGGAACGCGGAGTTGGTGTGGGTGGTCACGCCGGTGATGGGATCCTCGGCGGTGACGAGCACGCCGACCTCCATCGAGGTCTTGCCGACGTAGGTGAGGCGCGCGCGGCACGTGACGAGGTCGTTCACGCGTACGGGCTCACGGAAGGTCATGGAGTCGATCGCGACGGTGACGACCGGGCGCTGGGCGTGGCGCATGGCGGCGATGGCCGCGGTCTCGTCGACCAGCTTCATGATGATGCCCCCGTGCACGTTGCCGTGCCCGTTGGAGTGCTCGGGCATCATCAGCTGGTTCAGGGTGACCTCGGTGTCCGCCGGCGCCTTGGCGCGGGGGAGCGGAGGGACGTTTTCAGCCACGACTTCAGCCACGACGCAGACTAGCTCGCTCGGGCGCGGGCGGCCACGGGCACGCGACGCCGGCAGGGTGCGACGCGCCGACGACGGCGGAGCCGGCTCCCTGGGGCCGCTACCTGGCGCTGGGCCTGCATGCTAGCGTGCGCCGCCTCGTGGGGGCCTCGTGCAGGGCCCTCCAGCGGTTCGACCCGATGGACCTGCTCTACTTCGTCATCCTGATCAGCTCGCTGATCTTCGTCCACGAGCTCGGGCATTTCCTCTTCGCGAAGGCCTTCGGGGTGAAGGTGCTCACCTTCAGCCTGGGCTTCGGCCCCAAGATCCTGAAGCTGCGCGGTCGGGAGACGGAGTACTGCATCTCGCTCCTGCCCCTGGGGGGCTACGTGAAGATGCTGGAGGCCTCCAAGAGCGACCTGGTGATGCCGGAGGACCGCAAGCGGACCTTCGAGAGCCTGCCCGCCTACAAGCGCGTCATCGTCGTGCTGGCGGGCCCGGCGATGAACCTCGTCTTCCCGGTCCTGCTCTACTTCTCCGTGTTCGTCACGGACGGACCCTTCGCGCCCCCCACCGTCGGCGTGGTGCTTCCCGGGCACCCCGCGGACGGCAAGCTGCAGCCCGGCGATCGCGTCATGGCCATCGACGGCGAGGACATCGGCACCTTCGACGAGCTCAAGCGCATCGTCGAGGCAAATCCGGGAGGCAACCTCACCTTCAAGGTGTTCCGCGACAATCGCCACGTGGACGTGGAGGTGCCCGTCCAGGAGCGGCGGCGGCACCTGCAGCTCGACATCGTGGAGAGCTACGGGACCGTCGGTATCCAGCCGAACTCGCCGGCGGCCGTCGTGGGGATCTCGTCTCCGGAGTCCCCGGCCTACCGCGCCGGCCTCCGCACCTTCGACGTGATCACCCAGGTCGCGGGCCAGCCGATCCGGCGCTTCATGGATCTGGAGCGGGAGTTCAAGGCGAACCTCGGAGAGACCGTCCCCGTGGCGTACCTGCGCCCCGTGCCCGTGGAGGACGCGCTCGGCGGCCTCGCTCGCATGGCCGTGTTCGAGGCGGGCGTGGTCGCGTTGACGCCGCACTCGCGGGGCGTCGGCCTGTTCGAGCGGACGGGCATGGAGTCCGCGGATCTGTACGCGGTGGAGGTGCCCGCGGGCACGTACCTGTACGAGGCCGGTCTGCGGCGCGGCGATCGCTTGCTGAAGCTCAACGGAGACCCGATCCCTGCGTGGTCCACCCTGGTGGACTGGCTCGACGCGGATCGGGACCGAGAACATCAGCTCGGCTTCATCTCGGGGCGAGACGGTCGGGAGCGCTCCGGCACGTTCCGGATCCGCCGGGAGGACTTCGTCGACGCCCAGGGTCAGCGCTTCGCCCGCTACGTGCTCCCCTGCGGAAGCTGGGCGAACCTCGTGGAGTGGGGCGCCCTCGGCTGCGCGTCGAACACGGTGCAGCAGTGGCTGCCGCTGGCGCTGGAGGAGCGGGTCGAGCACCCCACGCCGATCCGGTACGCCTTCGAGAAGGCGGTGGACGAGACGGTCGCCGTCACGCGCTTCATCTCCATGGCGTTCGTGCGCCTGGCCCAGGGGCGGCTCAGCCTCAGTGAGATCTCTGGCCCCATCACGATCTACGAGATCGCGGGGGAGGAGCGCCGCAAGGGCACCGAGTACTTCATCTGGGTGATGGCCCTCGTGAGCATCAACCTGGGCCTCCTGAACTTGCTGCCGATCCCGGTGCTCGACGGAGGGCATCTCATGTTCTTCGCGATCGAGGGGGTGCTCCGGCGCCCCGTGCCGATGCGTGTGCGGGAGGTGGCGCACATCGCGGGCATGGCCGTGCTGCTCGTCCTGATGGGCATCGCCTTCAAGAACGACGTGGAGAAGCGCTGGGAGGTCATCGCGGGGCAGATCGGCGAGCTGACGGGATGAGCGCGGCGCGACGGATCGCGGCGACGGTGCTGCGTCGGGTCTGGGAGGACGACGCCTTCGCGGCGGCGGCCCTGTCTGCGGAGCTGGATCGCGCAGGGGGCCTCGATCCCCGGGATCGGGCGCTGGCGACGGAGCTCGTCTACGGGGTGCTGCGCACGGAGGGCTACCTCCTCGAGGTGCTCGGGCGGTTCGGCAAGATCCGACGCGCGGACACGGAGCTCACGAGCCACCTGCTCGTCGGCGCTTACCAGATCGCCTTCCTCGATCGCGTGCCGCAGCGCGCCGCGGTCCACGAGGCGGTGGCGGAGATCAAGCGCGCCCGGGGCGCTCGCGTGGCGGGCTTCGCCAACGCCGTGTTGCGCAAGGTCACGGCGACGGAGCTCGAACCCTTGCCCGTGGCGCTGCGGCGCAGCGCGCCCCGGTGGCTGGTGGAGCGCATGGCGCGCGCGGTCGGCGACGACGAGACCGCGGCCCTCCTCGGCGGCGACGGCGCGGGAGTCGGAGTCGGCCTGCGCCTCGCGGGGGGAGCGGCGGCGCCCGCGTGGCTGAGTGATCCGGATCTCGCGCGGCCGAGCGCGCTCGCGCCCGGGGCCTATCGCTTCCGCGGCGGCGGGGATCCTCGCCGCTTGCCCGGGTACGCCGAGGGCGCGTTCGTCGTGCAGGAGGAGGGGGCGCAGCTGGTGACGTGGGCGGTCGGAGCGCGGCCCGGCGAGCGGGTGCTGGACGCCTGCGCGGGGCGCGGACAAAAGGCGTCGCTCCTGGCGGAGCTCGTCGGACCGACTGGTGAGCTCTGGGCGACGGACCTGCACCCCGGAAAGCTCGAGCAGCTCCGGCTCGAGTTCGAGCGCTTGGGGTTGCCCCGTCCGCGGACCGTCGCCGTCGACTGGACCCGAGGAGCTGCCCCCGCGGTGCCCTGTGCCCTCGAGGCTTCGGAGGGAGCCCCCGGCGAGTCCGCGGACGGGATCCAGGCTTCGGGAGACGCGCTCCCGGGGGGCTTCGATCGGGTGGTGGTCGACGTCCCCTGCGTCGGGGACGGCACGCTGCGGCGTCGCCCCGAGATCGCGCGCCGTCTGCGCCCGGAAGATCCAGCGCGCCTCACGGACGTGCAGCGAGCGATCCTCCGGGCGGCGGCGACCCAGGCGCGCCCGGGCGGGCGGGTGATCTACGCGACGTGCAGCGTGTTGCGGGAGGCCTGCGAGGAGGTGCTCGAGGGCGTGGGCGAGCTGCTGGAGCCCGTCCCCTTCGACGCGCCGCGGGTGGCCGAGGTCTTTCCGCCGGATCGGAGCAGCCTCCGGTTGCTCCCCGGAACCCACGGCACCGACGGCTACTTCGTGGCCAGCTTGCGTCGACGCTGACTTGCAACCGCCTGCTCCCGCTGGCAAACCCGCCGCCATGAAGTTGGCAGTCTTCGGCGCCTCGGGACGCATGGGGCAAGCGGTCACTCGGCTGGCGCACGCCGCCCCGGACATTCAGCTCGTGGGCGCGATCTGCGCGGCGGACGATCCCGCCCTCGGCCGGGACGCGGGCGAGGTGGCCGGAGTCGGCGCCATCGGTGTGGAGCTGAGCGCGGACATCGCCGCGGGTCTGCTGGGCGCCGACGTCGTGATCGACTTCTCCGTGGCGAACGCGGTGGCGCCTCTCTTCGCCGCCAGCGAGAAGGCCGGCGTGGCCATCGTCTCGGGCACGACGAACCTCGACGAGCGAGGCCAGCGCGCTCTGGAGCAGGCGGCGGCGAAGGTGCCGGTGGTGTGGGCGCCGAACATGAGCCGCGGCGTGCAGGTCCTCGCCGAGGTCGTGCAGCACGCGATGCGTCGCCTGGGCGCGGAGTTCGACGTGGAGATCGTCGAGGTGCACCACCGCAAGAAGCTGGACGCGCCCAGCGGGACGGCGATCCGCCTCGCGGACGCGGCGCGGGAGGTGCGCACGGAGCTCGCGGAGCTGCGCGGGCGGGACGGCCAGGTGGGCGCTCGCACGGACGAGGAGATGGCCGTGTTCGGGGTGCGGGGCGGCGACGTGATCGGTGATCACACGGTGCACCTGCTCGGCCCCTCCGAGCGCCTCGAGCTCACCCACCGGGCGACGGATCGCGATCTGTTCGCTCGCGGGGCGATCAGCGCGGCGCGCTACGTGCTCGGGCGGGCGCCAGGGCGCTACACGATCGCGGACGTGCTCGGCGGTTGACGGCCCCGCGACGCCAGGCCTCGAACGGATCGGGACGCTCCACCCCCGGCCGGACGAGGGCGGGGAGCGGAAGCACGGCCTCCCCAAGGCTCACACGTACTCGGAGAGGAGCGCGTTGCGAGCCGCGCTCTTGCGGAGGAACGTCGACGCCGCGGAGATGCGGCGCTGCGCGGTGGAGCGGGAGAGCCCCAGGGCGTCCGCCACGGCGTCGAGCCCCAGATCGCCGACCACGCGGAGCAGGTAAGCGCGGCGCTCGCTCTCGCCCATGCGCGCGAGGATGCCCCCGAGCTCGATCAGCGCGGCGCGCGCGGCGGGATCGTCGACGGATCGGGCCTCGTCGACGCTGCCGTCCCGCGCCCCGAAGGCACGTCGCAGCCGGGTGCGCCGGCGGATCTCGGCGCGCACGGTGTTCTGCGTGATGGAGAGGAGATACGCGCGGAGGCTCTCGGCGCGACGTACGCGAGAGGCCCGCTCGAGGAAACGCAGGAACGCCTCCGCGACGATGTCGTCGACGTCGTCGGGCTGCCCCCGGAACTGTCGCCGGACCAGGCTGGTGACCGCCGCCCTGTAGCGCTCGAAGGCCAGGGCCTGCCACCCCTCCCGATCCGCCTGGACGGCCTCGAAGAGGTCCGCGTCGGGGGCAGAGGGCATGACCTGCATCAGTGTCATCTCTGTATCTTGTGTGCCATCCTGGGGGAGGCCTCGACAGAGGAGGCTTCGCTCCCGGGCCCGGTGGACGATTCCGCCCGCGCCACTTTCGCCCAGGCCGATGGCGCCCGGTGGGTCGCCTCCCGAGACGTCTTCGCCCGGCGCCCGGAGCGCCGATGTGCTCACCACGTAGGACGACATCCCCGGTGCGTTCCGCTCGGGCGCACCCGTGGCCCGCACACTCACCAAGGAGCCCCACCGACGACATCTCGCCGCGCAGGGCCCCGCCCTCGTTGCGGGGCCTGCTCGCTGTGGCCGACGGGTGCGCCGAAGCGTCGTCCTCGGATCGACGCGCTCGCTGCTTCTCGTCGGGACGGGATCCCTCAGGGGGCGGTGAGCTGCAGCGTCACGATCGCTCGGGTCGGCAGGTGGACGACCCCGTTCGCGGGGAGCTCGCCGAGAGACACCTGGCGCTCGAGACCGTCGAAGCCGGTGCGCGTGACCTGGGTCTGGGGGTACGCCGCGCGGACGTCTTCGGGGAGCGCGACCTCGACACGGAGCTCGTCCGAACCCACATTGATCAGGATCACCGTCAGGGCGTCTTCCTCGGGCGCGAGCCACGCGGAGGAGAGCAGCTGCGACGAGTCGCCCTCCGCGTCGATCCGCACCCAGCCGGGATCCGTCCCCTTGGCGTAGTGCGCCAGGGCGTGGAAGGGGTCCTGGGGCTGAACGCCCTCGTCCCTCAGCAGGACGAGCGAGAGCGGCGGGGCGTCGAGGCTCGTGGTGACCAGATCGTTCTGCAGGTAGAGCGAGCCACCCGCGCTGGCGAAGGCGTGGTGGGCGAGGACGGCGGTCTCGAAGCCCTCCGCCTGGATCTCCGTCTGGAACGCCGGGATCCCGAGCTCCTCGGACAGGGCCCGGACGTTCTCGAGGGCCTCCACGTTGGGGGTGGTCGTGTCCACCCCGTACATGTGGAAGGCGATGGCCTGGAAGGTGGTCGGATCCAGGGGCGGCACGTACTCACCGACGGTGACGAGCCCGGTGGTCTCGGCGACGGCGGCCCGGGGGACCTCCTCGAGATCCGCGATCGACGAGGTCACGGCCTCGAGGGCCTCTCGGTAGCCCGGGTAGTCGACGTCGGTCGGCTCCCCGTCGATCGTGACGCTGGCGGTGCCCTCCTCGGGCAAGAAGCGGCACGCCTCACCCCGGTGCTCCTCTGCGTAGACGAGGTTCGGGTGGTTCTGGATGCTGAAGTAGTCCGGGACGATCCCGAGGGCCGCGTAAGCTTCGAAGGCCGAGCGCCAGTAGTTCGCGAAGCCTGCGTAGTCGAAGCCGCCGTCGTCGACGGTGCTCAGGGTGCAGGCCGCGTCGCCGCCCTCGCAGACGCGGGAGGCGTTGGCCTTGAGGGCAGCCGGGGGCGTCGCCGACGACATGAACAGGAACGGTCGGCGCCCGAGGCGCTCCGTCGCCGCCTCGATGATCTCCGCGGTGGCGCTCAGGTCGTCGTCGTCGGTCTCGTAGCGGTTGCGGAACCGCAGCGCGTCGAAGCCGCCGTCGCGGAACACCAGATCGTAGAGGGCCTCTCGCTGCGCGTGGTCGGCGATCACGTCGTCCGAGTAGGCCAGGGAGGCGCCGAGGCCGACGAGGGTCTGGTGGCGCGCCGAGAGGTCGAGCGTCACCCGGGCGGAGGGCGTGCCCGTGGGCGCGCACACCCCCGCCAGGCAGCTCGTCCCCGCGGGGCAGCTCTCCTCGTCGCAGCGGGGCAGACACAGCCCGCTCGGCGGGGCCGAGCCACCACAGACCGCGATGGCGCCGGTCTCGGTCGAGGCGACGCAGGCGCTGTCCGGGAGCTCCCCGCAGGCCAGCTCCGCGCAGGGCAGCGTGCACACGCCGCAGATGCACTCGAGTCCGCCGCACTCGTCCGTCGAGTCGCAGGCCCGCAACCAGTTCGTCTGGCTGCCCACCTGCGGCCCGGAGGGGGAGCAGGCGCCGAGCACCAGCGCGACGCCGAGGAGGATCACGTTCCACGCAACCGATGGCTTCATACGCCCTCGTCCTCCTCGAGCACGTGCTGCCCGCAGTAGTAGTTCACCTGATAGGTCTCCTTGCCCGGGTGCATGCGGTTGTACTCCGTCACTTCCTCCCAGAGGGGCAGCACCAAGGCGCGGGTCGCGCGCAGCAGGCTCCGGACCTCTTGCTCGCGGGGGTGCCCGGGCCAGAGGTCGAAGGTGAGCGTCGTGCCGCCCACTTCGTCGGCGGGGGTGGAGGTGCGCGTGCCCGTCGTCACCTTCGCGGCGATCGCGTTGAGCACCGCGCGGTGGTGATCGACGATGGCCGCCTCCCAGCCCGCGGTCTCCCCCACGGGGATGAGCACGTGCTCCGCCGTGAACACCTCGACGCCGTCGCGCAGATCGCGTCGGATCCGCGCGTCCGCCACGAGCGCGTCGATGGTCGCGTCGAGGGTGGCCTGGGGCAGGGGCACGAGCTGCGCGAGGCGCTCCATGCTGAGGGGACCCTCCCGGTACACCTGCACCCAGACCAGGGCGGCGTAGGACTCCTGCGAGCGGTCCTCGACGAAGGCGCCGAGGTCGCGGAGCTCCTCCGCGGTGGGGACGCGATACCGCGTCTCGTCACCCCGCCCGCTGCGGAGGATGAGCCCGCTCTCGACGAGGTCGTTGAGGATGCCGCGGATGGACGCCTCCTCGTCGTACTGGAAGCGCGTCAGGAGCTCGCCCCGGGTCGCGGTGCCCCGCTCCGCGAGGAAGGTCTGCACGGCCGTCCAGAGGGTGACACCGCGGGTGGTCGCCGACTCACCGAGGCGCTGCACCTTCTGGCGGTAGGAGCGGAGCGCCATCCCGAACATGTCGGCGATGACCTTCTTGCTCACGCCCTCGTTCTCGAGCTCGGTCACGAGGCCGACGAAGACCTCGTTGGCGACGTGCCCCAAGGGCGAGCGCACGCCTCCGGCGGTGGAGAGGCGCGCGATGAGCACCGTCGTCTGGCGGACGATGGCGTCGATCAGGACCTGGGGCTTCATGGAGTGGGCGAGTGGAGATCCAAAATTGTCGGGCAGGGGGGCGCCCCTGGCAAGCGGGCTCGGGGTGAGCCCATCTCCCTCAACCTGACCCGAGGAGGGCGTCCTGCCCAGCGCAGGGGGAGCGGTGCGTCTTCGGAGCCGCCGTCCCGCGGAGCTCGCCGGGACCGAGGAGAGCAGGGAGGGCACGTGCACCTGCTACCCCGCGCCGTAGCTGCTCGCTCGGGACGCCGCGGCGGATGGCGTCAGGGGGAGTGGCGTCGACCCGGCTGGGATCCGCGTGGTGTGGATCGATGCCGTGGGGGGCGACGTCGGGAAGCAGGGACGAGCGGGCATCTCCCCCAGGACTGTGGCTCAGGTTCCCCCTCCACCGACAGGTGCGGGATTTCTCCCCCGGGTCTCGCAGAATTCCAGTCAGGGGGGAATTGGCGAGGCAGGGGAGCCGTGGCCGTGTGCCCCGTCAAGCGGCCCGGATGTCGTCGCCTCCGCCCGTCTCGCTCCCCCGGACCTCGACCGTGATGTCCCGATCGGGCGCGAGGGCACAGAAGTCGTCGAGGGTCTGCTGGATGTCGCGGTCGACGAACACGCTCTGGGAGGTGTCGATGACGACGACGGCGCCGGGCTGGATATTCTCGAGCACCTGCCGCACGCGCGCCTTGTTGAGGAAGCTCACGTCCTTCTGGAAGCGGATGAGCACCCGGTCGCGCTCCTGCTCCGTGTAGACGGCCGTCTTGAAGTTCGCGTGGAAGACGAAGAACGTCCCCACCACGAGCCCGACGAGCACGCCCACCAGGAGGTTCGTCAGGACCATGGCCGTGATGGTCACCGCGAAGGGGACGAACTGTGACCAGCCGTCCTTGTACATGCGCTTGTAGAGCGCAGGCGGGGTCAGCTTGAAGCCGACGAACAGCAGGATCGCGGCGAGGCTCGCCAGCGGGATCAGCGCCAGGGTGTTCGCGAGGAACAGCACCGAGAGCAGCAGCCAGGCGCCGTGGAGGATGCAGCTCAGCTTGGTGCGCGCTCCTGCGACGACGTTCGCGGAGCTGCGCACGATCACGGCCGTGATGGGCAGCCCGCCGAGGGCGGCCGACACCATGTTCCCGACACCTTGGGCCTTCAGCTCCCGGTTCTTCGGGGTGAGCCGACGCTGGGGATCCAGGCGGTCGGAGGCGTCGACGGAGAGCAGGGTCTCCAGGCTCGCGATGATGGCGATGGTCACGGCCACCACCCACACGTGCCCCGACAGGAGCTGCCCGAAGTCGGGTGAGTAGAGCTCCGCCTTGAGCCCCTCGAAGGAGTCGAAGCGCGGCACGGTGACGCGGTGCCCCTCGCCGACGGCGAGGCCCGGCGCGACCCGCTGGAACATCTCGTTGAGCCCGACGCCTGCGAGCACCGCCACGAGCGGCCCAGGGACGAGGCGCAGCCGGCGGCTCTGTCGAATCGTCGGCAGCTCCCAGGCGATCAGGCACCCGAGGCTCACCACCGCGATGATCGTCGCACCCCAGCTGATGTGGTCCGCCAGGTGGGCGAGGGCGGAGAACGTGGTCTCCCCGTTGTGCTGGGCGAAGCTCTCGTCGCCGACGAAGTCCGCGTCCCAGCCGACCGCGTGGGGCAGCTGCTTGAGGATCAGGATGATGCCGATGCCCGCCAACATCCCGCGGATGACCGCCGTCGGGAAGAAATCACCCAGGGTGCCGGCGCGCAGGTAACCCAGGCCGACCTGGAGGGCGCCCGCGAGCAACCCGGCCACCAGGAAGGCCTCATAGCTCCCCAGCGTCTGGATCGCGTCGAGGACGACGACGGTCAGGCCAGCGGCGGGGCCGCTCACGGACAGGGGCGAGCCGCTGAGGGCGCCGATGACGATGCCGCCGACGATCCCGGCCACGAGGCCTGCGACGAGCGGCGCGCCGGACGCGAGGGCGATCCCGAGGCAGAGGGGGAGGGCCACCAGGAAGACGACGATGGAGGCGGGCCCGTCGTACTGGAGCTGGAAGCGAGATCCACTGTGACTGTGATGCGGTGGTGTTGCTGCCATGGTCTCGTGGGGCGCAGGGGGGCGTTCCAGCGCGGTCAGCGGCCAATGTTTCCGACTCGCGACCGTCGCTGCGGAGAGTGGTTGCCCGTTTTAGCCGAGAAATACCGGAGGATCACACGAGATGGACCACCGCCGGCCGATTTTCCTGTTTCGGCGCCGTCGGGGGCCGGCGCGAGGACCGCGCCGCAAACCCGAACGATCTCCAATGATTAGCAGGAAGTGAGCCGTTTGTCGCACACCGTCGGCGCGGAAACTGCTCCGAAAACGAGCAGCAACCTGGGGCCGGGTACCTACGGCTGGAAACAAAGCCACGGGCCGAGAGGCCCCACGGACCCCGCGACGTACGTCACCTCCCGACGGACGGGCGTCGCGAATCTGAAGCCCAAGGAGTGAACATGACGCCTGCCAAACGACCCGGTGCGGTGCGCCTCGCCGCAGTGATTTCCGGCGCGACCCTGCTCTTCGCTTCCGGTGCCCTCGCCCAGGACGACGAAGGGGAGCCGCTGATCCCGCCGCAGCCGGAAGGTGCCGACCAGTCGGCCGATCCTGCGGAGGCCCCGGCGGTGGAGAGTGACGCCGTCCCCCCGGCGTCGTCGCCTCCCGCGTCGTCCTCGGAGCCGGTCTACGACGGTGCCCAGGACCCGGAGGACGACCCGGAGCCGGCGGTCGCGGAGCCTCCTCCAGCGACCGAGGCGGAGCCGCCGTCGGACAGCGGCGGGGTCAGCATCTTCGCCTTCGCGGACGCCTACTATTCCTTCAACACCTCGAGCCCCGTCCCCGGCCCCGGTGACCACGCGCACTTCCCGACCCACCGCGCCTACGACGCCTACAACGGCTTCAACATGTCCTTCTTCGGCGCGGACATCACCTACGACGGGGGGCAGATCGGGGCGACGGCGAGCTTCCGGCTGGGCTCCGGCTACCCGATCTTCTTCGGGGACGAGAGCGGCTCGGGAGAATCGAACCGATTCTATCCCCTCACCCAAGCCTACCTGACCTGGTCGCCCACGGAGGAGCTCACCCTCGACTTCGGGCAGTTCGGGACGATCTTCGGCGCCGAGGTGGCCGAGAGCTGGCAGAACCTCAACTACACCCGCGGCGCCCTGTACTACGCCATGCAGCCCTTCTGGCACACGGGTCTGCGCGCCAGCTACCAGGCGAGCGAGCGCGTCGGCTTCAACGCCATGGTGGTCAACGGGACGAACCAGCCCTTCGTCCCGGACAACAACCGCCCGGCGGTGGCGGCCCAGGTGACCTTCACGCCCTTCGATGGGCTCGACATGGCCCTCGGCTACATGCACCAGATCGATCCGATGAACTCGGAGCTGTATCCGGGCGGCGGGCGCGCGGGCCTCGATCGGTTCTTCGACTTCGTGGCGGTGCTCCAGGCCGGTGATTTCACGATGGTCGGCAACTTCGACTACAACATCGCCGAGCCGGACGAGGGCTCGGACGCGGACTCCACGTCGTTCTGGGGCGCGAGCCTCGCGGTCGGCTACGCCGTCACGGAGATGTTCGGGGTGGCCCTGCGCGGTGAGTACCTCAAGGACGTCGACGCGGGGGTCTGGGCTCTGACGGATCCCGACGCCCTCGACGAGGTCGCGGAGGGGAACAGCCTGGTGACGGGGACCGTGACCCTCGAGCTCAAGCCCGTCGAGAACCTGGTGCTGCGCTGGGACAACCGGATCGAGAAGTCCGAACAGAACATCTTCTACGACCGGGCCAGCGAAGCGACCGACGTCTGGTTCAACAGCATCCTCGGCGTGGTCGTGAAGTCCGAGTGACCTGAAGCGGCGCTGGCGCCGGGAGCCAGGTCGCGTTCGGCGACCAGGAGGGCAACCGGCATGGAGCCGGGTTCGGGCGATGGCGGCATCTTCCTCCGCCGCACGCGTCCGAACTCGGCTCTCTTTTTGCGGGGGCTCTCTTGGGGGCCTTTGGGGGCTTCGCTCCGTTAGGCTCAGTCCCCGACGAGTCGGCGGGCGCCGCGCGTCAGTCGTCGTCGGCGCGGGCGCCCCGCTTCGCGGCCTTCAGCTCCTCCTCGACGTCCGGGTCGTAGAGCTTGCCGCGGGGAGCCTCCTCGTCCTCGTCGTCCTCGTCCTCGTCCTCGAGGTCGTCCTCGTCGTCCTCGTCCTCGAGGTCGTCCTCGTCGTCGTGGGGCCAGCCCGCGGGCTCCTTCCGCTTCAACGTCCACACCAACCCGATCACGCCGAGCAGGAAGGCCGGGATGGACAGGTACTGCCCCATGGTGAGGGGGGAGGTCTCGTCGAGCCCGGTCTGGAACTCCTTGAAGAACTCGACGGTGAAGCGCCCGAGGAAGTACAGGACGAAGAAGACGGAGATGAGGGCCCCGCGGGGGCGCTTCTCCTTGCCGAGCCACCGATCGGCGAGGAAGAGCCCCGCCATCACGATCAAGCCGAGGGCCACCTCGAAGAGCTGCGTCGGATAGCGCAGGGGCGCCTCGAGGGCGTTCACGTCGTAGCGGGGGAAGCGCACGCCCCAGCTCTGATCGGGGACCTCACGCCCGACGATCTCGGAGTTGAGGAAGTTCCCCATGCGCACGAGGGTCGCGCCCAACGCCGCGGAGAACGCGAAGCGGTCTGCTCCTTCGAGGAAGGGGATGCCTCTGCGTTTGGTGAACAGCCACATCGCCACGATGAGGCCCACGACGGCGCCGTGGCTGGCGAGGCCGCCCGTCCAGATCTGAAAGACCCAGAAGGGATCCGCGATGGCCTTGTCGAGGTCGTAGAAGATGACGTGGCCGAGGCGGGCGCCGACCAGCACGCCGAGGACGCCGTAGACGATGAAGTCACCGGCGGCTTCTTCCGGGCCTCCGCCGCGGCGGATCTGCCAGTTGAGCAGGGCGTAGCCACCCAGGAACACCCCGACGAACAGCAGGCTGTACCAGCGGATGCCGATGGGGTCGGGCAGGAACCGAGACGCGACCGCCAGGATGGCGCCCATCATCAGGCCGAACAGCGCGACGTCACCCTGACGCTTGGCCAGGCCGCTGATGAGCATGACGAGGGCGATCCCGCCCACGACGAGGAGCAGGGGGCCGCGGGGAATCTCGAAGGCGATGGGACTGGCGTCCCAGGTGAACGAAGGCAGCACGGGGGCGCTCTTAACACGGCCTGAAGCGCGCGTGGAATCGGCGGGGTCCTGGCGGCCTCACGGCACGGCGATGCCGAGCTCGCGGAGCTGTTTTTCCGCCTCCTCTGCCCAGCCGCGGTTCGCCAGAGGGGACGCCGGGCTCGGGTGGAGGACCGAGCCGAGGGAGACGTCCATGCCCGCCAGGGCTCGCGCGGCTTGCTTGTGGGCGAAGCCGCCGACGCCGATCACCCAGCGGGGCTCGAGCTCGGTGACCACCCGACGCAGGGCCGCGTCGCACAGGGAGAGCAGGGGCTCGCGCTCCAGCGCCGGGAGCTTGTCGGGGGTGACGTTGCGGCCCCCCTCGTCCACGAAGCAGAGCGGGCAATAGTTCACGACGAAGAACCGGGAGAAGAAGCGCTCGGGCGTGCCGAAGCGGTCCCGGGCCCAGCCCCACAGCCGCGATCCGCTCACCTCGCTGCGCTGGCAGTCGAACCCGAGCACGGGCCGCTTGGGGTGGCAGGGGCCCGAGCCGTCGACCGGACCCTCGATCCCGAGCCAGTCCCGCACCAGGGTCACGTCCCCGAAGGGGACGCCGGTCTGCGCCATCCCGAAGGGCCCCGGGTTCATGCCGAGCAGCAGCACCTCCTTGGGACCGCCGCCCCAGCGCTCCAGGTAACGCTCGTGGGGGCGACGCGCGTAGCGGAGGGGGTTGTAGACGTGGGCGACCGGCGCCGTGAACTGCAGCTCGTCGACCTTGCGTCCGAGGTTTCTGCTGATGGTGACGAGGGACATGGGTCACTCGCTACCCGCAAGCCCCACGTCAGGCAACGGCCGGGCTGTCGGCAGCCGAAGGCGCCGGCACCCCTCCTGACCACTCCTGGCCCACTCCTGGTCACGACACCACGGCTCGCCTACAGTAAGGGCACGCTCGGGGCGTGGACCGAGCCGCCCGACGGCGCGGCCCACTGAGAAGTACCCGTTGAACCTGATCCGGATCATGCCGGCGGAGGGAAGCGAGTGGCAGCGGTCGCTCCTCCCCACGCCGCCAGGGGAGTCGAACGATGAGCTACGACCTGCCACTCAAGGGAGCCTTCAATCCATCCAGTCGAGGGGAGGGGACGAACCCTGGATCCTTCGCCAATCGGGCGGATCTGGGAGGCCCCCGCACCTTTTCGTCGCCTGACACGCCCGGGATGCCGGAGCCGAGTGACAAGACCGCCTGGGACTTCATGCCGGCGGGGTGGCGTCGGGTCGACGGGCGCTGGGTCGCCCCGGAGGGGTTCTCCCCGGTGACGCAGCTCGACCACGCGCGCCTCGGCGTCGTCACGCCCGAGATGCGCCGGGTCGCCGAGCGGGAGCCGCACCTCAGCGCCGAGCAAGTGCGCGACGAGATCGCCGCCGGGCGCATGATCGTGCCCGCCAACAAGGTGCACCTCGGCTACCAGCTCGACCCGATGTGCATCGGCCGCGCCGGCAAGACGAAGGTCAACGCCAACATGGGCGCCTCCCCCGTGTCCTCGGGGACGGCGGAGGAGGTCGAGAAGCTCCGCTGGGCCGAGCGCTGGGGCGCCGACACGGTGATGGATCTGTCCACGGGCGGCGACCTGGACGCCTGCCGCGAGGCCATCATCAAGAACTCCCGCGTCCCCATCGGGACGGTGCCGATCTACTCGATGATCCTGGGCCGCAGGATCGAGGATCTGACGGACAAGATCATCATGGAGACCCTGCTCCACCAGGCCAAGCAGGGGGTGGATTACTTCACCATCCACGCGGGCGTGCTGCGGGAGCACCTCCCCTACGTGAAGGATCGTCTCATCGGGATCGTCAGCCGCGGCGGCTCCCTGCTCGCCAAGTGGATGCTGGTGCACGGCAAGGAGAACCCGATGTACACGCACTTCGACGAGATCTGCGACATCATGCGGGAGTACGACGTCTCCTTCTCCTTGGGGGATGGCCTGCGCCCGGGTGGGCTGGCGGACGCGAGCGATCGGGCCCAGCTCGGTGAGCTCCAGGTGCTCGGCGAGCTGACGGAGAAGGCCTGGCGCAAGGGCTGTCAGGTGATGGTGGAGGGCCCCGGCCACGTCCCCTTCGATCAGATCGAGTACAACATGAAGCTGCAGCGCCGGTTGTGCCATGGCGCCCCCTTCTACGTGCTCGGACCGCTCGTGACGGACGTGTTCCCCGGATACGATCACATCACGAGCTGCATCGGCGCCACCGCCGCCGGCTTCCACGGGGCGAGCATGCTCTGCTACGTGACGCCGAAGGAGCACCTCGGGCTCCCGAAGAAGGACGACGTCAAGCAAGGCTGCATCGCCTACAAGATCGCCGCCCACGCCGCGGACGTCGCCCTCGGCATCCCCGGTACGCGCGACTGGGACGACGAGCTGACGAAGGCGCGCGCGGCCCTGAACTGGGAGAAGCACTTCGAGCTGTCCTTCGACCCGGACACCGCCCGCGCCTTCCACGACGAGGACCTCGACGTGGACACGGACTTCTGCGCCATGTGCGGACACGACTGGTGCTCCGTGCGCATCTCCAAGGAGATCGCGGAGTTCGCGAGCGGCAAGGCGGACGGCTTCCAGCGCGCGCGGGTGGAGAAGTCCGCGGCGCTGACGGACGAGCAGCGCGCCATCCTCGAGAAGCGCGGCGTGCTGAGCCCCGAGGAGATCCACAAGCTCGCCTCGAAGACGCGCAAGGCCGTCGGAGCGGACAAGGGGCGCGCCGACTGCCACTCGGACTACGTCGATCCGGACGCCGCGCGGCACCTCCAAGAGGAGAAGCTCGTGCAGCTCCGCACGGGCAAGGAAGCCTCCCCCGCGGCGGAGTGAGCCGCAGAGAGCGACGCGCGGCGACGGAGCGCGGCGACGGAGCGCCGTCGCCGCGCGGACGCGCGGGGGGGAGGAGCTGTTCGCCGGGTGAGTCCGAGCTCGGGGTAACCGGGTAGCGCTCGGCTGAAGGCGTAAGCACCGCTACGAGCTCGGTCTCTTCGCGCTCGTCTCCACACCGAGAGATGCTTGACGTGCGCGGTACCTTTGTCGCGGGTGAGTCAAGTTGTCGGGATGCGTCCTCTCGAGTTGTCCAGACTTCACCATAGGGCCGAGGTGGCGCTCCACCAGCTTGGCAACATCCCTCATTCCAAGGAGCGCGGAGAGCTCCGCTGGCGTGTACGGAGCGTGCTCAGTGAGCCGGAGGATGGCCGCCCGCAGTCGCTCTTTCCGCGGGCGGGGACCGAGTGCCGCGAGCATTTGGCTCAATTCGCCTGGAAGCTCGTCGATCCCTCCCCTATAACCCTTGCCGATCGACAAGAACGCAGGGGACCGATGCAAGCGGGCGGTGTATCCCGCCTGTTTTGCGGTAGGAGGACTCTTTGGTGGTCCCTTGGCAGGTCTGGCTGCCTGTTATGCGCTGGATGACGAGATCGGGGGTAAGTGCGACGGGTTGGATGAGGAGTTGGAGGGCCTCACGGTGTACGATGGGAGCGTCT